>NZ_DAMDHB010000013.1:0-21911 GCF_032102465.1 Haematobacter sp. | reverse complement strand
GCCTGAGTGCCTGAGTGCCTGAGTGCCTGAGTGCCTGAGTGCCTGAGTGCCTGAGAAGGCCATACTCAGCAGGCCAGACAACACAAGACACGAAAGCACATGAAACGCCTCCCGGGTCACCGCAGACACCCGATATTGGAGAGGGAGCAGCGCCGGAAGCAGCCCAGCGCCTGAGCCTCACGGTAGGCCAGGCCGCCCACGCACGGGCCGCCGGGAGCGGCCCTGACGGGATGCTGGGAAAGCGCCCCGGGGCGCTGCTGCCCGAGGCGGATATGTCGCCCCGATCTGGAGATCGTTACGGAAACCGCAAGTTCTGGCTTGACCGAACCCGATTTCCGGACGACGCAAGCCCGCGCCGATCTCCGATGCGGAAGCCTGCTAGCCCTCCACAAGCCCGGCAACCGCGATCAGCGCGGCGAAACCGGTGGAGAGGCCCTTGCTGCTCGCCTCCGGTTCCACATCGATCCATTCATCCACCGAGTGATATCGGTCACCATGACCGCCGGTGCCGATCATGACCGCCGGGATGCCGAGGCTCATCGGGATGTTGGCATCCGTGGAGGACGCCGCCGTGACGAAATCCAGCCCGTGCGCACGGAGCGCGGCCTTGCAGGCCTCGACGATCGGGGCATCCTCGCGCGTGGCGCCGGCCGGGCGGTTACCGATCTGCGTCACCTCGGCCGTGATGCTGCCGCTCCGCGTCTCGCGGCGGGCGTTCTCGGCGGCGACGGCCTCCTGCACCAGCGCCCGCATCCGCGCGTCGAGTTTCGCCAGTTCCTCCGGCGAGGCCGAGCGGAGGTCGATCTCCACCCAGACCTCCTCCGGGATGGCGTTGATGGAACTGCCGCCCCCGAAAACGGAACAGGAGAAGGTCGTGCGCGGGGTCTCCGGCACGACGATCTGCCCCATGCCAGCGACCAGCGCCGCCATGGCATAGGCCGGGCTGACCGTGCCGAAGGCATTCAGGCTGTGTCCCCCCGGCCCCCGGAAGGTGACGCGGTAGCGATGGGAGCCGATGGCGGAGGTGACGAGCTTGCCCATCTCCGGGCCGTCGAAGGTGAAGAACGCCCCGATCCGGTCGCGATACTCTCCTTCGGTGAACAGGTGGCGGATGCCGCGCAGGTCGCCCTGACCCTCCTCCCCCACATCGGCCACGAAGAGGATGTCCTCCGCCGTCTCGATCCCCGCCGCATCCAGCGCCCGCATGAAGGCAAGAAGCGCCGCCAGACCGCGGGTGTCGTCACCCACGCCGGGGGCAAACAGCTTTGTCCCCTCGCGCCGGACGGTGGTGTCGGTCCCTTCCGGGAAAACCGTGTCGAGATGGGCGGAGGCCACGACCATCCCCTTCCGGCCCGGCGCCTTCCCCGGACGAAGGCCGGTGACATTGCCGATGCCGTCCAGCTTCACATCATGCAGGCCGTGCTGGATCATCAGGTCGCGGTAGATCTCGGCACGGCGCACCTCCTTGAAGGGGGGCGCCGGGATCTCCGTCAGGGCCACGATATCCTCCACGAACCTGTCGTGATCACGGCGCAGGATGGCTGAGGCGCGGGTGAAGGCGGGCGTGGCGATGATCCGGGCGGCATCGGTGAGGGGCATGGAGGCTCTCAGGTTCGTCCGGGGACGAGGGCTTCCCGGATCAGGGCGATACGTTCAAGAAGCGCCGGCAGATCCCAACCCTCCGGTCCACCGCCGCTGACCCGCGTTTCATAGACCGCCTCGATCACCCTTGTCACCTCGTTGCGGCGCGCGATCGTGGCTGCGGCCCCCGTCACGGGCGGCAGCGAGGCGCGCCATGCCTTCAGCGGATCGGTGAAGGCCGCGCTGAAGGCGGCCTTGGCCTGCCCCGCGGGCCAGATCCGGCTTCCGGGCTTGCGCGCATCGTCAAGCCATGCCCCGGCGATGAAGGCATTCACCGCGCCCAGAAGCACGCCTGTCGCGGTTTCCATCTGCTTCTGGTCGGGGATATGCGCTTTCAGCCCCATCCAGTCGGCGAAATGCAGCGACAGCCACGTCGTCGCGCAGGTGGTGAGCGCGATGAGCGTAATGGGCGCCAGAAAGCCCACCTGCATGAGGCAGACGGCGGTGCGCGGCCATCTCGCCAGCAAGGCGGTGGCAAGCCCCATCGCCAGCATCCCTGCGAGCAGCGCCGCGAATGTCCAGCCGACACTCCCCCAACCGGGCAGGAACTGGATATAGACGCCGAGGAACACCCCGACCAGCACAGGGGCAAGCGCCTGAAACTTCTCCCACATCTCAACGGAGGAGTTCGTGGGGCGGGTTATGGTAGCAGCGATAGACGAGCTGATCCCCCACGATGACGGAATAGACCTCCGATGGCGGCAGATCCAGGTCGCAGCGCGTCTCCTCCCGGAGCAGGGTCCGGTCGAGCTCCCGCGTCAGCGCCGTCGCATCCGCCAGAGGATCGTTCAGCGCCTCCTCCACCGCCGCGGTCGCCTCCTCCAGCCGCGCGATGTCACCGCCCACGACAAGCCCGGGCACTTCGGTAAGTTTGAAATCCGGCATGGCTCTCTCCCCGTAAATGACTTGTGGAAATGCGATCATCTTCCGCTTCTCTCTGTCTCCGGGCAAGTGAGTCTCGTGGCCCGCCTGCGACAGATGAGCCTTCGGCACCCGACGGGGGAACCGCTCCCGCCCTCCCACGTTGGCGATCACCGGCAGCAGGTCACGACGGAGTATCACGCATGGGAGGAGCAGCATGACGCCCTATTGCGGGCCCGCACCCGCCCCGGAGGCCCTGTGGCTGAGCTGGAACGCGGATCCGCTGGTCATGGCTCCGATCCTGCTGCTGGCCTTGTGGTCGCCTCATGCGCGGTCGCGCGCGGGGATCGCGGCGGCCGGGGTGCTGTTCGTCGCTTTCGTATCGCCGCTCTGCGCCCTGTCCACGGCGCTGTTTTCCGCGCGCGTGGCGCATCACGTGCTCCTCGTCTCCATCGCAGCGCCGCTTCTGGCGCTCTGCCTGCCGCGGAGCACGGGTCGCGGGGGGGAGCTGGCCTTTCTGGTCCATGCGGCGACATTGTGGCTCTGGCATACGCCCGGTCCCTATGGCTGGGCGCTGTCCTCCGACGCCGCATACTGGCTGATGGAGGCGACGCTCCTCGGCTCCGCCGTCTGGCTCTGGCGCGCGATGCTGTCGCCGGCAACCGCAGCGGGGCGGGCGATCCTGCTGCTGCTGGGCGTCACGATGCAGATGGGTCTGCTGGGGGCGCTGCTGGTCTTTGCCGGGCGTCCGCTCTTTGCCCCGCATCTGGCGACAACGGCGCCTTATGGCCTGTCGCCGCTTGAGGATCAGCAGCTCGCGGGGCTCATCATGTGGGTTCCGGCCGCGCTGCCCTATCTCGGCGTCGCGCTCTGGCGGCTGGGCGGACTGCTTGGCCGGCGCGGGCGCGCGGCATGATCGTCGCCTGGGTGAAGCTCATCCACATTGCCGCAATCTCCCTCTGGGCCTTCGGTCTCATGGCGCTGCCGCCGATGCTGATGCGGCGAAACCACGTGGCCGGAGAAGCGGCGCTCCACAACCTGCACCGCGCGACCCGGTATTATTACCTGGCGTTTCTCTCCCCCGCCGCGGCCATCGCGGTCATCTCGGGCACTGCGCTGATCTTTCTGGCGCAGGTCTATGCGCCGTGGTTCGCGGCAAAGCTCGCCTTTGTGGCTGTCCTTTGCATGATGCATGGCCTGGCCGCCGCGCGGATCCTCAAGGTGTTCGGAGAGGAAGCCCGCTATCCGAGCTGGCTGGGCCTCCTGTCGCTTTTCCTGCTGATTGGCACTGTCGGGGCCATCCTGTTTCTTGTCCTCGGCAAGCCAGTGCTTACGCCTCCCGATCTGCCGTTTCTGCGTCCCGGCGCCCTGTCGGAGCGGTTTCCCGGGCTTCCGTCTCTTCGCCCTGAATGAGGCCGATCCCGTGATGGAAGATGAGCTTGCCGCCATGCCAGCCCGCAGCCCCCGCCACGATCGCGGAGAGAAGCGACAGCAGGATCCCTACGGGCATCACGTCGCCGCCCTGAAACCTGAACCCCCAGTTCAACCCGAGAAGCGAGATCAGCATGAGGCCCGCCACCCCGTGACTCCAGCTCCCGACCCGCGTCCTGATGCCCGGAACGGCAAGGATTTCCACCAGCCCCGCCAGCCCCGCCAGCGCGCCGGAGAGGAAGCCGAGGCCGACCATCCAGATCGCCGCCCGCGCCCAGAACGGATCGCCGTTCCACCAGTAGAGCAGATCGGCCCCGAGAACGGTCATCGTCAGGGCGATGGGGAAATGCACCAGCATGGCGTGAATCGGGTGCCCGGCAAAGGCCACGACCGATTCCGTCGTCTCGGCGGCGACCTCCGCCATGACCGGGTCGTCCTCGTCCTGCGGCTCGCGGGCGGTATCGTTCATCGGCTGTCTCTCCTGTGGCGTTCTCTCCGAACGGCGGGACGGAGCGGTCGGTTCCTGCTTGCGACGTTTCCGCTCACCGCCTGCGGCGGCCCCCTCTCCACGCTGGCGCCGGGCGGGCGCGTGGCGGGGGACATCGCCTTTCTGTGGTGGGCGATGCTGGCGGCCTCCGGTCTGGCTTTCGCCATCGTCATGGGGTTCTTCCTGACCGCGTTGCTCAGGCCCGGGCGACTCGGGCAGGTGCCTGTCGGGCGCTGGTTCGTCTGGGGCGGCTTCGCCCTGCCGCTCGCCGTGCTGACGCTGCTGGTCGGCATCGGCTTCGTTGTCGGGGAGCGCGCGATCATGCGCGGCGCGGAACCGCTGGTGATCGAGGCGGAGGCACGGCAATGGTCCTGGACCTTCCGCTATGCCGACCGTCCCGATCTGCCGCCCGAAGAAAACGGCATCGCCATTCCCGTAGGCCAGCCGGTGGAGTTCCGGCTGACCAGCGCCGACGTGATCCACTCCTTCTGGGTGCCGCGCCTTGCAGGCAAGCTCGACGCGATACCGGGCCATGTGAACCGGCTGCGCCTCATCGCGGACGATGCGGGGGAGTTCGGCGGGGTCTGCGCCGAATACTGCGGGCCGGGCCATGCGATGATGCCCTTCCTCATCCGCGCGGTTCCCGTGGCGGAGTTCGAACGCCTGACCGGAGGTTCCGAATGAGCGTGCTGCCCGACGGACGCCCCGACGCGCGGCCCCGCAGCCGCCAGATCCCCACGCCCGAGGCCGCCCGGAGGGACAGGGAGCTGGAGCGGATCTGGACCTCCGGCCATGGCTGGCGGCGGCTCTCGGCGGTGAACCACTCCGTCGTCGGGATGCGGTTCATCCTGACGTCGCTCGTGTTCTTCACCATCGGAGGGCTGCTAGCCATGCTGATCCGCGCGCAGCTCGCCACCACCCGCAGCCCGTTTCTGGATGCCGAAAGCTATGCGCAGGTCTTCACCATGCATGGCACGGTGATGATGTTCCTGTTCGCCATTCCGTTCTTCGAGGGGTTCGCCATCTACTTCCTGCCGAAGATGCTCGGCGCGCGCGACCTCGCCTTTCCGCGCATGTCGGCCTACGGCTACTGGTGCTACCTGTTCGGCGGGGCGATCCTCATCGCGGCGCTGATCGCGGGTTATGCGCCGAAGGATGGATGGTTCATGTACACGCCGCTTTCCTCCGCGACCTATTCGCCGGGGGTGAACGCGGATATCTGGCTGCTGGGCATCACCTTCGTGGAGATCTCCGCCCTGTCCGCCGCGGTGGAGATCGTGGTGACGATCCTGAAGATGCGCGCCCCCGGCATGACGCTGGACCGGATGCCGATCTTCGCCTGGTACATGCTGGTCGTCGCGGCGATGATGGTGCTGGGCTTCCCGCCGCTGATCGTCGGCTCCCTGCTGCTGGAGGCGGAGCGTGCCTTCGGCCTGCCGTTCTTCGATCCGACGCGCGGCGGCGATCCGCTGCTCTGGCAGCACCTCTTCTGGCTGTTCGGCCACCCGGAGGTCTATATCATCTTCCTGCCCGCGGCGGGCGCGCTCTCCACCCTCCTCCCCGTCTTTGCCGGGCGGCCGCTGGCGGGGCGGCGCATGGTGATCGCGGCAGTGCTGTCGATGGGGTTTCTCTCCTTCGGCCTCTGGGTCCACCACATGTACACGGTCGGCCTGCCGCATCTGTCGCTCGCCTTCTTTTCCGCCGCCTCCGCCGTGGTGGCGATCCCGACGGCTGTGCAGATTTTCGCATGGATCGGCACGCTGGCCACCGGGCGGCCAAGGCTTGAACTGCCGATGCTGCATGTCTTCGGCTTCTTCTTCGTCTTTGTGATCGGCGGGCTGACGGGGGTGATGCTGGCGGTCGTGCCCTTCGACTGGCAGGCCCATGACAGCCATTTCGTCGTCGCGCATCTGCACTACGTGCTGGTCGGCGGCTTTCTGTTTCCGATGATGGCGGCCGCCTATTACTGGCTGCCGGCGCTTACCGGGCGGATGCCGGACGGGCGGCTGGCCCGGCCCGCCTTCTGGCTGATCTTCATCGGCTTCAACCTGACCTTCTTCATCATGCACCTTACCGGGCTGCTCGGGATGCCGCGCCGGGTGGACCATTACACCGCGGATACCGGGTGGGAGGTGTTCAACCTCATCTCCTCCATCGGCAGTTTCGTGATGACGGGCGGGTTCATGCTGGTGATCGTCGATATCGCGCTGACCCTGCGTTACGGGCGGCAGACGGAGCCGGACCCCTGGGGGGCCGGAACGCTGGACTGGGCGGTGCCGAAGCTGCCCGCGCCCAGCTACAACTTCCCCGCCCTGCCCCGGATCGCGGCGAATGCCGACCGGCTCCGCCCCCGCGACATCGGGCCCGCGCTGGCAGAGGGCGAAGGCTACCTGCCCACGCCGCGCAACGGTTGGATGGAGACGCTGGTGACCGGGGCCGCCGATGCGGAGCCGGAGCATATCGCGCTTCTCCCCCGTCAGACCTTTCTGCCGCTCTATACCGCGCTGGCGACGGGGACGGTTTTCCTCGCGCTGATCTTCAAGCTCTACTGGTGGCCGCCCCTCGGCATTGCGCTGGTGGTGGCGCTGTTTCTGTGCTGGACCGTGCGGGGGGAGTTCCGCCGCGATCACGGCAGGCTGGATGCGGGCTTGGGCGCGCGGCTCCCGCTTCATGCCGAAGTCTCCCGCCCGCTGACATGGTGGGCCATGGCGGCGACGATCGCCGCCGATGCCACGGCCTATGCCGCGCTCCTGTTCGGCGGGCTGTTCCTGTGGCTTTCCGCTCCCGGATGGCCGCCGCCGGACTTTCCCGTTCCGCCGGTTCCCTGGGTGCTGGTGGCGCTGGCCGCCCCGGTGATCGCCGCGCTCGCCGCCCGTCTGGCGGAGTGGGGGGGAGAGATGCCGTTGCTGGCGCTGACGCTTGTCTGCCAGCTTGCGGGGCTTGCGGCGCTCGTGGGGCTGATCCTTGCGGTTCCCGCCCCCACCTCCCACGCCGCTCTGGCGAGCATGGCGGCGGTTCTCGCCTATGCCGCGCTGCATGTCGGACTGGGCGCGCTTTTTGCGGCCTATGGCATCTGGCGCGTCCGGGCGGGCTATGTCTCCACGGCGCGGCGGGCGGATCTGACGATCGGCAGGCTCTGGCAGGATTACACCGCGCTGGTGGCCGTGATCGCGGTCGGGTTCCTCTATGCGCTCACCCATCTGTCGCAAACGGTGCCGCTATGATCGGGCTGCGTCCGCTGGCCGGATTCGCGGCGCTCGTCGGACCCTTCGTGATCTGGAGCATCGCCTTCGTCCTGCTCTACGGGACGCACGCCACCGGCTGCGCGCTGGGATGGGAGGGGCGGGTATTCCTGACGACCTCGCTCCTCCGCGCGGTGCTGGCGGGCATTCTCGCGCTGACCTTCGCCGCGCTGTTTCTCCTCCGCCCCGCGGGGGGAGAGGAACCGCTGGCCCGGGTCGCGCGCCTGATGTTCATCGCGGCGCTCGTGGCGACGGTATTCTGCTTCTGGGCGGTCTTTGTCCTGCCGCTCTGCTAGGCACTGCGTTCGCCGGGACATGTCCAGATGCGAACCGCCCGTGGAGTTTCCTCCACGGGCGGCCCGACGATCACCGACGAGGGAGCTTACTCGGCGGCGAACTGGTTCATGGTGTTGCCATGGCCACCGGCCTTCAGCGCGCGCTCACCCGCCACCATCTCCTTGAACGTGTCGCCCAGATCGGAGCCGACCTCGTGCTGGTGCTTCACGGCGGAGATGCCGCGACGGATTTCCTCACGCTGCACGGTCGCGACATAGGCGAGCATCTTGTCCTCGCCGAAGTAGCCGCGGCTGAGCTCGTCCACCGATTTCGCGGTGAGGTGGAAGGTCGGCAGGGTGATGAGGTTGTGGAACACGCCCGCCTTGGTGGAGATGTCGAACTGGAAGTTCTGCAGGCGGGCATCCGCCTCGCGGCCCAGATCGGTCGCGTCGAACTCCGCCTTCATCAGCTCGTTGCCCTCCGGGTAGTCGGCTTCCTTGATCCGGCCCTCCTTCAGCCACTCGTTGCGGACCTGCTTGCGGAGGTTGAGCGTCCAGTTGAACGAGGGCGAGTTGTTGTAGGTCAGCTTGGCGTGGGGAGCCTTGGCGCGGATGTCGGCAACCATGCCGGCGATCTCCGCCACGTTGGGCGTATCCGTCTCGATCCAGATCAGGTCGGCGCCGCCATCGTTGAGCGAGGCGATGCAGTCCTCGACCACCCGCGACCGGCCGGAGCCGTCCTTGAACTTGTAAAGGCCGTTCGGCAGGCGCACCGGCTTCACCAGCTTGCCCTCGCTCACCATCAGCACTTCGCCATCGGCGGGCAGGTTGCCTTCGGCCACCGGCTCCACCTCGACCCACTTCAGATATTCGGAAGCGAGGTCGCCCGGATGCTGGCTGACGGGGAGTTTCTGCGTCAGGCCGGCGCCGAGGCTGTCGGTCCGGGCCACGATCACGCCCTCATCCACGCCCAGTTCCTCGAAGGCGAGGCGGCAGGCACGGAGCTTCTCGATGAAGTCCTCGCGCGGCACGGTGACCTTGCCGTCCTGGTGGCCGCACTGCTTGGCATCCGACACCTGGTTCTCGATCTGGAGACAGCAGGCGCCGGCCTTGATGAGCTCCTTCGCCAGCAGATAGGTGGCGTGCTCGTTGCCGAAGCCCGCGTCGATATCGGCGATGATCGGCACGACATGCGATTCGAAGGTGTCGATCGCCTCGATCGCCTTCTTCTCGGCCACCTGGTCGCCCTTGGCACGCGCGGTCTTCAGATCCTTGAACAGATCGTTTAGCGCCACTTCATCCGCCTGACGCAGCGAGGTGTAGATCTCCTCGATCAGATCCGCGACGGCGGTCTTTTCATGCATGGACTGGTCCGGCAGGTGGCCCCAGCGGTTGCGCAGACCCGCGACCATCCAGCCCGACAGATAGACATAGGCCCGTTTCGTCGTGCCCCGCAGACGCTTGACCGACTTGATCATCTGCTGCGCGTGGAAGCCGGACCAGCAGCCCAGCGACTGGGTGAACTGCGTCGGGTCGGCATCATAGGCCGCCATGTCCTCCCGCATCACCGTCGCCATGTCGCGGGCAATGTCGAGATGGGTGGAATAGGTGTTCTGCAGCTTGAGCTGGACGATATCCTCAACCGTCACGCCGCCGGGCGTCTGGCCGGAGGGGTAGCGGGCAAGCGTCTCGGCTTCGAGTTCTGCATAGGTCTTGCGGGCCATCTTGGGTCCTTTCACTGTCGAAATTGTCGGGGAGAGGCGGGCGGTGGGGCGCCCGCCCGGTTTGTCAGTCGAGCGCGTTCAGCACGTCATAGGCTGGCAGCGTGATGAAATCGGGCAGCACCTCGGCGGCGGCCGCCTCCTGGAAGATTCGCGCGGCGGAGGCGTAGCGCCCCCGGTGGAAGGCGTTCGGACCGATCCGGTCGAGGATGGAGACGATCTCCTCCTGCACCAGTTCCGCCAGCCATTCGCGGCTCATCGTCCGCTCGCCGCCCGCGCTGAGGGCGACGCTGGCGGAATGGCGGATCCACTGCCAGATCTGGGCGCGCGAGATTTCCGCCGTCGCGGCATCTTCCATCAGGTTGTGGATCGGCACCGCGCCACGGCCCGACAGCCACTGCGCCAGATATTCGATGGCCACGGAAACATTGGTGCGGACACCCGCCTCCGTGATCGTGCCCTCCGTCGGCTTCAGCAGCATGGCCGGTTCGATCCGCCATTCCTGACGCGGTTTGCGGATCTGGTTCGGGCCGGGCATCTCGGCATCGAACACCTCCATGGCGACCGGAACCAGATCGGGATGGGCGACCCAGGTGCCGTCGAAACCCATGCCCACTTCGCGCAGCTTGTCCGCCCGGACCTTGGCAAAGGCGGCCTCGTTCGCGACCGGGTCGTTCTTCACCGGGATCTGTGCGGCCATGCCGCCCATGGCGTGAATGCCGCGGCGGTGGCAGACCTTCACGACCCGCGCCGCATAGGTGGCCAGGAAGGCGCGATCCATCGTGACCTGCGCCCGGTCGGGCAGGACATAGGCGGAATGGTTCCGCAGGGATTTGATGTAGCTGAAGATGTAGTCCCAGCGCCCGGAGTTCAGCCCGGCGATATGGTCCTTCAGCTCCCAGACGATCTCATCCATCTCGAAGGCGGCGGGCAGCGTCTCGATCAGCACGGTGGCCTTGATCGTGCCCTGCGGAATGCCGAGGCGATCCTGCGCGAAGACAAAGACCTCGTTCCAGAAACGCGCCTCGCGGTGGCCCTCCAGCTTCGGCAGGTAATAGAACGGCCCCCGCCCCGTCGCCGCCAGCGCGCGCCCGTTGTGGAAGATGTTCAGCCCGAAGTCGAACAGCGCGGCGGAGACGGCATAGCCCCCGATCATCATGTTCGCCTCGTCCAGATGCAGCCCGCGCGGACGCACGATCAGCACCGCCGGGGTATCGCCCACGCGGTAGGACTTGCCCGTCTCCGCATCGTCGAGCTCCAGCGTGCCATCGCGGTAGTCGAGCATGTTGACATGCCCCGCGATGATATTGGTGAAGCTGGGCGAGGTCGCATCCTCGAAATCGGCCATGAAGACCTTCGCGCCGGAGTTCAGGGCGTTGATCATCATCTTGCGGTCAACCGGGCCGGTGATCTCGACCCGGCGGTCGGCCAGAACATCCGGCACCCGCGCGGCGGACCAGATGCCACGGCGGATCGTCACCGTCTCCTCCAGATAGTCGGGCAGACGGCCGTCGTCGTAACGCTCCTGCCGGCGCTGTCGGGCGACCATCAGCGCATGGAGCTTGGAGCCGAAACGCGCCTGCAGCTCCGCGATGAAGGCAGTCGCGTCCGGGGTCAGCACCCGATCCTGTCCCCGCACCACACGCAGGAACACCGGACGGGTCGCGATCGAAGGGGCGGCAAGATCAAGGGACATGGCGATTCTCCTTTCGTGCAGGACAAGCACGATTCGTTATGTCATGTTAGTAATGTAATGCCGCACACGCAGCATGAGATGCATCGTTACTTGTGTGAATGAGGTCGTGTTGTCAGTTGTGTCGTGGCTGAAACGTGGATTTTGTAAGGTTTGTAAGTAATGGCGCGAGGCGAAAAGCTCATCATCGGCCCCCGGTTGAAGGCGCTGCGCCAGAACCTCGGGCTTACACAGGCGCAGATGGCCGAACAGCTCCGCGTGAGCCCGAGCTACATCACGCTCATCGAAGCCGACCAGCGTCCTGCCAGCGCGCGGCTGCTCATGCGACTCGCCGAAGTGTTCGACCTGAACGTCGCCGAACTCGCCCCGAGCCATGATACGCAACTTGCGACCGACCTGACGGCAACGCTGAAGGATCCGGCGCTGGAAGCCGCGCATGTCACCCGCACGGAGATCGAGCAGGCGCTCCATGCGGCACCGGGAGTGGCCGGCGCGCTCGTCCGTCTGCACGAGCGCTACCGGCGGGTAATCCTGCGCAGTCAGTCGGGGGACAATCCCCTCATCGACCGGGACAAGGTGCAGGTGCTGGAGGAAGGCTCCCGCCCCGTGGAGGATGTACGCCTGTGGTTCTACGACCGCCGGAACTACATCGACGAGGTGGACCGCGCGGCAGAAGCGATGGCGGAGGACTTGGGCCTCCACCGGGGAGAGCCGAATACCGTGCTGACGGAACGGCTTCGGGCCCACGGCATCCGCGTCCGCATCCTGCCGGGCGATGTGCTCTCGGGGCGGTTGCGGCGGTTCGAGATGCACCGGCGGGAGCTCATGCTCTCCGAGCTTCTGGGGCAGGCAAGCCGCCGGTTCCAGATCGCCGTTCTGCTGGCGCGACTGGAGCACGAGCCGGTGATCGAGGCGACGCTCGCCGATTCGGGAATGGAGGGGGAGGCGATGCGGCTCGCCCGTGTGAGCCTGTTCAACTACTTCGCCGCCGCCCTGCTGATGCCCTATCGCCGGTTCCTCGCCGCCTGCGAATCGGCGCGCTATGACGTGGAACTGCTCAGCCACCGCTTCGGCACAAGCTACGAGCAGACGGCCCACCGCATGTCCACGCTGCAACGTGCGGATGCGCGGGGGGTGCCCTTCTTCTTCGTGCGGGTGGACCGGGCGGGCAATGTCTCCAAACGGTTCAGCGCCGGGCGTTTCCCCTTTTCCAAATTCGGCGGCACCTGCCCGCTATGGAACATCCATGCGGCCTTCGAGGCCCCGGACAAGGTTCTGACGCAGGTCATCCGCATGCCGGATGGCGCGAGCTACTTCTCCATCGCGCGGACGGTCACGCGGACCGGCGGCACCTTCGACCAGCCCGCGCCGAAACTGGCCATAGGGCTGGGCTGCGACATCGCCTATGCGCCGCGTCTCATCCATGCCGACCAGATGAACCTCGAACGGACCGTACCGACGGATGTGGGCCTGAACTGCTACCTTTGCGAGCGTCCCAACTGCGCCTCCCGCGCCCATGCGCCGATCAACCGCCGGTTGGCGATCAACGAGCAGGAGCGCAGCCTGTCGATCTACCGATTCGAAGGGGAGGGCTGAGGGCTGAGGGCTGAGGGCTGAGGGCTGAGGGCTGAGGGCTGAGGGCTAGGCATCCTCCCTCCGGCCGAACTCGTAAAGCGTGCATGAGATGTCGTCGGGGAAATCCGCGCCACCGACGGACTCCGCCAGATCGGAGATCACCGACTCGAGGAATTTCCGCCCGGCAAGCTGCCGGTTGAGGCGGAGGATGTCGGCCAGATGCTCCTCCATCACGCCCTGCCCCGCCGCGCCGCACTCTGTCACGCCATCGGTGAGCAGCAGCATCCTGTCACTGGGCCGCAGCGTCACCGTCACCTCCTCGTACTCCGCCTCCGCGATCAGGCCGATGGGGAAGCCCCCCGCGCCCGGAAACTCCACCATGCCGTTCGCCCGGATAATCGCCGGGTTGGGATGGCCCGCCTGCACGAAGGTGACGCAACCGGTGGCCATGTCGGCGTCGGCATAGATCATCGTGAAATACCGCTCCGTCTCCATCTCCTCCAGAAACACCCGGTTCAGGTGGACGGCGACCTCCTGCGGTCTGCGCGGGGTGAGAGTGCCGTATTCGTTGCGGACCAGCGCCACGTTCTGGCCACCGCCCCCCGGAGAGAACAACCCCGAAAGCCGCGCCATCATCAACGCCGCGGCGACACCATGGCCCGCAACATCGACCGAGAAGAACCCGACCCGCCGGGGCCCGATCGGGAAGAACCCCGCCAGATCCCCCCCGATCTGCCCGCTTGGCCGCAAGAGCACCGAAAGGGCGGCTGGCCCGAAATCGCGCGAATGGTCGCGCACCAGCGCCTGTTGCAGCTTGCGCGCCTCATCCAGATCACGGTCGAGTGCGCTGTAGAGGCCGCGCACCTCCGCCAGCGTCTCGTTGAGCCGCCGGTTGCTGTCGGAGAGCCGCCGCTGCATGTCGATGATCCGCTCTCCCGCCGCGATGCGGGCGCGGAGCTCCCCGGGGGTTACGGGCTTGGTCAGGAAGTCATCGGCCCCGCAATCCAGCCCGTGGGCGACCTCATTCTTCTCGCTCTTGGCGGTGACGAGGATGAAGTAGCTGTAGCTTTCCCCCGGCAGCGCCCGGAACGCCTCGCAGAAGTCGAGACCGTTCATGCCGGGCATCATCCAGTCGCTGATGACCAGATCGAACCGCCGCTGACGCGAGAGGAGCAGCGCCGCTTCCCCCGTCTCCGCCTCCTGTACATCATAGCCCCAGTCGGTCAGCATCTCCGCCAGCAACCGCCGCTGCAATCCGCTGTCGTCGACGACAAGCGCCGTCCGCCCCCCCCAGCGCTGGGGCTGGGCAAGGGGCATGACGGGCTGGGACATCATAATGGGCATGGGCATGGGCAAAGGGGTTCCTCCGAAATCGCTCAAGCTATCGCAGGAAACCCTTAACGCGCGATGAACCGAGCGGTCTCGGCGGCGTAACCGGCCATTAAGCTCCTGCGCGTAAGGTGCTTCCGAAGCGGGAGGACGGCATGATCGACTGGCGGCGCGTGGCGGTGTTGAGGCGCGACCTCTCCACCCAAACCTTTGACATCCTTATCGACGTGTTCCGCGCGGAGGTGGAGGAGACGCTTGCGGCCATGACGGAGGAGAACGCGGGAGCGGAGGCCTGTCACTTCCTGCGGGGCAGCGCGCTCAACATGGGGTTTTCGGCCTTTGCCCGCCTCTGCGCGGAAGGAGAGGCGGCACCGGGGAGGCTTACCGTGGAAACCCTGCGGTCCCTCTGGCAGGCGTCGCTGGCCGCGTTTCTCGACGGTCCGCCCGTCAGCGCGAAAACCGATAGACCGTGGCCTGACGGCGCACCTCTCCGGGGCGCAGCACAAGATCGGGGAAGCCCGGATGGTTGATTGCATCGGGCCAGATCTGCGTCTCCAGACAGAAGCCCGCAGCCGAGCCGTAATCCCTGCCCCCCAGACCCGGAACGCCGATCACCATCCCCACCGCACAGAACAGCTGCACGCCGGGTTCGGTGGTCAGCACCTCCAGCGTCACGCCGGAGGCGGGGCTTTCCGCCCAGGCCACGGGGCGCAGATCGACCCTGCCCTCGGAGAGACAGAAGTTGTGGTCGAACGCGATGCCGGCCTCCGCCATCCTCTCGCCAAGGATCGTGGCGTCCCGCAGGTCGAAGGGCGTGCCGGACACCGGCGCGATCTCTCCCGTCGGCACCTTCAGCGCGTTCACCGGGAGATAGGCCCCGGCGTCGATGCGCATCCGGTGGCTCAGGATGTCCGGCCCGCCGTCGAGGTTGAAGTAGCCATGGTGGCACAGGTTCACCAGCGTCGGCGCATCCACCCGCGATTCGTAGGTGATCTCCAGCCCACCATCCGCAAGCCGCATGTGGCACAGCGAGTCGACGGCCCCCGGATAGCCTGCCTGCCCCGCCGGATCATGGATGGAGAGGGTGAGCCGGTCCGCTCCATGCTCCTCCACCTTCCAGACGCGTTTCGCCATGCCGCGGCTGCCGCCATGGCTGTGGGTCACGCCCTTTTCGTTCAGCTCCAGCGCGTAGTCCCGCCCGTCCAGAGAGAACCGCCCGTTGCCGATCCGGTTCGCCACCCGCCCGCAGGTGGCGCCGTGATTGCGCGAATGGCCGAGATAATCCTCCAGCGTCTCGAACCCCAGCACCAGCGGGGGCGCATGGCCCTCCAGCCGAAGGTCGCGCACCACCGCGCCGTAGGTCAGCACCTCGGCCCGGAGACCGCCCCCGCTGAGCGTCAGCGCCTCCACCTGCGTCCCATCGGGCAGGGTTCCGAATATGCGACGGCTCATGGCTCTCTCCGCGCCGGGATGTCAGATCAGGAACTGACCCACGACCTCGTCATTGGTGATATCGGTAAAGACGAAGCCCGCTGCGTCGAGCCGCTCGAACAGCGTGGCGAAATCGCCCGGCGCGCGCGTTTCGATGCCGATCAGGATCGTGCCGAAATTCCGCGCGGATTTCTTCAGATATTCGAAGCGCGCCACATCGTCATGCGGGCCGAGCTGCCCCAGAAAATCCCGAAGCGCGCCCGGCCGCTGCGGCAGGCGGAGCAGCAGGTATTTCTTGATGCCGGAGAATCGCTGCGCCCGCTCCTTCACCTCCGGCAGCCGCTCGAAATCGAAGTTGCCGCCCGACGTCACGCAGACCACACGCTTGCCGCGGATCTGGTCGGCCAGTTCGGGCAGGACGTCGAGCGACAGCGCGCCGGCAGGCTCCAGCACGATGCCCTCCACATTCAGCATCTCGAGGATCGTGGTGCAGATCCGGTCCTCCGGGGCGAGCAGGATGTCATCCGTCGGAACATGGCGGAGGCGGCTGAAGGTCAGATCGCCCAGCCGTCCGACGGCAGCGCCATCGACGAAACTGTCCACCTTGGGCAGCGTCACCGGCCGTCCGGCCCTGACCGCCGCCCGGAGGCTTGCCCCCCCCAGCGGCTCCACGAAGCGGAAGGTCGTCTCCGGGGAGGCTTCGCGCAGATATCCCGTCACGCCGGAGGCAAGGCCGCCGCCGCCCACCGGCAGGATCACCATGTCGGGAGGCCCGTCGAGCTGATCCATGATCTCCACCCCGACCGAGGCCTGGCCCTCGATCACGTCGGCATCGTCGAAGGGCGACAGGAAATACCCGTGGATTTCGGCGCAGAACTCCTTTGCCGCCGCCAGCGACTGGTCGAAATAGTCGCCCGTCAGCTCGATCGTCACATTGTCGCCGCCGAACATGCGGGTCTTTTCGATCTTCTGATCCGGCGTCGTCACTGGCATGAAGATCGTGCCCCGCACGCCGAAATGCCGGCAGGCGAAGGCCACGCCCTGTGCGTGGTTGCCCGCGCTCGCGCAGACGAAATGCCCGCTGGTCGCGCCGCTGGAGGCGATCACCTTGCGCATCGCGTTGAAGGCGCCGCGCAGCTTGTAGGACCGGACGGGGGTCAGATCCTCGCGCTTCAACCAGATATCCGCGTCATACCGCGCGGAGAGCAGTTCGTTGCGCAGAAGCGGCGTTTCCGGGAAGAGATCACGGAGCGCGGCGGTGGCGGAGCGGGCGGAGGCGGCGAAACTGGTCATGCCCATTCGAATAGCGCCGGTCTTTCCGCACGTAAAGCCGCGTCAGGCGATCATCCCCTCGCCGCCCAGAAGCGCACTCATCCGGCAATGCAGGCCGTCCGGCGCGAAATCCATGATCACCTCGCCACCGAAAGTGCCCAGCCCCGCCGCGATCAGCCCCGAGCCGCTCCCCTTTGTCAGCGGCTCGGAAACCGGGGGGCCGCCCCTCTCCCGCCAGTCGAAGGTGAAAAGCCGCCCCTCCGGCAGCGCCTCCAGCGCCCAGACGATATCCACATGCCCTTCGGGCACGGAAAACGCGCCATGCTTGAGCGCATTGGTTCCGAGTTCATGCACAACGAGCGACAGGCTCATCACGAGCTGCCCGCCAAGCACGACATGCGGCCCGCTCAGGCTGTAGCGCGAGCTTTTCGCCTCGTCATAGGGCGACAGCGCGGCACGGACGACGGCGGCCACGGTGCTCTCCTCCGCCTCGGCGTTGAGCAGCAGGTTCTGCGCCCGGCCAAGCGCCATCAGACGCCCGTCGATCACCTTCGCCGCCTCCCGCGTGTCGCTTGCCCGGCGGATCGTCTGGGAGATCACGGCCCGTACGACGGCAAGCTGATTCTTCATCCGGTGCGACAGCTCGTTGGCGATGATCCTCTGCCGTTCCTCCTTCTCCCGCCGGTCGGTGACGTCGATGCCCTGAATGAGCACGCCGCGCGTCCCCGTCATGGGGTCGGCGAAGGGCTGATAGACGAAATCGACGTAATGGCGTGTCATCTCGGAATGATCGTCATGCAGCAGATCTATCGGGAGGTCGCGGCCCTCGTACGGCGTTCCGGTGGCAAAGACCTGATCCATCAGCCGAATGAAACCCTGTTCCACGATCTCCGGCAGAACCTCGGCGGTGGGCTTCCCGATGATGCCGGAATCCTTGCCGCAGAGATAAAGAAACCGCTCATTGGCCAAAGCGAAGACATGATCCGGCCCCATGACAAGGGCCGTCGCGCCGGGAGAAAGGCGCAGGGCCTCGTAAAGCAGCGCCCGCTCCTGCTCCTGCGCGCGCCGCTGGCGCACCTGTTCGGTGATCTCGTCGCAGGCGCAGAACATGCCGGGGATCCCGCCCCGCTCATCCCGGACCGGCGTGTAGGAGAAGGAGAAATGCGTCTCCTCCGGGTAGCCGTTGCGGTGCATGAGGAAGCGGATGTCCTCCATATGGGTCGAGCGTCCCTCATAGGCGGCCTGCAGGATCGGATAGACATCGTTCAGGATATCCGCCCAGAGAACCTGAAAGGGCACCCCGATCGCCGGATGGCGCGCGCCGCAAAGGGGTGCGTAGGCGTCGTTGTACAGCATGATCTCCTGCGGACCCCAGGCGACGAACATCGGCTGGCGGGAGCCGAGCATGATCCCCACAAGCGTCCTGAGCGCCGTCGGCCACGTTTCGGGCGGCCCCAGCGGATTGGCCGACCAGTCAAGGTCGCGCATGAGCCGCGCGCATTCCGTGTCCGCCGAAAACATTGCCACCCCGCGCCAGCCTGCCATGAAAACACTAAAGGAGGAGCGGCCTCCTTCAAGCCCTGCTGACGCTTTTCCTTGAGCCTCGCGCGCAAAGGGCATAGACCCGCGCGGATTGTTGTTCGCCGGGGAAAATCCCAATGTCCGCACCGAAAAAAGTCGTCCTCGCCTATTCGGGCGGGCTCGATACGTCCATTATCCTCAAATGGCTCCAGACCGAGTATGGCTGCGAGGTCATCACCTTTACCGCTGATCTGGGTCAGGGCGAGGAGCTCGAGCCCGCGCGCCAGAAGGCCGAGATGCTGGGGATCAACCCCGCCAACATCTATATCGAAGACCTGCGCGAGGAATTCGTGCGCGATTACGTCTTCCCGATGTTCCGGGCGAATGCGCTCTATGAAGGCGAGTATCTGCTCGGCACCTCCATCGCGCGGCCGCTGATCGCACAGCGTCTGGTCCAGATCGCGGAGCAGACCGGGGCGGATGCCGTGGCTCATGGCGCCACCGGCAAGGGCAACGACCAGGTCCGGTTCGAGCTGTCGGCCTATGCGCTGAACCCGCATATCAAGGTGATTGCGCCCTGGCGCGAATGGTCGCTGACCAGCCGCACCAAGCTTCTGGAATTCGCCGAGGCGAACCAGATCCCGATCGCCAAGAACAAGCGGGGCGAAGCGCCGTTCTCCGTCGATGCGAACCTGCTCCACACCTCCTCCGAGGGGCGGGTGCTGGAGAATCCGGGCGAGGAAGCACCGGGATACGTCTATCAGCGCACCGTCGATCCCGAGGATGCGCCGAACGAGGCGGAGTATGTGGAGATCACCTTCGAGAAGGGCGATGCGGTCGCACTGAACGGCGAGCGTCTCAGCCCGGCCACGATCCTGACCCGGCTGAACGAGCTGGGCGGCAAGCATGGCGTCGGCCGTCTCGACATGGTGGAAAACCGTTTCGTCGGCATGAAGTCCCGCGGGATCTATGAAACCCCGGGCGGCACCATCCTGCTGGTCGCACACCGCGGGATCGAGCAGATCACCCTCGATTCCGGGTCGGGACACCTGAAGGATTCGATCATGCCCCGCTATGCGGAGCTGATTTACAACGGTTTCTGGTTCAGCCCGGAGCGCGAGATGCTTCAGGCGCTCATCGACAAGAGCCAGGAGCATGTCTCCGGCACCGTGCGGGTGAAGCTCTACAAGGGTTCCGCGCGGACGGTTGCGCGCTGGTCCGACGAATCGCTCTATTCGGAGGCGCATGTGACCTTCGAGGATGACGCGGGCGCCTATGACCAGAAGGACGCGGCGGGCTTCATCCGGCTGAACGCGCTGCGGCTGAAACTGATCGCCACGCGGAACGCGCGCGGCAACTGAGCCCCGCAGGATCCCCCGGGGAGGGCCGCACCGGCCCTCCCTCCCCCTGCTGAAATGCCGGAACATCCCCCTTCACAACGCCAAGGATCGCGCCGCCCGCCGCCTGCAAAGCGGGAGCGCAGAACAGCCAGCAGGCTGTTGAAAGGCCTTAAGGTCTGCGCTGGAGCGGAAATCCTTCGCAATCTGAGGGAATTCAGCCGGAAATCTGCACAATGCGGAGCATTCCCGGGCAGATTTCCATTGCCATGAGACTTCGGAATTTTTCAGCAGTCTGCTGAATAAGGCTTTTGGCATGTTGGGGCGGAAATCGGTCGCAATCTGACAAAATCCAGCCGGAAATCTATATACGTCCGGGCAGATTTTCCGATTTCCGGCACATAGGCATGACGCTTCAGGACTTTTCCCGCAGCCCGCTAGAGACCGCGCGCGGCCAGAAACGCCTCCACCTCCATGCGGGAGGGCATGGCATCGCCGGCGCCGGGACGCCCGACCTGCACCGCGGCCGCCGCGGCGGCAAGGCGCATGGCGGCCTCCGGCGCGGCGCCCTCATCCAGCGCCGCGACAAGATAGCCCGCAAAGCAATCCCCCGCGCCGGTCGTATCCACCACATCGACGAAATGGGCCGGGACGCTCACAATCTCCTCCCCTTCCGTGATCCAGCTCGCACCGCGCGCCCCCTTCGTCACCACGATGTCGGGTATCCCCAGCGTGGCGAGAGGCTGCCCCAGAGCTTGCTCAAGCTGCTGCGCCTCCAGCTCGTTCAGGAGCAGGAGGGAGAGATAGGGCATGACGGCGCGCACGGCCTCCACCTCGAAGGGCGCGGCGGAATAGGCGACGCGGAGCCCCCTGTCCCGCCCCGCACGGGCAGCGGCCTCCTGAGCGGAGGTTTCGTTCTGGATCAGCAGAAGATCGCCCGGACGCGATTCGGCCAGTCCCTCCGTCACCGCATGGGCGGGGATTTCGCGATTCGCGCCGGGATGGATGACGATGATGTTCTCGCCATCCTCCGCCACAAGGATCACCGCATGGCCCGTGGCCTCCGCCCCGATGCCGACGCGTGACACGTCCACCCCGGCGAGCGCCAGCCGCTCCAGCGTCCAGCCGCCATCCTCGCCCACGGCGCCGAGATGCAGGACGCGCCCGCCCGCCCGCGCCGCGGCGACGGACTGGTTCGCCCCCTTGCCCCCAAGCCCCGTCCCATAGGACAGAGCGGCCAGCGTCTCCCCCGGCGCGGGATGCCGCGGCAGGCGATAGACCTTGTCGATATTGATCGAGCCCAGATTCCAGATCGTCATGCCCGATAGATAGCGCGGCGGCACGCCGCCGTGAACGGGATTTCGCCTTTCCCCCGCCCGCGCCGGTTTGTAGGTTCCGCAGCCGGAAACAAGAGGAGAGACCGTGGCCAGCGACGATACCTCCGTCACGCCGATGATGGCACAGTATCTGGAGATCAAGTCCGGGCATCCCGACGCCCTGCTGTTCTACCGGATGGGTGACTTCTACGAGATGTTCTTCGACGACGCCGGTCAGGCGGCGGCGGCGCTGGATATCGCGCTGACCAAACGGGGTAAGCATCTGGGCGAGGATATCGCTATGTGCGGCGTGCCCGTCCATGCGGCGGAGAGCTACCTGCTCACGCTGATCCGCAAGGGCTTTCGCGTCGCCATTGCCGAGCAGATGGAAGACCCAGCGGAGGCGAAGAAGCGCGGCTCAAAATCCGTCGTGCGGCGGGAGATCGTGCGCCTCGTCACCCCCGGCACGCTGACGGAGGAGAGCCTGCTGGAGGCGCGGCGGCACAACTTCCTCGCTGCCTATGCCGAGATGCGGGAGGAGGGCGCGCTGGCCTATGTGGACATCTCCACCGGCGAGCTGGGCGTGACCGCCTGCCCGCCCGTGCGGCTTGCGCCGGAGCTGGCCCGGCTCCGCCCGCGGGAGGTGCTGATCTCCGACGCGCGGGAGGCGGAATGGGAGCCGGTCGTGGTGGAGGCCGGTGGGGTCGCCACGTCGCGCCCGCGCGCGAGCTTTGACAGCGCGGCGGCGGAGCGGCGGCTGTGCGCGCTGTGGCGGGGGG
>NZ_DAMDHB010000012.1:0-107713 GCF_032102465.1 Haematobacter sp. | reverse complement strand
CGGCACGGCGGTGCAGCGTGGCGGCCCGCGCCTGCTCCACCGCGCGCCGGGCGGCGGCGGCATCCTCGCGCAATCCGTCAAGCGGCGGGAAGGCGGTCATGGCCGCACGGGCCTCCTCCACCTCCTCCGCCGCGCGCTCCACCTGTTCCCGATGCGTGCGCGCGGCGAGGCGGGTCGTCTCCATCCGGCCTTCCGCCACCGAACGCTCCGTTTCCGCCCGGTTCAGCGCCCGGCTTGCCTCCGCCAGCCGCTGCTCCGCCTCCTTGCGGGCCATCCGGGCGGATTTCTCGGCCGCGGCTGCGGCGGCAAGGGCGTCCGCCAGCGCCTCATGCCCCTCGCAGAGCGCCTCCGCCCGCGCCTCCGCCTCCGCCAGTTCCACCCGCAGCGTGGCGAGGCGGTTGCGCTGTGCCAGTTGCCGCGCAGCATCCGACACGCCGTCCCCCGCGACGCGGACGAGCCCGTCCCAGCGGAAAAGATCCCCCTCCCGCGTCACGAGCCGTACTCCGGGCATGAGCGCCGGGAGCAGCGCCGCCGCACGATCCGCCGTCACCACGCCGATATGCGCCAGCCGGCGGGCAAGCGCCAGCGGGCCATCGACATGCCGGGCCAGCGGCTCCACCCCCTCGGGCAGTCCCCCTTCCCGCAGCGGCGGCAGGTGCCGCCAGCCGGACCCGTCTCTCTCCCGCTCCGGCAGGTCGAGGTCATCGGCGAGCGCCGCGCCCAGCGCCTTTTCATAGCCTGCGGAGACGGTAACCTGATCCAGAACCCGGGCGCTCTTGCCGCGCGCCTGCTCCACCATCCGGCCAAGCGTCGTAACCTCGGCCGAGATCGCGCGCACGACGGCTTCCGCGGCGGTGCGTTGGGTCCGGGCCTCGCTCTCCTCTCCCTGAACGCGCCGGAGCCGCGTCTCCGCCGTGACGATCGCTTCCTCCGCGATCTCCACGGCACAGGCACCTGCCTCCTGCCCCTCCGCCGCGGCCTCCGCGGCTTCGACGGCGCGCGCCCGGAGCTGCTCGGCCTCCTCCGCTTGCGCGCTGGCGCGGGCGGCGTCCCGGAGGCTCCGTTCCGCCATGGTCTCGGCGGCGGAGAGCCGCCTCTGGCCGCTCTCGTGATCGGCGACGGCACGGGCCAGCGTTTCCGTCAGCCCGACGAGCCGCGCCTCCGCTTCGGCCAGCACCTCTGCCGCGGCCTCTGCCGACTCCTCTGCCTCCGCCAGACGTTCCTCATGGCCATCGCCCGCCTGCAGAAGCGCGCGCGCCTCCTCCTCCAGCCGGCGGAGCGTTTCGCCCGCGTCCCGGTGGAGCGCGGCTTCCCGCTCCCGGTCGGCGGCAAGCTGGTCCGCCCGCGCGCGCAGGGTCGCAACCGCCTCTCCCGCGCGTGCCTCCTCCTCCGCAAGGGCCGCCTGCTGGAGACGCAGACGTTCCACGACAGCGGTGGCGATGGAGGCCTCCTCCCTCAGCCCCGGGATTTCGGCGGCGAGGTCCGTGCGGAGGGTGGCGGCTTCCTCTGCCGCGGCCCCTGTCTCCGCGGCCTTGCGGGAGGCCTGCTCCGCCCCGGTCCGTGCGGCTTCCGCGGCGGCGACAGCCTCCTGCCAGCGGGCAAGCAACAAGGCACCCTCCGCCCGGCGAAGCGCTGCGCCGATCTCCCGGTAGCGGGCCGCCTGCCGCGCCTGCTTCTCCAGCACGCGCATCTGCTGGAGGAACTGCTCCAGCATGTCATCGACGCGCTCAAGGTTCTGGGTGGTGGCGGACAGCCGCAACTCCGCCTCATGCCGGCGTTGATAAAGGCCGGAGATCCCCGCCGCTTCCTCCAGTATCCGCCGCCGGGCCTGCGGGCGGGCGTTGATAAGCTCGGCGATCTGGCCCTGCCGGACCAGCGCGGGCGAATGCGCGCCGGTGGAGGCATCCGCGAACAGCATCTGCACGTCCCGCGCCCGCACATCCTTGCCGTTCACCCGGTAGGCCGAACCCTGATCGCGGGTGATGCGCCGCACGATGTCCAGCGCATCGGTGTCATTGAAGGCAGGCGGGGCCAGCCGCTCGCTGTTGTCGATGCTGAGCGCCACCTCCGCAAAACCCCGCGCGGAGCGGGAGGCCGCGCCCGCAAAGATCACATCCTCCATCCCGCCGCCGCGCATCGCGCTTGGCCGGGTTTCCCCCATCACCCAGCGCAGCGCTTCCAGCAGGTTCGACTTGCCGCAGCCGTTCGGCCCGACGACCCCCGTCAGCCCCTCGGCGATGACGAGGTCGGTCGGATCGACGAAACTCTTGAAGCCGTTGAGCCTGAGCCGTACGAAGCGCAAGGAGAACCTTCCCTCTGGAGTGGAGCGGGCATCCTAGGGCGAAACCTGCTGCCTGTCGATCACATCCCCACCGGCGGCAGTCAGACCCGGAATTGCCACAACATCTGGACCCAGACATGATTTCGATCGCCGCCGAAAGCCCCCTCACGCCGGATGGACGCGCCCTTGTCGCGGAAAGTCAGGCGCATATGGAAGCGGTGTTTCCGGGGGGCGGGATCTTCACGCTGACGGCGGAGGAGATCGCCGCCTCCCCCGGCGTCTTCCTGATCGCGCGGGAGGAGGGGCAGGCGCTCGGTTGCGTGGCGCTGGTGGCCAGGCCGGGTTACGGAGAGGTCAAGCGGCTCTGGATGCGCCCCGCCGCCCGCGGGCGGGGCGTGGCACGCAGCCTCATGATCGCGCTCGAGCAGGAGGCCCATGCCGCGGGCAGCCGCCTGATGCGGCTGGAGACCGGCCCGGCGCTGCCTGCCGCCGTGGCGCTCTATCGCGCGCTCGGCTACCGCGAGCGGGGGCCATTCGGCGACTACGACCCCCACCCGGACAGCCTGTTCATGGAAAAATCCCTCCCGCGGGAGGGCCGCTGCCTCTGTGGCCGCATCCGTTACCGCGCGGAGGGAGAGGTGCTCTGGCAGCTCCATTGCCACTGCGAAAGCTGCCGCAGGGCGACCTCCTCCCCGATGACCAGCTTCTTTGCAGTCAGGGACGGCGGCTGGCGCTGGACGGGCGAAGAACCGGCGAGCTACGCCTCCTCCCCCGGTGTCACGCGCTATTTCTGCCCCACATGCGGCTCCCCCATGGGTTATCGTCCGGCAAAGGGCGGCGAGATGCATTTCTACGCCTGTTCGCAGGACGATCCCGCCGCCTTCGCGCCCGAAGGCCATGACTTCGTGGAGGAGCGTCTGCCCTGGCTTCACCTGTCCGATCCCGGATCCTGACCTCGGCGGCATCGGTCGGGCGAAAGGCCCGCAGAGATCGCAACGCCCTCCGCTTCGGCGCTCCCGCATCCTCACACAGGCAAACCTCCGGCCCATGACACCCCGTATCGCGACCCCCGCAGATTTCCCGCAGATCCTCCGGCTGATCCGGGAGAGCTTCGCCTATATGGACGCGCGGATCGACCCGCCCTCCTCCATGCACCGGATGTCGGTCGCCTCCATCGCCGAGCAGGCGGAAACGGGGGAGGTCTGGCTGATCGACGGGCCCAGGGAGCTGCAGGCCTGCGTCTTTCTGACACCACAGGCAGAGGCACTCTATCTCGGCAAGCTCGCGGTGGCGGCGGCGGCGCGCGGACAGGGCCTCTCCCGGCGGCTGGTGGCCTTGGCGGAAACACGCGCCCGTGCGCTCGGCTACGCGGCGCTCGAACTCCAGACGCGGGTGGAACTGGTGGAGAATCACGCGATCTTTGCCGGGATGGGGTTCCACCGCGTCGCGGAGACAGCCCATCCCGGCTATGCGCGTCCGACGTCCTTCACCTGGAGAAAGACCGTGAGCGCAGAAGCGTTGTCTTCCTCTGCCTGAGCCTCCCCGACGCCGGACGCGCAGACCCTGCGGAGCTTTCCACCATGCCCGCCGCTCCACGCGATGCGTCCCGGAGCGCCGGTGCCCGGCCCGGCTCCCGCGCTCGCCAGATCGCTCTGCAATACCGGGTCGTGGAGAAAGACCGTCAGCGCGCAAGCGCCGCCCTCCCGTCGCCTGAGCCTCCCCGGCTGCTCGACGGGATGGGGACCGCCCGGAGCCTGCCGGGAGCTCTGTCAGAACGTGCGGAGCTTTCCACCATGCACGCCGTTCCACGCGATGCGTCCCGGAACGCCGGTGCCGGCCCGGCTCCCCCGCTCGCCGGATCGCTTTGCAATACCGGATCGTGGAGGAAGGCCGTGAGCGCAGAAGCGTTGTCTCCCGCAGTCTGGTGAGGCCCCCGCCGCACCTGCCGGAGCAGCCCGGCCCGTCTTGCGCCTCCCGCCCCAGCGGGCGTAGCTTCCGGGGGAGCCCCATACGGCAGGCGCGTCCGCTTACCCCCTGCCGCTGCGGGCGTAGCCTCTGGCCATCCGCAAAAGGTCGCCCTCCATGATCCTGCCTCTGTTCCTCATCCTCGCCTGCCAGCTTGTGGGCGAGGCGCTGGCCCGGCTGTTTCCGATCCAGGTGCCCGGCCCGGTCGTCGGCATGGTGCTGATGGCCGTGGCGCTGGTGCTGTCGCCCCGGCTGGTCCGGGCGATCCGGCCCGTGGCGACCGGCATCCTCGGCAATCTGTCGCTGCTGTTCGTGCCTGCCGGTGTCGGCGTGATCGGGCATCTGCCGCTGCTGGAGAGCGAGGGGCTGGCCATCGGCGCGGCGCTTGTCGGAAGCACGATTCTCGCCATCGCAGCCGGGGCCGTGACCTTCGTCGCGGTCGCGCGTCTGATGAAGGGGGCGCGGCATGACTGACTTCGCGGAGATCTGGAGCTACCTGTCCCACGCGCCGCTGCTGTGGCTCACCCTCACGCTCGGCGCCTATGTGATCGCGGACGTGGCCTTCCGTGCGTCGGGGCGCAAACCCTTCGTGAACCCGGTGCTGCTCTCGGTCATCATGATCGGCGGGCTGCTGCTGGCGACGGGCACGCCCTATCCGGTGTATTTCGAGGGCGCGCAATACGTCCACTTCCTGCTCGGCCCGGCGACGGTGTGTCTGGCGCTCCCGCTTTACGACAATCTGCCGAACCTGCGGACAGCCCTTATCCCCCTTGTCGCGGCTCTGGTCGTCGGATCGCTGACCGCCATGGGGTCCGTGCTGGTCATCGCGCATCTGCTGGGGGCGAGCCACGAGACGCTGCTGTCGCTCGTCCCGAAGTCGGTCACCGCCCCGGTCGCCATCGGCATCACGGAAAAGATCGGCGGCTCCCCCACCCTCGCCGCGGCGCTGGTCCTGCTCACGGGGATCACCGGGGCCATCGTCGTCACGCCGCTGCTCAACGCGCTCGGCGTGCGGGACTGGCGGGCGCGGGGCTTCGCGGTGGGGGTCGCGGCGCATGGAGTGGGCACCGCGCGGGCGTTTCAGGTCAACGAGACGGCGGGCGCCTTCGCCGGGATCGGCATGGGGCTGAACGCCGTGCTGACCTCGCTCATCGCGCCGTGGATCGCGCGGGTTTTCCTCAACTGACCGGGGCCAGACCCCGCACACGCGCGGCAAGCCACATGAGATCGGCATCCTCGAAGCCCAGCGTCTCCAGATGAGCGACGGTATTGTGCAGGTACTCGCTGTTCGGGCCGCGCCCGCCCGCCGCGGCGGCGATGATGCGGGCCTGCTCCTCCAGCGGCAGGTTCGCGCAATACTGCACATGGTCGGGGTCAATGACATAGGTCAGCGCCTCCACCCGTCTGCCATCCCCCAGCGTCACGAGTTGGGAGGTCTCGAGGTAGGCGGAACTGACAAGCTCCCGCTCCCTGAGCATCGCGAGCACCTCCGGCGCCTCCTCCGCCGCAACCGCCAGCGCCACACCGTCACAGAAGGCGCCCTCCTGCCGGTCGAGCGCGAGGACGAGCCCCGGCGCCTCCACCGTGCCGCGATGGTGGATGGAGCGCATGCAGAAGCACCTGTGCCAGCCTTCCAGCCGCGCGCATTGCCGGGCGACCGGGCGGAACCCCGGCTCCCACATCAGCGAACCATACCCGAATACCCAGAATGCGATCTCCGCCACCTGCGTCCCCATCTGTTGCTTCGCCGCCTCCCGATATAGACAGAAGGAGCACAGCGTGAAGGGAAAGACCATGCGCTTCATCCTCGGCTTCGCCCTCCTCCTGCTGCTCGGCTGGACGGGATGGTGGTTCTTCGCCGCCTCGAAGGTGGAGCATGGTGCGACTGCCTTCATCGCGGAGCAGCAACAGCGTGGCATGGCGATCGGACATCAGGGCCTTTCGGTCCGGGGGTTTCCCTACCGCTTCGATCTGGAACTGACCGCGCCCGACATCCGCGACCCCCGCAGCGGATACGGCTGGCAGGCTCCCTTCCTGCGGTTGCAGGCGCTGGCCTATCAACCCACTCACATCATCGCCACCCTGCCCGACAGCCAGACCATCCACCTGCCTGACCAGACGCTCGCCGTCACCTCCGCCCGGATGCAAGGCAGCATCCGCACCCGCCTGCCGCCCGGCATGGCGCTGCAACGGCTGGTCACGGAGGGGGAGGCGGTGACGCTTGCTTCCGACCGGGGATGGTCGCTGGCGTTGCCGAAGGTTGTGGCGGCCCTGCAACCGACGGAGCAGCCGGGTGCCCCGGCCGACACCTATGACCTCTCACTCTCTGCCGCACAGCTTGCGCCGGGCGGCACACTGAGGCTCGACATCGATCCGCGGAGTCGCCTGCCGGATGCGATAGAGGCGGTTACGCTCGATGCCTCGCTCACTCTCGATGCGCCGCTCGACCGGGCGATGTTCGACCGGAACGGCGTCACGCCGGAGATTCGGGCGATCGGCATCCGCGATGCGGGCGTCATCTGGGGAAACGCCAACCTGCGGCTTTCCGGCGATCTGGCCATGGGCGCCGAGGGATTGGCGGACGGAACGCTGCATCTGCGTGTGAGCGGCTGGGAAACGATCCTGAACATCGTCATCGCGCTCGGCATCGTGCCGGAGGAGAACCGTTCGGTGGCCGAAGTGGCGCTGCGCGTCATGGCGGGAACCACGCTCGGGGCAAAAACGCTGGATGTGCCGCTGCGCGTCTCTTCCGGCGTGGTGTTCCTTGGCCCGGTTCCGCTGACGACCATCCCGCCCGTGCTGCGCGAACGGCGGGGATAGGCCCCGTCGCCGGAGGTTCTGCTGCTGGCAGGAGGCTGTGGCGATAGGGTCAGGCGACCGGTGATCCTGCATGCCGACGCGCTGTGCACGGAGCCGGTCGCAACCCCGCCGGGTCAGGACGGAAATCAGCCGCGTCCGGCGTCCATGGTGCACCCCTCATGATCCTGATGCTTCGCGTCCGGGCGCGCCTGACGGAAGCGGTGGACTTAAGAGGCGTTGAGAAGGTAGTCCTAGGTTGCTCCGGGGCGGAGACTTTCCCTATATGGTTGACGATCTCCCCCGGGAACCGCAGGTTTTGGTTCGTGACCGGACAGATTTTCTGGTTTTCCAACGTAAGGCCGATAGACCCATGTCTTTTTCAGCACTCTGTTAACAGGCTGCCGAAAAAGCTCTGAAGTGTCATGACCATACTCTGGAAATCGGGGAATCAGCCCCGGAATCACCAATAATGCATGGATTTCGGGCTGGATTTCAC
Source organism: Haematobacter sp. (assembly GCF_032102465.1). Lineage (NCBI taxonomy): Bacteria > Pseudomonadati > Pseudomonadota > Alphaproteobacteria > Rhodobacterales > Paracoccaceae > Haematobacter > Haematobacter sp. The sequence continues at coordinate 100,172 of NZ_DAMDHB010000012.1, read as the reverse complement.
CCCGCCAGACCCAGAGATCTTTCTCAGCACCCTGTTCATGCCGGCTGAGAAGGTTTTGAGGCTTGTGATGGCGCGGCAGTTGCTCGCACTCCGATGAAATCCGGCCGAAAATCCTGCACATCTTGGCGATGCCCCGGGCCGGCTTCCCAAGCATAGGCATGGCGCTTCAGGCCTTTTCAGCTTTTCAGGCCGCCGCGGATCGCCGCGCGCGGCCACGGCCCGGCGCTGGACGATGCCCGTGGCGACGGGGGCAGTGCACTCCGCCGACAGCACGCCACCCGCTCAAGCCACCCGTCCCGGCCAGACGAACGGCACGCCGCGTCAGCGGCAATAGGCGCTGCCGTTGCGGCGGACGGCGGTGTCGAAATGCAGATGGTCTTCATGATAGCCGTCGGATCCGGGGCCAAGAGTGGTCCCGAAGATCCCGCAGGCCTTGCTGTGGGCGGTCTTCAGGATCTGCCCCGCCTGCCCCCTGCCCCAGTCCCGCGCGACATTGAGCGCCTGACCATTCGCCAGAACCACTGCCGCGACATCCACCGCCTTGCCGCGCCCATGTTCGGAGATCTTGCCGCCCGCCAGATTGTTGCGCGGACGGCAGGCATAGGTCCCGGCGATCTGGAGCGATTTCACCCCGCCCCCCTGCTGCCCGACGGCAGGTTTCAGCGCCGTCCTCACCCATTGGTCAAGGGCGGTCGCCGTCGGGCAATCCACCATCGCCGGTTGGCTGAGCTGGACGCCATCCACCGCCGTGACCTCCACCGCTTCGGGAATGCCGCAACCGGTAATACGGGAGGTGACAGGGGCGATCCGCCGTCCGGTCAGCTTCGGAACCCCGCAAAGGCCGGAGCCTTGCCGCGATGTGGCACCGGGCGGCACAGGGGCGATGAAGGACACGTTCTGCACCAGCGGCGCGGCCTCCCGCATGCGCTTCGCCGCGATCTGCGGCGGGCGGGGCATGGGGCGGAGCAGCGCGTCCAGCAGCGCCATCCCTTCCCCCGCCGCAACGGCCTTCCCCTGCGAAGCGGCAAGCCCTGCGGGCCGGGGCAGCGGGCGCGTTGCGGAAAGCACTGCCCCGCCCGGACCGGGCGTTGCCGGGGTGGTGCCGGATGCGAAAGGGCGCGTCTTCGGGACGTCGGACCGCAGCGGCCCCGCAGCGGCGGCACCCGCCAAAGCGACGCCCGTGAGACAGAGCCAGAGGGCGAGCGCGCGCCGCCGCTTCACTCAGTCGCCCGCCTTCGTGCGCCCGAAGTCGGGGGCGGCGGTATCCTGGCCCGCCTGGATGATGCCGCGCCGAATGGCACGCGTGCGGGTGAAATAGTCGAAGAGCATCTGGCCGTCCCCCATCCTGATCGCGCGTTGCAGCGCGAAAAGCTCCTCCGTGAACCGCCCGAGGATCTCCAGCGTGGCCTCCCGGTTGGTGAGGAAGACATCGCGCCACATCGTCGGATCGGAAGCGGCAATGCGCGTGAAGTCCCGGAAGCCTGCCGCAGAGAACTTGATTACCTCGCTATCGGTGACCCTGCCAAGATCATCTGCAACGCCGACCATCGTATAGGCGATAAGATGCGGAGTGTGGGAGGTGACGGCGAGGACGAGGTCGTGATGCTCCGCATCCATCGTCTCCACATTCGCGCCCATGCCGCGGCAGAGCGCCTCCAGCCGTTCCAGCGCCGCGTCCGATCCGCCCGGAAGCGGCACGAGGATCCACCAGCGATTGCGGAACAGCTCGGCGAAACCGGAGCGGGGGCCGGAATGCTCCGTCCCGGCAAGCGGGTGGCCGGGGATGAACTCCACCCCCGCCGGCACGAAGGGCGCCACGGCGTCGATCACCGCCTGCTTGACCGAACCGACATCGGTCAGCGTCGCGCCGGGCTTCAGATGCGGGCCAATCTCCCGCGCCACATCGCCCATGCCGCCCACCGGGATGCAGAGCACGACGAGGTCCGCATCCTCCACCGCCTCCGCCGCCGTCTCCGTCACCCGGTCGCACAGGCCGATCTCCAGCGCCGTGGCCCGCGTTTCCGCGCTGCGGGCATAGCCGACGATCTCCCGCGCGAGGCCGGCCTTCCGTATCGCATGGGCCATGGAGGAGGCGATGAGGCCAAGCCCGATCAGCGCCACACGATCATAAAGCACCGCCATCAGACCGCTCCGCCTTCGCGCGCCTTGAACTGGCCGACCGCATGCGCCACGCGGCGGCAGGATGCCTCGTCTCCCACGGTGATGCGCAGGCAGTTGGGCAGGCCATAACCGGCCACGCGCCGCACGATCAGGCCCTGCGACTGAAGGTAGGTGTCACAGGCCTGTGCCTCCGCCTCGTCCGCGAACCGGGCAAGGATGAAATTCGCCGTCGAAATGTCCGAGGGCACGCCCTTCTCCGCCAGCGAGGCCGCGAGCCATGTCCGCAGACGGGCGTTCTCCGCCCGGCAGCGCGCGACGTAATCCTGATCGCGGACAGCCGCCTCCGCCGTCTCAAGCTGCGCGCTGGACAGGTTGAACGGCCCGCGGATGCGGTTGAGCACATCCACGATCTCCTTCGGACCGTAGCCCCAGCCGATCCGCAGACCGCCAAGGCCATAGATCTTGGAAAACGTGCGCGTCATGAAGACATTGGGCATCCGCGTCGCCAGAGCGGCCCCGGCATCATAGCCTTCCACATACTCGGCATAGGCGCCGTCCAGCACGAGGACAGCCCCCTCCGGCAGGCCGGACGCCAGCCGCTCCAGCTCCGGCAGGCCGATCATCGTGCCCGTCGGGTTGTTGGGGTTGGCCAGATAGACGAGCCGCGTCCGCTCCGTGCAGGCGGCAAGGATCGCATCCACATCGGTCGTCCGCTCCCGCTCCTTCACCGCGACGGGCGTGCCGCCCGCGGCCAGCGTGGAAGTCCGGTAGAGCAGGAAGCCGTGTTCGGTGAACACAACCTCATCCCCCGGCCCGACATAGGCCTGCGCGAGAAGGTTCAGGATCTCGTCCGATCCCACGCCGCAGATGATCCGGGACGGGTCCAGCCCATGCACCTCGCCGATCGCCTGACGGAGCGCCGCATGATCCGTCGAGGGATAGCGGTGCAGCCTGTGCACGGCCCGGGAGAAGGCCTCCTTCGCGCGATCGGAAGGGCCGAAGGGGTTTTCGTTGGACGAGAGCTTGATCGCATCCGTCTGACCTGCGACATGCGATGCTCCGCCTTCATAGAGAGCGATCTCCATGATACCGGGTTGCGGGCGGATGTCGGACATGGGGCACCTCTCGCCAGAATTGCGCACCGGTCTTAAACGCGCGACCCTTTTTCCGCCAGCGACAAGTTGGCCGATGTGGCGCGCCGGCATCGCCTCGCGGGGCCTCGCGGGGCCTCGGCGCATCCTGTCGAAGCGGGCGGTCCGAGGCCGATCATGCGGCGGGGCGGCGGCTTCTCCGCCGCGCCGCTGCGAAGGCGCGACCCGTCGTCAGTCCGCGACCAGCGTCGCCAGCCGGCGGAGCGCCAGAAGGTAGCCCTCCGTCCCGCAGCCCGCGATCACCCCGTCGGCCCGGAGCGAGACATAGGAGTGATGGCGGAAGCTCTCCCGCTTGTGGACGTTGGAGATATGCACCTCCATCACCGGCCCCTCGAAGGCATTCAGGGCATCGAGAATCGCCGCCGACGTGTGGGTATAGGCCGCGGGGTTGATGACGATGCCCACCGCCTCCTCCCGCGCGGTATGGATCCAGTCCACAAGCTCCCCTTCGTGGTTGGACTGCCGGAAGACGATGGAAAGCCCAAGCGAATGCGCCAGCTTTTCGCAGGCGGTCTCCACATCGGCGAGCGTTTCGTGTCCGTAGATATCCGGCTGACGGCGACCGAGGAGGTTGAGGTTCGGGCCATTGAGAATATGGATGGTTTTCATGGTGCGGCTCCCTTCGGCCCCCTGCTTATCCCATGTTCCGGCCCGCGTCAGTGGGTCGGTGCAGGCTTCCGCACGGAAGCGCCGGCGGCGACGCAGGTGCGTGCCCGGCGCGGAGGAAGGGAGATGCCGAACGCGGTCGCGCCCGTGCCCCGGCGCGGGCAGACCGGCGCCGGATGTCGCATGACCGCCCGCGGCTGCCTCCGAAACCCATCGCGCCCTTGACCCTTGCCGCATGCCGGAGAAAATGACGCATGTTCCCGTTTCGCGATCACAATCCCGCCTCCCGTCAGCCGATCGTCACCTGGCTGCTGATCGCGCTCAACGTCGCGGTCTTCGTGATGATGTTGCCGCTGATGGCGGACCCGGCGGGGCTGGCTGCCTTCTACGACCGCTGGGGACTGGTGCCCGCCCGCTTCATGGCGGGAGAGAGACCGGAAACCGCGTTGACGTCGATGTTCCTGCACGGAGGCTTCCTGCACCTCCTCGGCAATATGCTGTTCCTCTATGTCTTTGGCGACAATCTGGAGGACCGGATGGGGCGGCTGCCGTTTCTGGCGTTCTACATCGCCTCCGGGCTGGGTGCGGGAGCGTTGCAGATCGCGGCGGGGCCGACGTCTTCCGTGCCGATGGTGGGCGCCTCCGGTGCCATCGCCGGGGTGATGGGCGGCTATCTCCTGCTGTTCCCGAAGGCGCGGGTCGATCTTCTCGTCATCTTCATCTTCTTCATACGGATCATCACTCTGCCCGCCTCCCTCGTGCTGGCCTACTGGTTCGTGATCCAGATCGTTGCCGGGGCCTTCACGGCGGAGGCGGATGCCGGGGTCGCGCACTGGGCGCATGTGGGGGGCTTCGTCGTGGGAGGTCTGCTTGCGGTGCCGCTCTGGCTCCGGCTCGGCGGCCCGGCGTTCTGGCGGGCGACGGAGGGTGCTCCTCCACATCCGGCGGCCGCGACCCAGCTCCGGCGAACGCACGTTCCGGTGATCCGCCGACGCCGCTGACGCCCGCCCCGGCCCCCGGGGTTGGAGCGTCCCCGCTCCATCCCTACCTTGAAAACAACCGCACGTCGCGGATCACCGGAGGACCCCAATGACAGACATCAAACAAAAACCCCTCCCCGTGCAGAAGACCGAGGCCGAATGGCGGGCACAGCTCTCCGATCTTGCCTATCGCGTCACGCGGGAGCAGGCGACGGAGCGCCCCTTCAGCCACGACGCCTTCCCGCAGGGTGCCGCCATCTATCGCTGCGTCGGCTGCGGCACGGAACTGTTCGATCAGGCGGAGAAGTTCGACAGCCACTGCGGCTGGCCCGCCTTTACCGCCCCGACTGAGGGCGCTCCCGTGGGCGAGAGTGTGGACCGCAGCCACGGCATGGTGCGGGTGGAGGTGCATTGCGACAACTGCGGCGCGCATCTCGGCCACGTGTTCCCCGACGGGCCGGGGCCGACGGGGCTGCGCTACTGCATCAACGGCGTGGCGCTGGTCCACGAGCCGAAGGAATGACCCTCGTCCGCTGACGCGCCGGCAGCCGGTGAGGTCGCGCCACGCGGCGCGGTCTTACCGGTCTTCGGGCAGTATCTGGTCAAGGCTCGGAGTGCCGAGGTTGCGCAGGAGCTGGGTGACGAAGCTGACGTTGGAGATGCCGGATTCGGTCACGCGGCGCGACAGGACGACGACATTGCCGTCCTGCAGGCCGAATCGCTCGATATTCGCGACATGGCCGCTCGGGGCAAAGGAAATCGCCAGAACCTGCCGGTCCACGTTCTCCGGCGCCAGCGCGCCATAGTTGCGGAAGCGGTCCTGCACGAAATACCAGGCGGAATCACCCATCACCCCGTGCGTGCTCGGCTGTCCGATGGACTGGGCGACCGTCTCGCGCGTATCGACGCCAACGCGCACCTGTTCCAGCTCATGTTCCGTCGGAACATAGCCATGGTCGCGATAGACGGGGCTGCAGGCCACCAGGAACGGCAGGGCGAGGCAGGCAACGCTCCGCCACGCCAGATACCGGAGCTTGACCATTCCGTCCCCTTGTCTTTTGCTTCCAAGCGTCCCCATGGCTTACAGAAGGTCACGCTCTGGTTCAAGGAAGGAAGATATACCCTTCGTCGGATGCAGCAATGCGGTGCTTGCGCCTGCCGTTGCTTCGCCTATCTGGAGGGATGAACTGCGGCGAAAACGCTGCATCCTGCCACCGCCCGCCACGGGCCTCGAGATCGCGGAGCGCCCATGCCCCTGTCCTTTTCCCATCCGATCCGCATCAACAGCCTCGGCCCGCGCAAGCCCACCAGGTTCGATTTCAAGCCGGATGGGGAGGAGCTTGCCGACCTTGCCGCCGCCGTTGGGGCCTCCAGCCTCTCGGGTGTGCATTTCCGCGGCGAAATTCGCCCCCTCGGCCGGGAGGACTGGGTGCTTGAAGGGCATCTGACGGCAGAAGTCGTTCAGCCCTGCATCGTGACGCTCGATCCCGTCACCACCCATGTCAGCGAAGATGTGGAGCGGCGGTATCTCGCCAATCCGCCCGAACCCCCGGCGGAAGAGGCCGAGATCCCCGAGGATACCGATGCGGAGCCGCTCGGGTCCACCATCGACCCGGGTGCGGTCATGGCAGAGGCGCTGGCCCTTGCCATGCCGCTCTATCCGCGGGCGGACGGCGTGGAGATCGGCGAACAGGTATTCACCGAACCGGGTGTTGCACCGATGCGCGACGGCGACGTCAAGCCCTTTGCCTCTCTTGCGCAACTGCGTGAAAAGCTGGCAAAGAAGGACTGAACCGCCGGGTCCGCCCTGATGGCGGACCAGAAAGGGCTTGCGCCCACCGCGAATCCGGCTATGTTCCCGGCCTCGTTTAACCGCTGGCTGCCACGCTCCCGGAAGGAAGAGGGCGGCTGGCTCATGTGCTATCAAAGGGGCCTGTCCCCCAGAGTCGAGGTTGTGACATGGCTGTCCCTCAGAATCGCGTTACCCGCTCCCGTCGCAACATGCGCCGTGCGCATGACGCGCTCGTCGCCGCCAATCCGAACGACTGCCCGAATTGCGGCGAACTGAAGCGCCCGCATCACGTGTGCCCGTCCTGTGGCCACTACCACGAACGTGAAGTGGTTGCCGCCGGACAGGACGTCGATCTGGACGAAGACGCGGCATAAGTCGCAGTCGGGATACGGCAGAAAGCCACCACGAGTTACGGACCGCATGGAGCCCCAGACGGACACCACACGCATCGTCATCTCCGTCGATGCGATGGGCGGTGATCGCGGCCCCTCGGCGGTCGTCGATGGCATCGTGGAGAGCGCTGAAAAGAATCCCGACGTTTCGTTCCTCGTTCACGGGAACGAGGCGGAGTTGAAAAAGCTCGTTGCGCGCCGCAAGCCCCTTGCGGCGCGCTGCGAGATTCGTGCGACCGAACGGGTCGTCACGATGGATGAAAAGCCGTCCTACGTGATGCGGAACGGCGCGGGCACCTCCATGTGGTCCGCCGTGGACAGCGTGCGGAACGGAGAGGCCGCGGCGGCGGTCTCCTGCGGCAATACCGGCGCGCTCATGGCGGTCTCCATGCTGCGGCTCAGAAAGTTGCCGGGCGTGAACCGCCCCGCGATCGCCAGCGCCTGGCCCTCACGAAATGCGCATGAGTTCAATGTCATGCTCGACATGGGCGCCGATGTGCGCGCCGATGCCGAAGATCTGGTGCAGTTCGCCGTCATGGGCGCCTCCTATGCCCGCAACGCGCTCGGCCTTGCGGAACCCCGCGTCGGCTTGCTGAACGTGGGCACGGAGGAGAACAAGGGTCGGGCAGAGCTGAAGGCCGCGCATGAGCTGATGCCCACCGCCGCCGGTATCAGCAACTTCGCCTATATCGGTTTCGTCGAAGGCAACGACATTCTGGGCGACAGGGCCGATGTGATCGTGACGGACGGCTTCACCGGGAATGTCGCGCTCAAGACGGCGGAAGGCACTGCCAAGCTGGTGGCCGATTCGCTGCGCGAAGCGTTCCAGAAGACACCGCTCTCCCGCATGGCGGCATTGCTCGCGATGCCATCGCTCAAGCGATTCTCCCGTCGGATGGACCCGCGCCGGTCGAACGGCGGCGTCTTTCTCGGGCTGAACGGGCTGGTGGTGAAGTCGCACGGCTCCGCCGATGCGACGGCGATGGCCGCGGCCATCAACCTCGCCATCCGGCTCGCCCGTGCGGGGTTCCAGGATCGCCTCGCCTCCCGCGTCGCCACGGCGCTCGCCACCCTCCAGACCGGCGAGACCGCCGGATCCACCAGCAGCGGAGCCACCGAATGACGAGACGTGCCGCCGTCCGGGGCGTGGGGCATTACCTGCCCGCCCGGATCGTCCCGAATGCCGAATTCGAGGCGACGCTCGAAACCTCCGACGAATGGATCCGCAGCCGGTCCGGCATCGAACGCCGGCATTTCGCTGCGGAGGGGGAGGCGACATCCGGCATGGCCGCCGAGGCCGCGCGGGCAGCGCTTGCCGATGCGGGCCTGCAACCGGGCGACATCGACGCGATCATCGTCGCGACCTCCACCCCCGATCTCACCTTCCCCTCCGTCGCCACCATGGTGCAGGAGCGGCTCGGCATGACGACGGGCTTTGCCTATGACGTTCAGGCGGTCTGCGCGGGCTTCGTCTTTGCGCTGGCCAATGCGAACGGCATGATCCTGTCCGGTCAGGCGGAGCGTGTCCTCGTCATCGGGGCGGAGACGTTCAGCCGCATCCTCGACTGGACGGACCGCGGCACCTGCGTGCTCTTCGGCGACGGCGCGGGCGCTCTCGTGCTGGAAGCCACGACCGGCAATGGCCTGCCCGGTGACCGCGGCATCCTTTCGGTCGATCTGCATTCGGACGGGCGCTACCGCGACATCCTCTACGTGGACGGGGGCGTCGCCACCACGGGGACAGCGGGCGTGCTGAAGATGCAGGGCAAGGAAGTCTTCCGTCAGGCGGTGGAAAAGCTCGCCGAGACGGCCCATGCCGCGCTCGCCAAGGCGGGGCTGGAGGCGCAGGACGTGGACTGGATCGTGCCGCATCAGGCGAACCTGCGCATCATCAAGGCCACGGCACAGCGCATGGGCCTGCCGATGGAAAAGGTCGTGGTGACCGTACAGGATCACGGCAACACCTCCGCCGCCTCCATTCCGCTCGCCCTGTCGGTGGGCAAGGCGAACGGGCAGATCAAGCGCGGCGATCTCGTCGTCACGGAGGCGATCGGCGGCGGGCTTGCCTGGGGGTCGGTCGTCATCCGCTGGTGACCGGCATGTTGACTTGGCCGGCTTAATCCCTGACAGTCATATGGATTTCCAGTGATCTGTTGCGAGGATAGACCATGAGCCAAGGCACTCTCACACGCATGGATCTGAGCGAGGCCGTCTTCCGCGAGGTCGGCCTGTCTCGGAACGAGTCGGCCGCGCTCGTCGAGAGCGTGCTTCAGCACATGTCGGACGCGCTGGTGGCGGGCGAGCAGGTGAAAATCTCCTCCTTCGGCACATTCTCCGTGCGCGACAAGTCCGCCCGCGTGGGCCGCAACCCGAAGACCGGGGATGAGGTGCCGATCCTGCCGCGCCGGGTGATGACCTTCCGGCCCTCCCACATCATGAAGGATCGCGTCGCCGCCGGAAACCGGGGCTGATCTTGGCGATCGGGGTCGAGAAATCACCTGAGGCGTTCCGCACGATCAGCGAGGTCTCCGACGAGCTCGGCGTGCCCGCCCATGTGCTGCGTTTCTGGGAAAGCCGCTTCACCCAGATCAAGCCGGTGAAGCGGGCGGGCGGGCGGCGCTACTACCGCCCGGAGGATCTGACCCTCATCGCAGGGATTCAGCGGCTGCTGCATGAAGAAGGGCTGACCATCCGTGGCGTGCAGAAAATCCTGCGCGAACGGGGCATTCAGCATGTCATCGCGATCGGCCTGGGGGAGGAGATGGGCACCGCCTATGATGCCCCCCTCCGCCCGACCGCGATGGTCCGCACCCTCCGCCCGCGAGAGGCACGCGCCGCGCGGGAGCCTTCGCCGATTCCCGACCCCATCCCCGAACCCGGCCCGCCACCCGAGCCGGAACCGGACCCGGATCCCGCCCCCGGGCCGGGCCTGCCGCTCTCTGTCGCCCCTGCCGGTCCGGTGGGAGACACGCCCCCTTACGCGCCGCATCCCGCAGCGGTTCTCTGGCTGGATACGCATGCGCTGTTGGCCCGCCTCCGCAGGTTGCCGCCCGCGGCCTTGCCCGAAGCGGCCCCGCTGCAGTCGCGGCTTCTCGCGCTCCGGGACAGGATGCGTCAGGCGGGGTGACATCGCCCCGCAGGCGCCGCCCGTCTCCCGCGGACCCCGTGACTTTTGCGCGCAGAAACTGCGCTTTGCCGCTTGCCCCTGCCATCAAAGTCGGTATGTATGCGCCCGTCGGGCCGTGGCGCAGTCTGGTTAGCGCGTCCGTCTGGGGGGCGGAAGGTCGCGAGTTCGAATCTCGCCGGCCCGACCATTGAATTCCGCAGCAGATTGGGGATGACCGGGGTGCATGATGTGACATTGCCCACCGGCGTTCTCCCTGATCGCGCGATCTCCCGGATGATTGCCGATGGCGTGATCTCCGCCGGAGCACCTGTTCTCCCCGCCCAGATACAACCCGCGAGCCTTGATCTCCGCCTGTCCGGCACCGCCTATCGCGTGCGCGCCTCTTTCCTTGCAGGCCGGGGGCGGACGGTGAAGGACCGGATCGCTGAATTCGGCATGCATGAGATCGACCTCCGCCCCGGCGCGGTGCTGGAGAAGGGCTGTGTCTATCTGGTGCCGCTGGAGGAGCGTCTCGCCCTCCCCGACGGGATCGCCGCCGTTGCGAACGCCAAAAGCTCTACCGGGCGGCTTGACCTGCTCACCCGCATGATCACCGACGGCGGGACAGAGTTCGACCGGGTTGCCCCCGGCTATGAGGGGCCGCTTTACGCTGAGATCTGTCCCCGCTCCTTCTCCGTTCTCGTGCGGCCCGGAATGCGCCTGAACCAGATCCGGTTCAAACGCGGCAATGCCGTGCTCACGGATGTGGAACTCGCCGCGCTCCACGCGAAAAACGCGCTCGTCGCCGGGGGGGAGCCGGTGATCGACCAGGGGCTCGGCTTCTCGGTTGATCTGAAGCCCGACAGCGGAACGCTGGTCGGCTACCGGGCCAAGCCCCATGCCGGGCTGATCGACCTCGACCGGATCGGCGGCTACGACCCAGCCGATTTCTGGGAGGAGCTGCACAGCACGGACGGGCGGCTGATCCTCGATCCGGGCGCGTTCTACATCCTCGTCAGCCGGGAGGCGGTGCACATCCCGCCCGATTGCGCGGCCGAGATGGCTCCCTACCTCGCGATGGTGGGGGAGTTCCGCGTGCATTACGCAGGTTTCTTCGATCCGGGCTTCGGCCATGCGGCGGCGGGCGGCGCCGGTTCCCGCGGCGTGCTGGAGGTGCGCTGCCACGAGGCGCCTTTCGTGCTGGAACATGGTCAGATCGTCGGGCGGCTGGTTTATGAGCGGATGGCCGAGCTGCCGGACAGGCTCTACGGTGCGGGCATCGCCTCCAATTATCAGGGCCAGGGGCTGAAGCTCGCCAAGCATTTCCGCTGAGGTTTTACGCAGCGGAATCCCTCCGCGCCGGGTTGCACCCCCCGCCGCGGTCAATATGTCAAAGGCAGAAACGAACCGGAGCGGTCAGGGACCGGCGGTGCGGGTCAGTTGACCTTGCGTCTTGCCGTGATATGTCCCGACCAAGCAAAGGATTGCCCGATGAACATATTCAACACCATTCGCGCCCTTGTCGTCGACAGCCTCGGGGATCTGACCGCTGAGGGCCTTCTGCCTGCCGGGCTGGACACTTCCGCCGTGACGGTGGAGCCGCCGCGCGATGCTGCCCACGGCGATCTGGCGACGAATGCCGCCATGGTTCTGGCAAAGCCCGCCAACATGAAACCCCGCGACATCGCCGAGGCGCTGGCGGCGAAGCTGACGGTCGATCCCCGCATCGCCGCGGCCGAGGTCGCCGGTCCGGGCTTCCTGAACCTGCGGGTGCACCCCTGGGTCTGGGACACGGTGGTTCGCGGCGCGGTGACGGACGGCGCGGATTTCGGCCGCTCCACGCTCGGCGAGGGCAAGAAGGTCAACGTGGAATTCGTCTCCGCCAACCCGACGGGGCCGCTGCATGTCGGCCATACGCGGGGCGCGGTGTTCGGGGATGCGCTTTCGCGTCTGCTGGATTTCGCGGGCTATGACGTCACGCGCGAATATTACATCAACGACGGCGGCGCGCAGGTCGATGTGCTGGCGCGCTCCGCCTATGAGCGCTACCGGGAGGCCAACGGCCTTGACCCCGAGATCCGCGAGGGGCTCTACCCCGGCGATTACCTGATCCCGGTGGGGGAGGCGCTGAAGGCGAAATACGGCACCTCGCTGCTCGACAAGCCCGAAGCCGAATGGCTGGACGAGGTGCGCGACTTCGCCACCGGTGAGATGATGAAGATGATCCGAGAGGATCTGGCGCTCCTCGGCATCGAGATGGACGTGTTCTTCTCCGAAAAGTCGCTCTATGGCACCGGACGGATCGAAAGCGCGCTGGAGCGGCTGCAATCCGAGGGGCTGATCTACAAGGGTGTGCTGGAACCGCCGAAGGGCAAGACGCCCGACGACTGGGAGCCGCGGGAGCAGACGCTGTTCCGCTCCACCGCCTATGGCGATGACGTGGATCGGCCGATCCGCAAATCCGATGGCGCCTGGACCTATTTCGCCCCCGACATCGCCTATCACTGGGACAAGATCTCGCGCGGCTTCGACGTGCTGATCGACGTGTTCGGCGCCGATCACGGCGGTTATGTGAAGCGGATGAAGGCGGCGGTTGCTGCGCTTTCCGCCAACAAGGTGGAGTTCGACGTCAAGCTCACCCAATTGGTGAAGCTGTTCAAGAACGGCGAGCCGTTCAAGATGTCCAAGCGCGCGGGCACCTTCGTGACCCTGCGCGACGTGGTGGATCAGGTCGGCCCCGACGTGACCCGCTTCGTGATGCTCACCCGCAAGAACGATGCCCCGCTGGATTTCGACTTCGACAAGGTGCTGGAGCAATCCAAGGACAACCCGGTCTTCTACGTCCAATACGCCAATGCGCGGGTGAATTCCGTGCTGCGCAAGGCGGCGGAGATGGGGATCGACGTCGATGACGTGACGCTAGCCGATACCGATCTCGCCCCGAACCGCCATCCGGCGGAGACGGAACTGGCGCGGAAGATCGCCGAGTGGCCGCGGCTGGTGGAAATTGCCGCCCGCAATAACGAGCCGCACCGGATCGCCTTCTATCTCTATGAACTGGCGTCCGAACTGCATGCCTTCTGGAACAAGGGCAATGACGAGCCTTCGCTCCGCTTTGTCCAGGAGGATGACGTCAACGCGACGCAGGCGAAAATCGCCCTTGCGCGGGCCGTATCCGTTGTCATTTCCGCGGGCCTTGGTATCCTTGGCGTCACGCCGGTCGAGGAAATGCGCTGAGAACAAGCGCGCCGCCGGCGCGGCGGGCAGCAGGACGCCTCCTTCCCCGTTGCGGGGAGGAGCGGCTCCGTCGGTATGAGAGGCGGAGCCATGGCGGATTACGAGTACCAGACGACGGAAGACCCTCCGCAGGAAGGGCGAGCGGCGCGCCTGCAGGGGTTCGTCAATCTGGCGGGAACGGTCGTTTCCGTATCGCTGCTGATCGGCCTGGCCGTCTGGGGCTACCAGCTTACCATGCGGGATGTGACGGGCGTGCCGGTCATCCGTGCGCTGGAAGGCCCCATGCGCATCGCGCCCGAGGACCCTGGCGGGCTGACGACCTCCTATCAGGGTCTTGCCGTGAATGCCGTCGCGGCAGAGGGGTCGGCCGCGCCGCCGCCTGATCGTCTTGTCCTCGCTCCGCGCCCCGTGACGCTGGAGGAGGAGGATCGTCCCGCCGCCGCCTTGCAGGCCGAAGCCGTGCAGGAGAAGGTTGCCGCCGCCGTGGATGATGCTGCGGTGGACAATGCCGTGGCGCAGGCTGTGGCCGCCCTCCCCGCTGATATCTTCGCGCCCGAAGGCCCGGCGGAGGAGCCGCTTGCGGAGGAACCGCCGCCCGCCGCCAATCCGCCCGCCTCCAATGCCCGGCTCTCCGCCGATCTGCGCCCCATGCCCCGCCCGCCGCGCCGCACGGCAGTGGCGCCGGTGGTGCAGCCGGTCGCCCAGCCGGTGGAGGCGTCGAGCCTCAGGACCGGCGATCAGCTCGTGCAGCTCGGCGCCTTTGACGATGCCGCGACGGCGGAGCGGGAATGGGCGCGGCTGCAATCGAAATTCGGTGCGCTGCTCCGCTCCCGCTCCCGCGTCATCCAGCCTGCGGAAAGCGGCGGACGCACCTTCTATCGCCTGCGCGCCGCAGGCTTCGCCGACGATGCGGATGCGAGACGCTTCTGCACCGCCCTTCTGGCCGAACAGGCCGCCTGTATTCCCGTAACGGTACGCTGATGCCCGGAGCCACCATTCTGGGGTGCGAGGGATTCGCCCTCCTGCCCGACGAACGCCAGTTCTTCCGCGAGGCCGACCCTTGGGGCTTCATCCTCTTTGCCCGCAATATCGAGACGCCGGAGCAGGTCCGCCGCCTGACCGACGATCTGCGCGATGCCGTGGGCCGGGAGGCGCCGGTGCTCGTCGATCAGGAAGGCGGGCGCGTCCAGCGGCTCCGCGCGCCGCACTGGGCGGAGTGGCTGCCCCCGCTGGAGCAGATGGCGCGGGCGGGCACGGAGGCCGTGCGCTCCATGTGGCTCCGCTATCGGCTGATCGCGGCGGAACTCCGCGATGTGGGGATCGACGCGAACTGCGCCCCCCTTGCCGACATCGCGGGGCCGGCGACGCATCCCTTCCTCCGCAACCGCTGCTATGGCGAGGATGTGGCGACCGTCACCGCGGCCTCCCGCGCCGTGGCGGACGGACTGCTGGAGGGCGGGGTGCTTCCGGTGCTGAAGCACATCCCCGGCCATGGCCGCGCAACGGTGGACAGCCACCTCTCGCTGCCCACCGTCACCGCGCCGCTGGAGGAGCTTGAGGAAACCGATTTCGCCGTCTTCCGCGCGCTCAACGATCTGCCGATGGCGATGACGGCGCATATCGTGTTCCCCGCGCTGGATGGGGAGCGCCCGGCGACCTGCTCGCCCATCGTGATGCAGACGATCCGGCAGGACCTGGGGTTCGGCAATCTCATCATGTCGGACGACATCTCCATGCAGGCGCTGGCGGGCAGTCTGGAGGAGCGGAGCCGCCTGGCAATTGCAGCGGGATGCGATGTGATCCTGCACTGCAACGGCAAGCGCGCGGAGATGGTAGAGGTGGTCACCGCCTCCGGCCGGATGGAGGGGATCGCGGCGGAGCGCGGGAAGCGGGCGCTCGCGGCCCGCCACGCGCCTGATGCGGCCGATCTCCCCACGCTCCGGGCGGAGCTTGACCGGCTGCTGGCGGAGCCGGTGAGTGGCTGAGACATCCGGCAAAGGGCGGGCGAAAGCCCCCCGCACAGGCACGCCGGAGGCCGAGGCCGAACGCGGCCAAGCAGGCGACGCGGCATCCGCCCCTTCGCTTCCGGCAAAGGCCCCGGCAAAAGCCCCGGGCGCGCTTTCCGCAGCCGCTGGCCCGAAACACCCCCCGGCCCCGCTCGTGACCGCCCCGGCGGGCAGGGCCAGCGCAATCCTTCTCGCCGGCAACTCCCGCGCTCAGACGACCACCACCGCATCGGTGGACCCTGACGCGGCCGGCTCCGTTGCCGAGCGGCGCGCGGCAGAGGCGCTGATCGTCGATTTGGAGGGTTTCGAAGGCCCGCTCGACCTGCTCCTCTCCCTGTCCCGCAGCCAGAAGGTGGACCTGCGCCGCATCTCCGTGCTGCAACTGGCACAGCAGTATCTGGCCTTCGTGGAGGAGGCCCGCGCGCTCCGTATCGAGCTTGCTGCCGATTATCTGGTGATGGCCGCGTGGCTCGCCTACCTGAAATCCCGCCTGCTGCTACCGCCGGACCCGGAAGCGGACGGCCCCTCGGGGGAGGATATGGCCGCGCATCTGGCCTTCCAGCTGGAGCGCCTTCAGGCGATGCGGGAGGCGGCGGAGCGCCTGATGGCCCGGCCCCGCGTCGGCATGGACATGTTCCCGCGCGGACGTTCCGAACCCGTCGTCGCGGCGCGCACGACGCGCTATACGGCGACGCTGGCCGATATCATGCAGGCCTATGCCCGGCTCCGCACCAAGGAGGAGTTCCGTCCCTATGCCTTCGACCGGGAGAACGTGTTTACCATGGAGCAGGCGCTCGCCCGTCTCCGCGACCTGATCGGCTACGGCGGAAGCTGGATGGATCTGCGCCGCTACCTGCCCGATGGCTGGGTGGAGGACCCCGGACGCCGCCGCTCCGCCACAGCCGCGACCTTTGCTGCAACGCTGGAGCTTGCGCGGCAGGGGCGGCTGGAAATCAGGCAGGGCAGCACCTTCGCGCCCATCCAGATCCGCGCGCTCGGCGAGGGGCGCGCATGACCGGGCTGTTCCTCCCGCCCGCGATGGAGGAGCAGGAGCGGATGGTGGAGGCCATGCTCTTCGCCTCTGCCGACCCGCTCACCACCCGCGCGCTGGCAGAGCGGATGCCGGACGGCTGCGATCCGGCGGAGGCCGTCGCCCGCCTCGCCCGCCGCTACGAAGGCCGGGGCGTGGAACTCCGCCGTGCGGGCGAGGGCTGGGCCTTCCGCACCGCGCCGGACCTCTCCGGCCTGTTCCGGGACGAGGTGGTGGAGACACGCCGCCTGTCCCGCGCGGCGGTTGAGACGCTGGCGATCATCGCCTATCACCAACCCGTCACCCGGACGGAGATCGAGGAAATCCGTGGCGTCGCCCTGTCGCGCGGCACGCTGGACCAGTTGTTCGAGCTGGGGTGGATACGCTTCGGCCGCCGCAGGCTGACCCCGGGACGCCCCGTGACCTTCATGGTGACGGAGACGTTTCTGGATCACTTCGCCCTTGCTTCCGCCCGCGACCTTCCCGGTCTGGCGGAGCTGCGGGCGGCAGGTCTGCTCGACAACCGCGTGCCGCTCGACCGTGCAGACGCCTTGGACAGGGCGGAGGAGCAGTCGGAGACAGAGGAAGAGCCGGAGGACCGCCCCGCGACGCTGGACGACCTGTTCGGCGCCTGACCGGAGAACCTGACGGGGGGAACCAGACGGGGGAACCCTCCCCCTCGCACCCGGGCCGACCTCCCGGGGTCAGGCCGGAGCGCGGCCCTCCCCGCCGGTGCTGCCGTCAGGCCGTCTCCCCGAACAGCCGCGCATGTTCCTGAAGGGCGAAACGGTCGGTCATGCCCGCGACATAGTCGAGCACCACGCGGGCAAGCTGCGTCTCATCCGCCGCGCGCGCCACATCCACCTGCCATTCCACCGGCAGAAGCGCCGGATCGTTCATGAAGAGCGGAAACAGGTCACGGACCACCTGCGTCACCCGCGCCCGCTCCCGCATGACGGAGGGTGCGCGATACATGCGCTGGAACAGGAAGGACTTGATCGCCTTCAACTCCTGAAAGAGCGGCTTGGAGAAGCGGATGATCGGCCCCTCCATCGCGCGTATCTCGTCCACCGACTGGGGCTGTGCCGCGGTGAGCCGGTTTCTCGCCACGGCGATCACATCCTCCACCATGACGCCGAACACCCGCCGCAGCGCCTCGTGCCGCCGCCGCGTGGGGTCGAGGCCGGGATAGAGGCGATCCACCTCCGCAAAGGCCGGGCCGGTCAGCGGCAGTTCCATCAGGTCGTTCTCGTCGAACAGGCCGGAGCGCAGCCCGTCGTGCAGGTCGTGATGGTTGTAGGCGACATCATCGGCCACTGCGGCCACCTGCGCCTCCGCGCTGGCATGGGTGGACAGGTCGAGGTCGTAGCCCGCGTTCACCTCTGCCAGAGCGTAGGAATAGGGCGGCTCCACCGGGCCATTGTGCTTGGCAAGGCCCTCCAGCGTCTCCCATGTCAGGTTCAGCCCGTCGAAATCGGCGTAGTGCCGTTCGAGAGACGTGACGATCCTGAGCGCCTGCGCATTGTGATCGAACCCGCCATAGGGCGCCATCAGTTCCGCCAGCGCATCCTCGCCGGTATGGCCGAAGGGCGGATGGCCGAGGTCATGCGCCAGAGCCACGGCCTCCGCCAGTTCGGTATTGAGATCGAGCACGCCCGCAATGGTCCGCGCCACCTGCGCCACCTCAAGGCTGTGGGTCAGCCGCGTGCGGTAGTAATCGCCTTCGTGTTCGACAAAGACCTGCGTCTTGTGCTTCAGCCTGCGGAAGGCGGAGGAATGGATGATCCGGTCCCGGTCCCGCTGAAACGGCGAACGGAAAGTGGACATCCGTTCGGGGTGAAGCCGCCCCCGGCTTTGGTCGGGGAGGCAGGCATAGGGCGCGAGCATGGGTCTGCCTGTTCTTGTGCCGTCTTTTGCCCCCACCTATATTGCAGGGATGACCGGAATGATACGGGTTTTCCCATGAGTCTGACCCTTCCCCCCAAAGTGACCGACCGGGCCTTTGCCCGCATCGCAGAGATCAACGCCGCAACGGGAGAAGGAAAGGCCCTCCGCGTGGCGGTGGAGGGCGGCGGCTGTTCGGGCTTTCAGTATGACATCCGGCTGGATGAGGCGACGGCCGACGATCTGGTGATCGAGAAGGATGGATCGCGGGTGCTGGTGGACAGTGTCTCCCTCCCCTTCCTCTCCTCCGCGGTGATCGACTTCTCGGAAGCGCTGATCGGCGCGCGGTTCACCATCGAGAATCCGAACGCCTCCTCCTCCTGCGGCTGCGGTACAAGCTTTTCCCTCTGAAGGCGCTCCGGTTTCCGGCCCCCTGCGCGCGCCCCTGCGGTTATGAACCTCCGGCGCGTGTTGTGCTGCAAATCCGGCCGTCGCGTCCTCGCTGCGCGCCGTATGACCTTTCCCCGCGCCGGAGTACCGAACTGGCGCGTGACAGAAGGCCAAGCCGGATGGCGCAATACCCGCACCCACGGCAGGCGCCCGCGCTGCCTCTGGCCAATTTGCGCCAGACCCGGCCAAGACCCATAAAAGGGCTTCCGCTCAGGCTGCCGAAAGGCTCACGCTCACCATGTCGCGTCCCTCCGCCTTCGCGCGGAGCAGGGCCTGATCCGCGCGGCGGATGATCTCCGCCGCCCCCTCGCGCGCGGCACCGGTCGCCACGCCGACGGAAAGCGTCACGCGCACATCCTCGGCCCCGTCGGGCAGTGACACGGGACCAGCGGCGGTCACGCGGCGGATATCCTCGGCCATCTGTTGCGCCTGCGGCAGAGCGGCATCCGGCAGCAGCACCAGAAACTCCTCGCCCCCGATACGCGCGAGAACACCCGAATTGCCGATCGTGGCACCGATGCGGCGGGCAAGCTCCACCAACACGGCATCCCCCGCCGCATGCCCCCAAGTATCGTTCACGACCTTGAAACGGTCTATATCCAGCGCAAGCACCGCGAAATTCCGTCCGGCGGCAGAAGTCCGCGCGATCTCCGGCAGGATGTGACGACGGTTCGGCAGGCCGGTGAGCGGATCGGTCACCGCCAGCCGAAGCCCGGCACGAAGGGAGGCGCGGCGGCGATCGGCCAGCCGCTTCCGGCGAAGCTGTGCCTGAAGGCGGAAGGCCAGCTCGGCCTCCGACGCATCGGCATCCACCACATCCGAGGCGCCGAGATCGAACGCCATGGCCCGCGCGCTTCGCGACGACTCCGGGAACTGGATGCAGATCGCCGCATCCCTGCTGCTGGGCCGGGAGCGAAGGTCGGACATGAGCTGCAGCGCCTCCTCCTCCCGTCCTTCCACGGCGGTCAGAAGATAGAGGTCGGCCGCCTCCTCACTTCCCAGCGCATCCGCGCGGCTGAGGTGCTGCGTCCGCCCCCCGCCCAGCGCCCCTGCCAGACGCGGGCAGAGATCGCCGGAGGGGGCGCCAAGTGTCACGACGGCGATATGGGCCGCGGCCTCAAAGGGATCCGCGGCTTCCGACAGGCCGAAGCCCGGCACCTCCTCCTCGAAGTCGCCCGCACGATCGCTGGCCCGGAGCAGGCTGCGAAGCCGCGCAAGCAGGATCATGTCGTCCACCGGTCGCGGCATCGCATCATCCGGGCCGGCGCGCAAGGCGGCCAGCCGCTGATCTCCTCCCGCAGCGCCAAGGACGATGACCGGCAGGCGGCGGGTTCGCGGGTCCCTGCGGAGCGTGCGGCACATCTCGGCGCAGGAGGGCGTGGCAAGGCCGACATCGAGCAGGATGGCGTCCGGCCTGAGGCTCCGCGCGAGCGTCAGCCCCTGCGCCGCCGTCTCCGCCTGAATCGTTTCATAGCAGGCAGAGGCAAGGCGGACCTTGAGGACGATACGGTTCGTCGCCACCCCATCCACGATCAGGATTTTTCCGACCATTCCAATATCCGCCCGCTGCTTGCCGACTGCTTATCGACCTTTTACGAAATTGGTTAAAATTTCCTTTCCGTATCAGGAGACATTTATGCAAAACGAGCGTGAATCCGCCGAGACGCTGGCCATCGCCGCGCTCGGCTGGCTGGCTGCCGATGAAGACCGCTGGCAGCGCTACCTCGGCGCCACCGGGGCTTCGGCGGAAAGCGTGGCGCGGTCGGCTCGCGAGCCGGAGCTTCTGGCGGCAGTCATGGACTTCCTTCTGACGGAAGATCAACTGGTACTGGGATTCGCTGCAGAGGCAGGCGTCCGGCCAGAGGCCATCCTGCGGGCCCGCCGACGGCTCCCGGGCGGCGAAGCGCTTGACTGGGCGTAAGGCCACCGGACGTAGGGCCTGAATGGGCTCAAGTGGGCATAAGGGAGTCTGACGGAGCGTGGGTCAGCCCGCTCCCGCTTCCCGTCCGACTGCCCGCGCGGGAGTGTCGCGCCAATCGCCTTGCCACACCCAGCCGGAGCGGGCAGGGTTTCCACCTTGCTCGCGGAGAAACAGCTATGCCCCCCACCATCCCCGATATCGCCGCGATCGTGTTCGACAAGGATGGGACGCTTTTCGACTTCAACGAAAGCTGGTCCGCATGGTCTTCGCGGTTGCTTGAGGATCTGGCCGGAGGGGACAGGGCGCTCGCCTCATCCCTCGGAGCAGCCATCGGCTACGATCTGGAGGAGCGCCGCTTCGCGCCAGACAGCATCGTCATCGCAGGCACGCCGAAGGAGATCGCGGCGAAGCTGCTGCCTTTGTTGCCCGGTTCCAACATGGCGGGACTGGTCACGCGGATGAACCTGCTGGCCGCACAGGCCCCCCTGCGGGCCGCCGTGCCACTTGGCCCGCTGCTCCGGCAGCTGAAGCGTCGCGGCCTGATCCTCGGCCTTGCCACCAACGATGCGGAGGCGCCGGCCCGCGCTCATCTGACGGAGGCCAAGGTGCTTGACCTGTTCGACTTCGTCGCAGGCTCCGACAGCGGGCATGGCGGCAAGCCGGAGCCCGGAATGCTTCTGGCCTTTGCCCGCGCCTTCGATCTGGATCCCCGCCGCGTCGTGATGGTGGGCGACAGCCTCCACGACCTCTCGGCCGGAAGGGCGGCCGGAATGCGGACGGTGGGCGTGCTGACAGGACCGGCTCGGAGAGCGGACCTGGCCCCGCTGGCCGATGTCGTTCTGGAGAATATCGGCGGCCTCCCCGCCTGGCTGGAGGGCGAAGCGCCCCAGACCCACCCGGAAACCGGCAGGGAATCGGTCTCCTGAGCCACGCTTGCTGCCAAACCGACACGACCGTGTCGCGAACAGGCCATCCTTTCCCGTAAGGGGAGAGCATGTCTCTGGCGAGAAGTTGCAGATGGGAAATGCGTCAATGGCGAGCGATGCCGTGCCGGGACAGATGCCGTGGTCTATGCCGGAGAACCCCGATCCGCCCCTCGCCCCGCTTTCGCCGGAGGATGTCATCCGCATTCGCCGCGCCGCGTTGCGCCTGCTGGCGGAGCGCGGCGTGGAGCTTCCGGGGCTGGAGGGAGAGGGCGGTCTGCGTCAGGCGCTGGACACCGCGCGGGTGAGGGTGGAGGGAAACGTCGCGCGTTTCGACCCCGATTTCGTGTCGGACATGGCACGCCTTGCCCCTGCGACTTTCCGGCTGGAGCCGCGCAACCCCGCGCGCGCAGTCACCGTCGGCGGGCAGCACATGCTCTTCGGTGCGGTAGCCTCCGCGACCGAGGTCTGGGATCTGCAGCGCGGGCGCAGGAGCGGCGACCTCGCGGCCTGCGAGGATCTGCTGCGCCTTGCCCAGAGCTTCAACTGCATCCATTTCCTTGGCGGCTATCCCGTTGAGCCGCAGGACATTCCCCCTCCCATGCGCCATCTCGTCTGCGCGGAGGCGGCCCTTCGTCTGACGGACAAGGTCATTCACGCCTATCCGCTCGGCCCTGCCGCGGTGCGGGACGTGATGACGCTGGCGGGGCTCGCCGCCGGCCTGGAGGAGGCGGATTTCGCCGCTAAGCCGCGCCTTTATGTCAATATCAACTCCGCCGGCCCGCTCATCTTCGATGCGAGCGTGCTGGCCGCCACGCTCTGCGCCGCGCGGGCCGGGCAGGCGGTGATGGTGACCCCGCTCGTCATGGCGGAGGCCGGCTCGGGGGTAACGGTCGCCGGCATGGTGACGCTCGCGCTCGCGGAGGCGCTGGCGGTGGTGGCACTGGTGCAGCAGGCCCGCCCTGGAACGCCGGTCATTCTGGGCGCCCTGTCCGCATGTCTCGGTCCGACCTTCGGCGCACCGGTATTCGGCACGGCAGAGAGCCTTCGCATGACGGAGGCGCTGGGGCAGATCGCGCGGAGCCTTCACCTGCCCTTCCGCGCAACCGCGGCGTCCACCGCGAATATCGCCGATGCGCAAGCGATGGCGGAAACGGCCAACAGCCTGTGGAGCGGGGTGCGGTCCGGCGCGAACCTGCTCCATCACGCGGCGGGCTGGCTGTCGCGAGGGACGGCCGCCAGCGTG
Organism: Haematobacter sp.; assembly: GCF_032102465.1. Lineage (NCBI taxonomy): Bacteria > Pseudomonadati > Pseudomonadota > Alphaproteobacteria > Rhodobacterales > Paracoccaceae > Haematobacter > Haematobacter sp. The sequence goes on along the minus strand of NZ_DAMDHB010000012.1, from coordinate 77,327 downwards.
GAAAAGTTCGTTCTCGACTGTGAGCAGATCCAGCTTGTCCAGCGCTACTGGCAGACCTCCTCCGGTGGGACGGAGGAGGAGGATCTGCTGGCGGGGCTTCCCGGCGCGGGCGGCACGGGGACTGGCACGGGGGCTGGCACGGGGGCTGCCTTCCCCGAACCTGTCGCCTCCGACTGGCGGCCCTACCCGGTGTGGGAGGAGGACGGCGCGCTCTGGGCCAGCGAGCGGGCGGCCAAGCGCGCGCGGCGCATCCTCGACGCCTATGAGCCGCCCGCCCTCGATCCGGCCCGGGCGGAGGCGATGGCGGATTTCGTGACCAAGCGCAGCCGCGAACTGGACGCCAGCCTCGACTGACAGCGCTCCGTGATACTTTCTTAACCCGGCTGTGAAATGCTGCCTCTGAACCGGGGGCCCTTCCATGCACGGACTCTTCAACCGATCTCTGCACTCCTACCTGCGCAATACCTTCGGCAACGACTTCTGGGCCGCCCTCGCGGCAGAGGCCCGAATCGACGCGGAAGGTTTCGAACCGATCCTGGTCTATGACGACGACATCACCTGCCGCTTGCTGGACATCGCCGCCGAACGGCTGAACCGGCGGCGATGCGACCTGCTGGAGGATTTGGGCACCCATATCGTCTCCGGGCAGGAGGGCGGCGCCTTTCGCCGCCTGCTGCGGTTTTCCGGTGTCAGCTTTCTCGAATTCCTCCGCTCCGTCGATCATCTGCCCGGCTGGGGGCGTCTCGCACTGCCGGAACTCGATCTGCCGAGGCTGGAGATGGAGGAGCTCGGCGGCGGTCGCTTCCGGCTCACCTGCCGGTTCCGCCTGCCCGGCGCCGGCCATCTGGCGAGCGGCGTATTGCGCGCCATGGCGGACGAATACGGCGCCCTCGTCCTGATGGAAGAGGTGCAGGATCTGCCCCAGGGCGGAGAACGGATAGAGATAGATGTGCCGCACTGGTCCCACACGCCCGGCCGGCATTTCGATCTGGCGGGGTGAAGGATGGACCGTACCCCTTGCCACATGCGCTTCAGCCGCGACGCCCTCGCACGGCTCATGCCGATGTTCCTGTGGATCGCCGCCGACATGAAGGTGCGCGCCGCAGGGCCGACGATCGCCCGTGTCACCGGGCCGGAGCCGCTTGTCGGACGGCCGTTCGGAGAGGTGTTCAGCCTCCGCAACGGCTCCCGCGGCATCCGGCTGGAGGATATTGCCCAGTCGGACGATCCGCGTCTCTACCTTCAGCTCCCCGGACGCGGAGGCCGCGAGCTGAGAGGCATCGCCGTGCCTCTGGGCGGGGGCGAAGTGTTCCTGAACCTCTCCTTCGGCGTCGGCGTGGCCGAGGCCGTGCGCATGCACGGGCTGACGCAGGCGGATTTCGCGCCGACCGATCTTGCGGTCGAGATGCTCTATCTGATCGAGGCGAAGAACGCCGTGATGGGGGAGCTGCGCGGCCGGAACGACCGCCTCCGCAGCGCCAAGACCCGCGCAGAGGCAGAGGCGCTGACGGACCCGCTCACCGGCCTCGGCAACCGGCGCGCGATGGAGCGGGCGCTGGAGGATGTGATCCGCGCAGGCACGCCCTTCGCGCTCGTGCATGCGGATCTGGATTTCTTCAAGCAGGTCAACGACACGCTGGGCCATGCCGCAGGCGACGACGTGTTGCGGGAAACGGGTCGTATCCTGACCACGCGGCTCCGCCAGCAGGATCATGCCGCCCGTATCGGGGGCGACGAATTCGTCGTCGTGCTTCCAGGCGTCACTTCCGCCGCGCCGCTGGAGGATATCGCCACCCGCCTGCGCAATCGTTTCTCGCGCCGGACGCTGGATGGTGCGCCTGCGGTCCGGCTGGGGGCAAGTCTGGGGGCGGTGATCGTTCCCGCCCGGACCGCCGCCACCGGTACGGAGATTCTCGATGCCGCGGACCGGGAGCTTTATGCCTCCAAGCAGGCGGGGCGGGGGCAACTCTCCGTCAGTTTCCTTCCGCCCTGACCTCCGGCACCCTCCGCCGCTCCGGGCGGACCCGGATTGCTGAGCGCCATCGGCGGAGATTTGCCGCACTTTCCCATCCGTCAGCAGGAGTTTGCTAACGCTTTCCCAGCCATCTTGCGAAGTGCCGAGGATCCCGGATTCTCCCCGGATTGCGAGATCACGGCAAAGCAAGCCGGCGGCGTCTGAGGGACATTATGAACGGAAAACGAGTCGGAAAAACCGGCCAGATGGCCTTTGTTCTCCTGACGGCCGCAGTTCTGGGCGCCTGCGCCGCGCCTGCCCGGGAAATTGGCAGCCGTCAGGGGATGGAGCCGGGGCGGGAGCAACTCGCCCTGATGGAAGTCAAACAGAAGCAGGCGAAGGGGCAGCGCGTCTGGTGCGTGCCCTTCGCGCGCACGGCGAGCGGCATCAACCTTCGGGGGGATGCAAAGACGTGGTGGAACAAGGCGGAAGGCCAGTATGGCCGCGGCAATGCGCCGGAGGTCGGTTCCGTCATGGCTTTCCGCGCGACCCGGGGGATGCCGCTTGGCCATGTCGCGATGGTTTCCGAGCTGGTCTCGCCGCGCAAGATCAAGGTGGATCACGCCAACTGGAGCCGTAACGAAGTATCGCTGCGCATGGCCGTGATCGACGTTTCCGCCAAGAACGACTGGTCCGCCGTACGGGTGGAGAGCCGTCCTGAAAGCTTCGGGCGGGTCTATCCGGTCACCGGCTTCATCTATCCGCAGCAGCACAAGTAACCGCTCCTGCCGAACGCATCCGCCGAACGGAAAAGGGCGCCCATCGGGGCGCCCTTTCCTGTCTCGTCCGAACCCCTGGGGTCAGGAGGCTTCGGTGATGAACTTCACCGCGTCGCCGAAGGTCTGGATCGTCTCGGCCGCGTCGTCCGGGATCTCGATCCCGAACTCTTCTTCGAAAGCCATGACGAGCTCGACGGTGTCGAGGCTGTCCGCCCCGAGGTCGTCGATGAAGGAAGCGTTCTCGGTGACCTTGTCTTCTTCGACGCCGAGATGCTCGACGACGATCTTACGAACGCGATCTGCGATGTCGCTCATTTCAAGTCCTCATATGGTGTCGGGAAGGTTCCCGTCTTTGTCACGTTCCGGGCATGCCGGACCCCTGCACGTACGGGAGTTCCCGGTCAGGTCAGCGGCCTAATATCACAGGAGCGGACGGAGGCAACTGCTTTCCGGTCCACGGCCTGCTGCTCAGATCATCGCCATTCCGCCGTTCACATGCAATGTGGTTCCAGTGACGTAAGCGGCCTCCGGGCTGGAGAGATAGAGGACGGCGGCGGCGATTTCCGCCGGACGTCCCATCCGGCCAGCGGGGATCTGGGCGAGCAGTGCGGATTTCTGCGCCTCGTTCAGCTTGTCTGTCATCGCCGTTTCGATGAAGCCCGGCGCCACAGCGTTCACCGTAATCCCGCGGGACGCCACCTCGGCGGCCAGCGCCTTCGACATGCCCACCATGCCCGCCTTGGAAGCGGCGTAGTTGCCCTGCCCCGCGTTGCCTGTCGTCCCTACGACGGAGGAGATGTTCACGATCCGGCCCCAGCGCGCCTTCATCATGCCGCGCAGCACGCCACGGCAGAGCAGGAAGGTGGAGGTCAGGTTGACGTCGATCACCGACTGCCACTCCTCATCCGACATACGCATGAACAGGTTGTCGCGCGTGATGCCCGCGTTGTTGACGAGGATGTCCACGCTGCCGAGCGCTTCCACCGCGCGCTTGGGGAGTTCCTCCACCTGCGCCCGATCAGAGAGGTTGCAGGGCAGCACCGGAGCATTTCCGAGCTTCGCCGAAAGCGCCTCCAGCGGCTCGACCCGCGTACCGGAGAGCGCGACCTTCGCACCCGCATTGTACAAAATCTGGGCGATCTCGGCACCAATGCCACCCGAGGCGCCTGTTATGAGCGCATTTTTCCCTTCAAGGTTGAACATCTTAGCCTCTTGTTTATCTTTACGTGCATACGATAGGCAGACGCATCAGCGAGTTGCCCTTACGGCAACTCCTATCCTGCGAGGGAGAGAATCGCGATGGAGGAAATCAGCATCTCGCTAGATGGCGCAAGGCTGACCCCGGCCCTGTCGGGCACCGCCATCGCGGCGGGAATCGGTTTCACGTTGCTTTTGGTTCTCTCCTGCGCAGCCGCCGCCTACTTTTTTGGACGATCGCGCCGCAAGACGCCATCCCCCATGGCCGACCCGCTGAAGCAGCTTGAGGCGGTGCGGAATGTCGAATTCACCGTAAAACCCCTCCTTCCGCGGAGCACCGCGCATGTGCTGCCGCTCGTCGAAGCGGCGTTGGCGGAATATGCTCCCGAACACCGCGTCATGGCGCAGGTCGCTCTGCAGGAGGCGATTCAGCCGGTCACCACGACCTCAACCAGCGCCCTGCTTCGTGCCGACCTGTCCATCAAGTCCAAGCGGCTCGACATCGCCGTGATCGACGACATGGGACAGCTTGTCGCAGCTCTGGGCTGCGCGGGGTCGCATTGCAGCCCGATGCGCGATTCGATCCGGCGGGAGGCCCTCCAGAATGCCGGAATACCCTATCTCGACCTGAACGAGGTGCAGGACGAGCTCGCGATCTGCAGTTTCATCGCCCAGAAAGTGGCAGGCGCGACGGCGCCGAGGGCGCTCAGCTCCGCCGCCTGACCCTTTACTTGAGGGAGGCCGCAGCCGCGGCGACTTCCTCTGGCGTGCCTACGGTTCGCGTGACGCTTTCCTTGGCAATGCGACGAATCATCCCCGAAAGGGCTTTGCCCGCGCCGATTTCCCAGAACTCGGTCACGCCCTGACCCCCCATCCACTGCACCGATTCGCGCCAGCGGACCGATCCGGTGACCTGCTCCACCAGCAGTTGCCGAATCGCTTCGGGGTCGGTTACCGCCTCTGCCCGCACGTTGGAGACGACGGGCACCGCCGGAGCTGCGACCGCCACCCCGGACAGCGCTTCCGCCATTGCATCGGCGGCGGGCTGCATCAGGGAGGAATGGAACGGCGCGCTGACCGGCAGAAGGATCGCCCGCTTGGCTCCCCGCCCCTTGGCAATCTCGACAGCCCGCTCGACCGCCGCCCGTGTGCCGGAGATGACGACCTGCGCCGGATCATTGTCGTTGGCCGCCTGCACGACCCCGCCTTCCGCCGCAGCTTCCGCGGCAACTTCGGTCGCGGCCGCAAAATCCAGGCCCAGAAGGGCCGCCATCGCACCCTCTCCTACCGGAACAGCCGCCTGCATCGCGCGGCCCCGCAGCTTCAGGAGCCGCGCCGTATCCGCAAGGCCGATGGCCTCCGCCGCGCAAAGCGCCGAGTACTCACCAAGCGAATGCCCCGCGACATAGGCCGCAGCGCCGATCGCCACGCCTTCCGACTCCAGCGCCCGCATCGCGGCGATCGAGGTCGCCATCAGCGCGGGTTGGGCATTCTCGGTCAGCGTCAGCTCATCCTGGTCCCCTTCCCAGACGAGGCGGGACAGGGACTGGCCGAGCGCCTCATCCACCTCCGCGAACACCGCGCGCGCGGCGGGATAGCTCTCCGCCAGCGCCCGCCCCATGCCGATGGTCTGGGCCCCTTGCCCCGGAAACACAAATGCGCGCATGTCTATCTCCCTTTTGCGTCTCGCGGATACCCGCTCCCGACCTGTCCTGCAACGCCTGGCACCGCGCTTTGCCCTTGTTCTGCGACGCCTGCCGTGTATAAGGCGACCTTCCTTCCGCTGGTCACGAAACCGGCGCAGACTCTCGTGGGCGGATGCGGAAGGTTAAGTCCCGCCCTATGAAATGCGCCTGACAATGGAGCCTACATGCCGCTTTACGAGCATGTCCTCATCGCGCGTCAGGATCTGTCCAACGCGCAGGCCGAAGGCCTCATCGAACATTTCTCCACGGTTCTCGCGGATAACGGCGGCAAGGTCGTTGAAAACGAGTACTGGGGCGTCAAGACGATGGCCTACAAGATCAACAAGAACCGCAAGGGGCATTACGCCTTCCTGAAGTCCGACGCGCCCGCCGCGGCGGTGCAGGAGATGGAGCGTCTCGCCCGTCTGCATGACGACGTGATGCGCGTGCTGACCGTGAAGGTCGAAAAGCACGAGGATGGCCCGTCGGTGCAGATGCAGAAGCGCGACGACCGTGAGCGTGGCGACCGCGGTGATCGCGGCGACCGTCCGCGTCGTTTCTGATCTCGAAAGGATATTGATCCATGGCCAACAAACCCTTCTTCCGCCGCCGCAAGGTCGATCCGTTCGGGGGCGATAACGCGCCCAAGATCGACTACAAGGACACCCGTCTGCTGCAGCGCTACATCTCCGAACGCGGCAAGATCGTGCCCTCGCGCATCACCGCCGTCTCCGCGAAGAACCAGCGCAAGCTCGCCCAGGCGATCAAGCGGGCGCGTTTCCTTGCGCTCCTCCCCTACGCTGTGAAGTAAGGAGAGAAAGATGCAAGTCATTCTCCTGCAACGCGTTCAGAAACTCGGCCAGATGGGCGAAGTTGTGAACGTCAAGGACGGGTACGCCCGCAACTTCCTGCTGCCGCAGGGCAAGGCGCTCCGCGCCACCGAAGGCAACATCGCGAAGTTCGAAAGCCAGAAGGCGCAGCTCGAGGCCAACAACCTCGAGACGAAGAAAGACGCCGAAGCGATGGGCGAGAAGCTCGACGGTCAGACCTTCGTGCTGATCCGCTCGGCTTCCGATGCCGGGGCGCTCTACGGCTCCGTCACCACCCGCGACGTGGCGGATGCTGCGACCGCTGACGGTTTCACGCTGAACCGCGCGCAGGTGTCGCTGGATCGCCCGATCAAGGATCTCGGCGTCCATCCGGTCACCGTCGTGCTGCACCCGGAAGTTTCCGTCTCCATCGCCGTGAACGTTGCGCGTTCCGCCGAAGAAGCGGAACTTCAGGCGTCCGGCAAGTCGATCCAGGAACTCGCTGCCGAAGCCGAAGCGGCGGCCGATTTCGAGATCGCGGAACTGTTCGACGACCTCGGCGGGGCGGCCTCCGACGAGGAGTGATCCTCTGGAGCCGACCTGTGGAAAGGCCGCGTCCCACGGACGCGGCCTTTTGCTTTGCTGCCGGGTATCCGCCCTTGCCATGTCCCGTCACATTTCCGTGGGCAAGTCAGCCTCCGTCCATCGGCAGGGTGTAGCGCACATCAGCTTTCACGTGCGATACAACGGATAACGCCTCTCCAATTGCGGTGAGGAGTTCTCGCCCACGAATAGTCATCTCAGGGGGCCTCTCGTTGCCCTCCGGCTTTGTGTCGATGCGCCCTCACATGATCCAGCGCCTTGCCGCCCGTCTTGTTTGGGGGACGTAGGCGTGGCGCCGTGGTCTTTGCCGTTCCGATTGCGCCCGTAACCTCTGACACCGTGCTGCCCGGCTGCGCCGCGACGGGCTCCATCCTCTCGTCGCCGCGCGCTGTTTCATCCGCGACCTTGAGCAGCCTTGCGAGAGCGGTCATCTCCTCCGAACCCGGCGCCATGATACCATCCCCTCATGGAGAGGGAATCGCGTAGGCGCTCTGCGGTATTGATCGGGGAGGTCAGCGGAGGGGCGTGTTCCCCCTCGCGATGCACCCGGAAGCCCAAATGGGGCCGGATACCATGGGCTATCCCGCCCTTCACGGGACCGCGCAAGGCACTCAAAGGACGTGAGCACCCCTCCTTTCCCTCCGTGGCAGGATTGTCGGGCTGCCAGCCATAACAACATCCCTCGTGCAAGCTGCGCTGTGCCGCAACGCGAGCTGCGGACTTAAGTCGCCGAGTCGTCGTCGCGGATCGCACCTTGCGGATGCGGTCGGCTCCCACATTCCCGAACGCTCCCCCCCGACTGGCAGACGCGGCATCAACGAGAAAGGCCGCGCCTTTCGGCGCGGCCTTCGGATCATGCGACGACGGCAGGGATCAGACTTCGTCCAGCGCCTCGATGGCCTTCTGGAGATCGTCCTTCGTGATCTCCTTGTCCGTCACCTTCGCGCCTTCGACGATGTAGTCAACGACCTTGTCCTCGAAGATCGGCGCGCGGAGCTGCTGCTGCATCTGCGGGTTCTTCTGCACGAATTCGAAGAACGCGCGCTCCTGCCCCGGATACTGACGGGCCTGCGCGAGCACGGCCTGCGTCATCTCCGCGTCGGTGACGTCGATGTTCTCCTTGCGGCCCAGTTCGGCGAGCAGCAGGCCCAGACGCACCCGGCGCTCGGCGAGCTTGCGGTGTTCATCGCTCACTTCGATGTTGCCGTGGTCATGGGTGTGCACCTCCGGGTGCTCCTCATGCCAGAGCTGGTGGGCGATCTGGTTCGCCTCGGCTTCCACCAGCGTCGGCGGAAGGTCGAAGGCGACCTTGCCGTCAAGCTGGTCGAGCAGCGCGCGCTTCAGCACCTGACGCGCTGCGCCGGTGTATTCGGCTTCCAGACGCTCCTTGATCTGCGACTTGAGCTGCGCGAGATCCTCGGCGCCGAATTTCTTCGCCAGCTCGTCGTCGATCTCGGCGGTTTTCGGTGCCTTCACGCCCTTCACGGTGACGGTGAAGACAGCGGCCTTGCCGGCCAGATGCGGGGCGCCGTATTGCTCGGGGAAGCTGACGTCCACGTCCTTCTCGTCACCGGTCTTCACGCCGACGAGCTGCTCCTCGAACCCCGGGATGAAGGAGCCGGAGCCCAGAACCAGCGGATAATCCTCCGCGGAGCCGCCCTCGAAAGCTTCGCCATCCACCTTGCCGACGAAGTCGATCACGACCTGATCGCCATCCTCGGCCGCGCCGTCCTTGTCCTCGTAGGATTTGGCGGTTTCGGCGAGATTCTGCAGAGCCTCATCGACGGAAGCGTCATCGGCCTTCACGACCAGACGCTCCAGCGCGATTTCCCCCCGGTCGAAGCCCGGGATCTCGGGCAGCGCCTCATAGGTGAAGTTGACGACCACGTCGTCGCCTTCCTTCCAGGTCTCGCCGTCCTGCATCTTCACGTCGGGCTGGAGGGCCGGGCGGTCGCCGGACTGCTCGAAATGCTCCTTCATCGCGCCGTCGATGGTGTCCTGCATGGCATCGCCCAGCAAACGCGGGCCGAATTGCTTCTTCAGCATCGCCATCGGCACCTTGCCCTTGCGGAAGCCTTTCAGCTCAACCTCGGGCTGCGCTTCGATGAGCTTTTCCTGCACCTTGGCTTCCAGCTCGGCTGCCGTCACCGTGATCTGGTAACCGCGCTTAAGGCCTTCGTTCAGGGTCTCGGTGACCTGCATATATCCGTCCTTTTCCTCTCTGGTGCGGGTGAAGGGACTCGAACCCCCACGCCTTGCGGCGCCAGAATCCAAATCTGTTCACCTCGCGATTGGGTGGCCTTTTATTGAGGTTTTGGGCGGATGGGAAGAAGAAAGCAGCGTTACGCGATCAGGGTGGCCACAACTTTGGTCACAGGTTTTGTGCCAGTTGACGAGGCACCCCGAGCGCTAGATACAGGCAAGAGTGCGGGCGTGGCGGAATGGTAGACGCAGCAGGTTTAGGTCCTGCCGCCGCAAGGTGTGGGGGTTCGAGTCCCTTCGCCCGCACCAGCCAACCCTCCAGTCGCGTCCGGTCGTGCTCTTCCCGCCCTTCCCGGAGGTCCGGCACACAGCTCCCACCGGGCCCTTCCCGCCCGTGATTTCCTGTCAGGCTTCGGCAGGGCGGCGAGAGGAACAGCGGTTTCACCGCGCCTCCGCGCCGCCCCTCCTTTTGGCGCCCACACCCAGCGCGCGCAGGCACTCGGGCACCCTGTCGGGCAGGTCTTCCGCGATGAGGCCGGGGCCGAAACGGCGCGCCGCATCGGCGTGCAACCAGACAGCGGTCCGCGCGGCCCGACCGGGAGGGAACCCGCGCGCCAGCAGCCCCGCGATCAGCCCGGCGAGCACATCCCCCGACCCCGCCGTGGCCAGCCATGGCGCGGCCTCCTCCGCCACCGCGGCATGGAGCCAGACCGCACCGGACGGCTCCGCGATCACGGTGACCGCTCCCTTAAGCAGAACGGTGGCCCCCGCCCGCGCCGCCGCTTCGCGCACCAGATCAACGCGGCTTTCGCCCTGGGCCAGACGGTCGCCAAGGTCGGGGAACAGCCGGGCGAACTCTCCCTCATGCGGGGTCAGAACGGCGGGGGTCGCGAGCGGCATCACCTCCCGCCGCTCCGCCAGCGCGGTCAATGCATCCGCGTCCAGAACCACGGCCGGGGCGGTGAGGGCCTGCGCCAGCACGCTCGCCGCCCGCGCGACGCCAAAGCCGGGGCCGAGGCAAAGGGCGGTGACACGACGATCCGCCAGCAGCGCGGGGAGCTCCGCCGCCGCGCGGATCATCACTGCATCAAGACGCGCCGCGTTCTCCGCCACGGCCTCCGGCGGACAGACCAGCGTCACCAGTCCCGCCCCCACCCGGAGCGCGCTCCGCGCCGCCAGCCGCGCCGCGCCCCCCGTGCCCGCCGGACCGCAGAGGATCAGCGCATGGCCGTGACGGAACTTGTGGCCGGCGGTCGCCTTGTCCAGCGTATCGGCCTCGGGCCGCTCCAGACGCCTGACCGGTGGGAGATCACCACGCCATGCGTCGTTCTCCGGTCGCAGCCCGATGTCCACGACGGCGAGCCGGCCGGCAATCTCCGCCCCCGGCAGAAGCAGGTGGCCCCGTTTCGGCGCGTGAAAGGTCACCGTCAGGTCCATCGGCGCGATCTCCGCCCCCTGCCGGCCAGTATCCGCATCCACCCCCGACGCGATGTCCACGGCGACCCGCAGCCAGCCCTCCCGCCGCGACAGACGGTCGAGCAGCTCCAGCACGGGCGGACGGTCCCACAGGCCCCGGAAGCCGATGCCATAGACCGCGTCGATCACCACGCCGGGCGGCTGTTGCGCAAGGCTATCCGCCTCCCAGCGCGAGGTTTCCGAAATTTGCCGCCAGCGCCGGAAGTTTTCCGCGGCCGCAGGGGACATGCGGTCGAGCACGCCGAAATGCGCCGCCTCCACCTGCCAGCCCAGCCCGTGCAGCAGCCGCGCCACGACATAGCCATCCCCGCCGTTGTTGCCTGGCCCGCAGGCCACAAGCGCGCGTCGCGGCAGGCCGCCCCGCCGCATCCCCTCCTCCAGAATGGCGGCAACGACCCCCTGCCCCGCCCGCTCCATCAGGTCGAGCGGAGTTGCGGCGCCGGACCGGAAAGCCGTGTCCTCGATGGCGCGCATTTGGGCAGATGTCAGAACTTCTGTCATAATTCATGCCAATCTGTTTTCATTTCGCCCGCTGCGTAATCTTAATGCACATTTTATGTGCGATTATTTGCCGATTTTCCGCTATCCCTCCGAAGCTTTCGGGAGGCGCATTGTCCCGCCGCCGCGAAAATGGTCTGACAGCAACGGTATAGTCCGAGGGAGTCGCCACACCATGAAGAAAGTCGAAGCGATCATAAAACCCTTCAAGCTCGATGAGGTGAAGGAAGCGCTTCAGGAAGTCGGTGTTCAGGGGCTCTCCGTGATCGAAGTCAAGGGGTTCGGGCGCCAGAAGGGCCATACCGAGCTCTATCGCGGTGCCGAATATGTGGTGGATTTCCTGCCCAAGGTGAAGATCGAGGTGGTTCTGACCGACGATCAGGTCGATGCCGCCGTCGAGGCGATCATCTCCGCCGCACGGACCGACAAGATCGGCGACGGGAAGATCTTCATCTCGCCGGTCGAACAGGCCATCCGCATCCGCACGGGTGAGACCGGCGACGACGCCGTCTGATCCGCCAGAAGAATACGCCGGGAGCGCGCGTGGCGCCTCTCCGGCCAAGGACTGCTCAACAGAAGGAAACGACGCCAGATGAGCAACGAGAAGGTTCTCCAGATCCTGAAGGACGAGGATGTCGAATATGTCGATATCCGCTTCACGGACCCGCGGGGCAAGCTCCAGCACGTGACGGTCATGGCGGACCAGGTCGATGAGGACTTCCTGACGGAAGGCTTCATGTTCGACGGCTCCTCCATCGCCGGCTGGAAATCCATCGACCAGTCCGACATGAAGCTGATGCCGGACACCGAATCGGGCTATATCGACCCGTTCTACGCGGAAAAGACGCTCTGCATTCACTGCAACGTCGTCGAGCCCGACACGATGGAGCCCTACTCCCGCGATCCGCGCTCCACGGCGCTGAAGGCGGAAGCCTACCTGAAGTCCACGGGCATCGGCGACACGTCCTACTGGGGACCGGAAGCCGAATTCTTCGTCTTCGACGACGTGCGCTATGCCGTGTCGATGAACAAGGTGGCGTTCGAGGTCGATGCCGTCGATGGCGCCTGGAACACCGACACCGCCTACGAGATGGGCAACATGGGTCACCGTCCCGGCATCAAGGGCGGCTACTTCCCGGTGAACCCGATCGACCCGGCGCAGGATCTGCGGTCCGAAATGCTCTCCACCATGAAGCGGATGGGCATGAAGGTGGACAAGCACCACCACGAAGTGGCGTCCAACCAGCACGAACTCGGCCTGATCTTCGGTTCGCTGACCAAGCAGGCAGACGAGCTGCTCAAATACAAATACGTCATCCAGAACGTCGCTGCCGCCTATGGCAAGTCGGTGACCTTCATGCCGAAGCCGATGCGCGGCGACAACGGCACCGGGATGCACGTGAACATGTCGATCTGGAAGGACGGCAAGCCGCTCTTCGCCGGTGACAAATACGCGGACCTCAGCCAGGAAGCCCTGTGGTTCATCGGGGGCGTCCTGAAGCATGCCAAGGCGCTGAACGCGATCACCAACCCGTCCACCAACTCCTACAAGCGCCTGATCCCCGGCTTCGAAGCCCCGGTTCTGCGCGCCTACTCCGCCCGCAACCGCTCGGGCTGCGTGCGTATTCCGTGGTCGGAATCGCCCAAGGCCAAACGTGTGGAAGCCCGCTTCCCCGATCCGTCGGCGAACCCCTACCTGTGCTTCTCCGCGCTGCTCATGGCGGGCATCGACGGGATCAAGAACAAGATCGACCCGGGCCCGGCCTCCGACAAGGACCTTTACGATCTTCCGCCGGAAGAACTGGCGACCATCCCGACCGTCTGCGGCTCGCTGCGCGAGGCGCTGACCGAACTGGAAGCGGATCACGAGTTCCTGCTCGCGGGCGACGTGTTCACCAAGGACCAGCTCGAAGGCTACATGGCCCTCAAGTGGGAAGAAGTGTATAACTACGAGCACACCCCCCACCCGATCGAATACCAGATGTATTACTCCTGCTGAGGCAGGATGGGACAGTGATACCGAAACCCCCGGAGGCGAGTCCTCCGGGGGTTTTTCATATGCCTTGGGGAGGAGCGGATGGAGGACAACGAGACCGTGGTGCTGACCGGGTGGCTGCTCTGCGCCACGATGGCGGATGCCGATCTGGCCGCGGCGCTGCTGGATGAGCACACCCGGCTCAGCCGCGCGGAGCCGGGTTGCCTGTCCTTCGAGGTCGTGCGTTCCATGTCCGATCCCATGCGCTTCGCCGTCAGGGAAGCCTTCGTCGATCGCGCGGCCTTCACTGCACATCAGGAGCGGGTGAAGGCCTCCGACTGGGGGCGACAGACGGCCCATATCGAGCGCGACTACCGCATCGAACGCGGGGAATAGCAGAGACCCTGCCCTGACGGGGGGCCGGCAGGGTGCAACCCACTCGACCGTGGCGGGCTGCTGACAAGATCCTGAAGTGTCGTGTCATGTGCCGGTAATCGGAAAATTGAACCGGAAATCCTTCGAAAGATATGGATTTCCGGCTTTTTTGTCAGATTTAGAACAATTTCCGCTCAAGCGCAGGCCAAAAGCCTTTTCAGCAGCCCGTCAGGTCTGTCCAGGCCAAGCTGCATTCTGAAGCACGACGCGATAGCCGTCGGGATCCTCGAATGTCCTGCCGCTTCTGTCCCAATAGGGGTTGAAAGACGACACCGGCTCATGCCCCTCGCGCCGCAGACGCCCGACGGCCGCCTGCCATTCCGCGGGGTCCGGGATGTAGAAGACCAGCAGATTGTCCTGTGTCGGCGCACGCCCCGCTGGATGACCAGACTTCCGCGTGAACTCAAGGTGATAGGCCAGTCCCGGCCTGCCCAGCATGACGCCATCGAACCCGTCGTGCGCCTCGAAACTGGCGATGACCTCAAATCCCAGACCATCACGGTAAAACGCGACCACGGCCTCCAGATCGTCACTCGGCCGCGCGATGCGAAGCGCCTGCGCCTCCATCACGCGAACCGTTCGTTGCTGAACATGCGAAGGCCCCTCATGCACAAGGGCCGGGCCCGAAACACGGACCCGGCCCCCCGGAGATATCACCTGATGATGTCACACCTGATCGACGGAGAGCGCCACGAAGCGCGGCTCACCCTCGCGGCGGATGAGGAGGAGAAGCGATTTGCGCCCCGCGTCCTTGGCCTCGGAAATCCGGGCCTCCAGATCCTTCGGCGAGGAGACCTTCTGCTGCCCCGCCTCGGTGATGAGATCGCCGTTGCGCAGACCCTTTTCAAAGGCTTCGCTGCCATCGTCGATGCCGGTGATCACCAGACCGTCGGTGCCGTTCGGCACTTCAAGCTGCTTGCGCATTTCGGGCGTCAGCGTGGTGACGGTCATGCCGAGAAGCGTCTGCTCCTTCTGCGCCTGCGGTGCAGCGGCTGCGGGAACCACCTTCGCGCCTTCGGCTTCCTCACGGCGGCCAAGCGTCAGCTCCACCGTCACAGGCTTGCCCTCGCGCGTGAGGGCGACCTCCACCTTCTTGCCGACCTCCGTGGCGCCGACCTGACGGACGAGTTCGCGGGTATCGTTCACCTTCACTCCGTCGAACTGGGTGATGACATCGCCCGATTTGATCCCGGCAACCTCCGCCGGCCCCTGCGGAACATCGGTCACGAGGGCGCCGCCCGCGCTCGCCAGCCCCATGGATTCGGCGATATCCGGCGTCACGTCCTGAATGCGCACACCAAGCCAGCCGCGCCGCGTCTCGCCAAACTCCTTAAGCTGATCGACCACGCGGGACACGACCGCCGAGGACATGGCGAAACCGATCCCGATGGACCCCCCGTTGGGGCTGAGGATCGCGGTATTCACCCCGATCACCTCACCATCCATGTCGAAGAGCGGCCCGCCGGAGTTCCCCCGGTTGATCGCCGCGTCGGTCTGAATGTAGTCGTCATAGGTGCCCTGCAGCGCCCGCCCTCGGGCAGAGACGATGCCGGAGGAAACGGAGAAACCCTGCCCCAGCGGGTTACCGACGGCCATTACCGGCTCGCCCACGCGGATCCGGTTGGAATCGCCGAATTTCACGAAGGGAAGCTGCTTGGCATCCTCCACCTTCAGGAGGGCGATGTCGGTGTTGGGATCGGTGCCCACGACCTTGGCATCCAGCTTCTCGCCTGCGTAGGTCTCGATCTGGATCTGGTCCGCGCCCTCGATGACGTGGTTGTTGGTGACGATGAAACCGTCGGCGGAGATGATGAAGCCCGAGCCGAGCGCTTGGCTCCGCCGCGGAACCGGACGGGCGCCTTCTCCGCCACCTTGGCCGGGGGGCATGAAGTCACGGAAGAAATCCTCGAACGGCGATCCCGGGGGAACGCCGGGGATCCCGCCCTGCGTGGAGGTGGCGACGGTGGATGTGGTGGTGATGTTGACCACCGCCGGGCTGACCCGCTCCGCGAGGTCGGCAAAGCTCAGCGGGGTCCCGTTCGGGGCGGTCTGAGCGAAGGCGGGGGGCGCGAGAACCGGCACCAGCGCCGTGCTCAGGCCCAGCCCGGCGACCAGCCCAAGGGCCAGCAAGGCGCGCGCCGGGGCACTGCGCAGCGATTGTGATTTGACGACCAAGGACGACACTCCGAGCTCCTTCCTCTTCAGGGTTCGGCGAAGCAACTAGCTCCCGAACCGTCTCCTCCTATGTGGGACCTGTGCGCTTTCGCCGCAAATCAACGACCGTCGCGGTGTCTCAATTCGGTGTGAAACTTCGTAACATGAAGGGTTTCACGGGTGGTTGGAGAGAGCAAGCGCTTCGTGAAGGCCCGAATGAAAAGGCCTACCAATGAAAAGGCCGGTCGCTGGGACCGGCCTTTTCCATCAGTTCGCGGGTTGGGTGCCGCTGTCGCTTCGGAAGAACTCGAAGAACTCGCTTCCGGGGCTCATCACCACGGAGGTGTTGTTCTGCTGAAGCGCATTCTCATAGGCGGTGAGCGACCGGGTAAAGGCGAAGAACTCCGGGTCACGGCCGAATGCCTCGGCATAGATGCGGTTCCGCTCTGCATCGGCCTCACCGCGGACGACCTCACTCTGACGGCGGGCGTCGGAGACAAGCTCCGTCACCGTCCGGTCGGCCAGCGCCTGAATACGCTGCGCGGCCTCGTTCCCGCGCGCGATCTCGTCGGCGGCCTCCCGCTCCCGCTCCGCCCGCATCCGGGCAAAGGTCGCGGCGAGGTTTTGCTCCGGCAGGTCGGTGCGGGTCAGGCGCACGTCGATCACCTCGATCCCGAGCGCCTGCGCCTGCACGCGGGCCTGATCGCGGATGCGGTTCATAAGCGGGGTCCGATCCTCCGAGAGCACCGCCCCGGACGGCACGGACCCCAGAACCTCACGGATTTCCGCATTCAGGATCCGCTCCAACCGCGCCTGTGCCGCGCGCTCGCCCTCGACGCCGACGGCCTCGCGGAAGCGCACCACATCGGCGATACGCCAGCGGGCGAAGGCATCGACGACCAGACGACGGTCGTCGAGCGGCGTGATCTCCGCCGGTTGCGTGGGCAGGCTCAGGATCCGCCCATCATAGCGGACGACTTCCTGAATGAAGGGGATCTTCACATACATCCCCGGGTCCTCGCGAACCGCCTTCACCTCTCCGAACTGGAGGACCAGAACCCGTTCCCGCTCATCGACGATGAAGATGGAGGACAGGCCCAGAACGGCCAGAAGAACAACGACGACAATGCCGATGGTGGAGCGTTTCATCAGTTGTTCCCCCCGTTCGTCGTCGCGGCCCCGGCAGCGCCGGCGGCGGGCATCTGCGGCATGGCCCGGTTGCCCAGCGGCAGAAGCGGCAGCACGCCCTGCCCGTTCTCGCCGTTCACGCCATCGACGATCACCTTGTCCACGCGGCCGAAGACGCGCTCCATGGTTTCCAGATACATCCGGCGACGGGTTACGTCGGGCGCATTCCGGTATTCGTCATAGACGGAGACGAAGCGGCTCGCCTCACCCTGCGCCACGTTGACGGCCTGCGCGCGGTAGCCCTCGGCCTCTTCCAGGACGCGGGCGCTTTCCCCTCGCGCCCCGGCAAGCACGCGGTTCGCATAGGCATCCGCCTGATTCTGGAGCCGGTCGCGTTCCTGACGCGCCGCCTGCACCTGACGGAAGCTGTCGATCACCTCGGACGGCGGGTCAGCGCGGTCGAAGTTGACCCGGATGATGTTGATGCCGCTGTCATAGGTGTCCAGAGTCGATTGCACCGCCTGTTGCAGGTCGGAGGCGATGATCCCCCGGTCCCGGTTCAGGATCGGCGCCATCTGCGAGCGCGCGATGATGTCGCGCATGGCGCTTTCCGAAACGGCGCGGATCGTGTCCATCGGATCGGCGAGGTTGAACAGGTATTTCGACGGATCGTTGATGTTCCAGACGACCTGGAACTCCGTATCCACGAGGTTCTCGTCCTGCGTGAGCATCAGCCCGTCGGAGCGGCGGGAATTGGCGTTGGAGCCGATGTCCAGCGTGCGCTCGCCGGTGACGGAGAAGATCTCCCGTGTCACCACCGGCCAGGGCGCGAAGTTCAGACCGGGTTCCCCGGTCTTGTAGTAGCGTCCGAACAGCAGCTCGACCGAGCGCTCTTCCTGCCGGACCGTATAGAAGGAGAGCGCGAGCCAGCCGATGAACAGCGCGCCGATCGCCAGAAACACGCCCTTGCGCGTGATGCCCAGACCAGGGCCGGACTGGCGCGGGCCGCCGGAGCCGGTCCCGCGGCCGCCCATCAGCACGCGGAGCTGCTCCTGCCCCTTCTTCATGATCTGGTCGAGTTCGGGGATCTGCGGACCTTCACCGGGGCGCCGGTTCCCGCCGCGGGGATCGTCCCCCCGGTTGTCGCCGCCACCGCTGCCTGATCCTCCGCCCCCCCAGGGGCCGCCGGAATGTCCTGCCATTAATCCGGTTTCCTTCCTCTCCGCCTCGGTTCCGCACTGGTGCGAGGTGCCAACTGTGGACTATCGCCGCTCATGTCAAGCGCCGGGGGGTGCGTCACCATGACCGGGACGGCGCCTTCATGGTGACCAGTTCCTCCGCCATCGTGGGGTGAACGGCCACGGTTCTGTCGAAGTCTTCCTTGGTCGCGCCCATCTTCACCGCAATCGCGGCAAGCTGGATCATCTCCCCCGCTTCCGGTGCGACGATGTGACACCCGAGCACGCGGCGGCTCTCGCTGTCCACCACCAGTTTCATCAGCACCCGGTCCTCCCGCCCCGCGAAGAGCGTCCGCATCGGTCGGAAGGCGGTGGAGTAGATCTGCACTCCGCCCCGTTCCCGCCCTTCCTGCTCCGTCATGCCGATCCCGGCCATTTCCGGTTGGGTGAACACGGCGGAGGGGACAAGGTCATGATCCGCCTTCGTGGGGGTGCCGTGAAACACGGTCTCGGCGAAGGCCTGCCCCTCCCGGATGGCGACGGGGGTGAGATTCACCCGGTCGGTCACGTCGCCTACCGCATAGATGGAGGGGACGGAGGTCTGCGACCACTCATCCACCGCGATGGCCCCGGACTTGCGCAGCCGCACGCCCAGCGCCTCCAGCCCCAGCCCGCCGGTCGAGGGCACCCGGCCGGTGGCGTAGAGCACCCGCCCGTAATCCCCCTGCCCGCCATCGGCGAAGGCGACGCGCACGCCATCCGCAGCGGGATGCAGCGCCGCTACATCCGTCTCCGTGCGGATGTCGATGCCCGCGCCCCGCATCGCGGCGGAGACATGGCCGCGGACCTCCTCATCGAAGGCCCGCAGGATCTGCGGCCCACGGTAGGCCAGCGTCACATCCACGCCCAGACTGTTGAGAATGCAAGCGAATTCGCAGGCGATATACCCTCCGCCCACCACGAGGATGGAGCGCGGCAGTTCCTCCATCAGGAACATGTCGTTGGAGGTGGAGGCAAGCTCCCGCCCCGGGATCTCCGGGATGAAGGGCGCGCCGCCCGTGGCGATCAGGATATGCTTCGCGGTGAACCGCTCACCGCTGTCGAGCCGGACGGTATGTGCATCCTCCAGCACCGCGCGGGCAGGATGGATGGTGACACCCGCCCGCTCCAGATTGGCGCGGTAGATCGCCTCGAGCCGGTCCAGCTCGTCATGCAGCGCCTTGCGGAAGCGGCTCCAGTCGAAGCTGCCGATGCTCGCATCCCAGCCGTAGGCCCGCGCATCCTCCACCACCGCCGGAAAGGAGGAGGCGAAGACCATCAGCTTCTTCGGCACGCAGCCGCGGATGACACAGGTGCCGCCCACGCGGTATTCCTCCGCGACGGCGACCCTTGCGCCGCACTGCGCCGCCACACGGGCCGCGCGCACGCCGCCGGAACCCGCGCCGATCACGAACAGGTCGAGGTCGAAGGACATGCGACTGCTCCTAGAGATCCGCGAAGATGTTGTCGCCCTCGCCCAGATCGCTCCGTTCGATGGAGACGGTCCCGGCATCAAGGTCGCGCAGTTCCACCCGCCCGTCGGCATGGCCGATGACCACGGTATCGCAAATGTCGATGAAAAGCCCGTTCTCCACCACGCCGGGGATCTGGTTCAGCATGAGCGCCAGAGAGCCGGGATTGCCGATCCGTGCGAGCGAGAGATCGAAGATATGGTTGCCCTCGTCCGTGACGAAAGGCCGCTCCCCCGCCATCCGCAGGGTAAGGGTGCGGCCCATCACGTCCTGCCCGGCCAGAACCTCCTCGATCAGCGTGCGGGTGGCCTGCATGCCGAAGGGGATCACCTCCACCGGCAGGTCGAAGGCGCCGAGCATGCCGACTTCCTTGGCCGCATCCGCGATGACGATCATCCGGTCGGAGGCCGTCGCCACGATCTTCTCCCGCAGCAGCGCCCCGCCGCCGCCCTTGACAAGGTTGAGCGCCCCGTCGAATTCATCCGCCCCGTCGATGGTCACGTCGAGCCAGCCAGCCTCATCCAGCGTGGTGAGCGGGATGCCGAGTTCCCGCGCCAGATCCGCCGTGCGCGTGGAGGTCGGCACCGCCGTGACGCGAAGCCCCTCCTCCCGCACCACTTCGCCCAGCCGTCGCACCATGAAGGCAGCGGTTGAGCCGGTGCCCAGACCCACCTTCATTCCGTCCTCGATGAAGTCCACGGCGCGGCGGGCGGCAACGACCTTGGCCCGGTCGATGGGGGAGAGGGACATGGCAGGCTCCTTGCTTTGCCTGCCGTTATAGCAAGTTGTGACCGCCCTGCGAGAGCCAATTGCCGGGACGGCCGCGCAGGGGTCATGGTCCTTTCGGCGGTCAACGCAGGAAGGCCAGCAGATCCGCCGTCAGCCGCTCCTTGTGAGAGGCCTGCAACCCGTGCGGCCCACCCTCGTACTCGACCAGCTGGCTGTTCGCGATGCCACGCGCCGCGGCGCGGGCGGAGGCGTCGATCGGCACCGTCTTGTCGCCCGTTCCGTGGATGATGAGCGTCGGCATGGTGAAGGCCGTCAGGTCGGGGCGGAAATCCGTGGTCGCGAAGGCCTCCGCACAGGCCAGCGTCGCCTTGAGGCTCGCCTGCATCGCGAGATTGCAGGACCATTGAACAACCTCGTCGCTGACGCCGCCGGTCAGCAGACCACCGCCCTGCATCAGCGTCTTGCCGTAAAAGGTCTTGAAGAAGTCGGCGAAGAAATAGGCGCGGTCCTCCCTCATGCCCTTTGCCATCTCGTCGAACACCTCCTGCGGCGTGCCGTCGGGATTATCCGGGGTCTTCAGCATGTAGGGCACCACGGAGGAAACCAGCCCCGCCGCCCAGATCCGCGCGGAGCCGTGACGGGACAGGTAGCGCGCCACCTCTCCGCCCCCCATGGAAAAGCCGACGAGCGCCGCATCCCCGGCGCCGGTGGCCGCCAGAACATCCGCCAGATCGTCGGCCAGCGTATCGTAGTCATAACCCGTCCACGGCTGCTCCGACCGTCCGAAGCCGCGCCGGTCATAGGCGATCACCCGATGGCCCGCGGCAGCCAGCGCCATCCCGGTATCGTCCCATGTATCCGAAGACAGCGGCCAGCCATGCAGCAGCACCACAGGCCGCCCCTGTCCCCAGTCCTTCACATAGAGCCTGGTCCCGTCGCGGGTCTCGATCATCGCCATCTGCATCTCCTGTGCTCTCCGAAGCGAACGGGCCGCTGCGGGGTTTGTTCCTTGCCCCGCATTTCCGTTGACAGGGCGCAGGGCGGGCCTAGATTGCGAACGCTTCTCAATTTCAGGCACCTCCCCATGCCGGACAATTTCAGACTGAGCGAGATCGGCTCCGGCTCCGGCTCCGGCTGGCGGCAGGACCGGGGGGAGGCCGCGCTCTCGGACGTGCATTCGAGCGTCGCGGTGCCCAAGGGCCGCTGGCGGCGCTTCGCCGCCTTCATCGGGCCGGGCTACATGGTCGCCGTGGGCTATATGGACCCCGGCAACTGGGCGACCTCGCTCGCAGGGGGATCGCGCTTCGGCTATACCCTGCTGTTCGTGGCGCTGCTGTCGAACATCATGGCCATCGTGCTCCAGTCGCTCTGCGCCCGGCTGGCCATCGGCTCGGGCCGCGATCTGGCGCAGGCCTGTCGGGATGCCTTTCCGCGATGGGTTTCCGTCCCCCTCTGGGCTGCGGCGGAGATCGCGATCATCGCCACCGACATCGCCGAAGTGATCGGAACGGCCATCGGGCTGAACCTGCTGTTCGGCGTGCCGCTGGAACTCGGCGTGCTGCTCACATCGCTCGATGTGTTCCTGATCCTGTGGTTGCAGCGCAAGGGCTTCCGCTGGCTGGAGGCGTTCGTCATCGCCCTTCTGGGGGTGATCACCTTCAGCTTCTGCGTGCAGATCCTCCTTGCCCATCCCGACTGGGGCGGCGTGCTGCGCGGTTTCTTCCCCACGACGGAAGTCCTGCGGAACCCGGAGATGCTGTATCTCGCCCTCGGCATCCTCGGGGCCACCGTCATGCCGCACAATCTCTACTTGCATTCCGCCATCGTCCAGACCCGCGCCTATGGCGATACGGTGGCGGAGAAGCGGGCCGCGCTGACCTATTCGACGCTGGATTCGACCATCGCGCTGATGTTCGCGCTGCTCATCAATGCCGCCATCCTGATCCTTGCCGCCGCGAGCTTTCACGGTGCGGGACATACCGAACTCGCGGAGATCGACGATGCGCACAAGCTTCTCGGCCCGCTCCTCGGCTCCGCCATCGCGCCCACGCTCTTTGCCGTGGCGCTTTTGTGTTGCGGGCTGAACTCCACGGTGACGGCGACGCTCGCCGGTCAGGCGGTGATGGAGGGGTTTCTCCAGATCCGGCTGAAGCCGTGGATCCGGCGGATGGTCACGCGCGCCATCGCCATCGTTCCCGCCGTCGCCGTCACCCTGCTTTACGGGCCGCGCGCGACGGGGGAGTTGCTGATCCTGACGCAGGTGGTGCTCAGCCTCCAGCTTTCCTTCGCCGTGGTGCCGCTGGTGCTGTTCACCAGCGACCGGCGGAAGATGGGCGCCCTCGTCGCTCCCCGCTGGCTCGGCATCACCGCATGGACGATCGCGGCGATCATCGTGGCGCTGAACGCCAAGCTGGTGCTGGATTTCCTCGGCTGAAACGCAACCGGCGAGAACCGGCGAGCCCCGCCCCTCCGCAGCCACGTCTCCTCACCGAACCGCTTCCGGGCGCGTGCCCGACACCAGTCCCCGCCCTTCCGGCACCGAACAGAACGGGCCGATTCGAACGGTGGGGCAGCATGGGTGGGGCAACATGACAGCCCGCACCACCCGTTTCCGGGATGAGCAGCGGTCGGTGTGGCCCGGCGCACCGGATGACACGGCCAAACCGGGCGATACGGCCATATCTGGCGACACGGTCAGACCGGCGCGACCCTGTCCGGCACCGGTCCCCCGTCTGGCCACCGGTCTCGCCACCCACGTGGCCACCGGTCTGGCCATCCATCTAGCCATCAAACACGGATGCCATCAGGAGCGCGGCGCGCGCGGCGGCTCCACCCAGTTGGCGGAGGGGGAGATCGTGACATCCTCCTCCCGCGTGTCGATATAGGTGGCAGGCGTTCCGTCGGGATAGAGCGGCACGCCGTCGGCCCCGCAGGCCGACAGCGCCAGCAGTGCCAGAAGCGGCAGAAGCCTCACGCCAGCTTCTCCTTCCAGCGGGCGATCTGGCGGCGCACCTGATCGGGCGCGGTGCCGCCATAGCTCTGGCGGCTGCGGACGGAATTGTGAACGCCCAGAACCGCGAACACATCGTCGCGGATGCCGGGGTGCACCGACTGCATCTCGGCCAGCGTGAGTTCCGGCAGATCGACGTCCTTCTTCTCCGCCATGGCGACCAGCGTGCCGGTGACATGGTGGGCATCGCGGAACGGCAGACCCAGTTCCCGCACCAGCCAGTCGGCAAGGTCGGTCGCCGTGGAGAAGCCGGAGGCGGCGGCGGCCTCCAGCACCGGGACATTGGCGGTCAGGTCGCGCACCATGCCCTCCATCGCGGCGAGCGACAGGATCAGGTTGTCGGCGGCGTCGAAGACCTGTTCCTTGTCCTCCTGCATGTCCTTGGAATAGGTGAGCGGCAGGCCCTTCATGATGGTGAAGAGCGCGACCGTCGCGCCGAGGATCCGGCCCAGCTTGGCGCGCAGAAGCTCCGCCGCATCCGGGTTGCGCTTCTGCGGCATGATGGAGGAGCCGGTGGAGAACCGGTCAGACAGCCGCGCGAAACGGAACTGGGCGGAGGACCAGATCACCAGCTCCTCCGCAAAGCGCGACAGGTGCATGGCGCAGATGGAAGCGGCGGAGAGGAATTCCAGCGCGAAGTCCCGGTCCGCGACCGCGTCCAGCGAATTGGCCATCGGCCGGTCGAAGCCCAGTTCCTGTGCCGTCATCTCCCGGTCGATGGGGAAGGACGTGCCGGCCAGCGCGGCGGCGCCGAGCGGGCTTTCATTCATGCGGGTGCGGGCATCCTGAAAGCGCCCCATGTCCCGCCCCAGCATCTCCACATAGGCCATCATGTGGTGGCCCCAGGTCACGGGTTGCGCGGTCTGGAGATGGGTGAAGCCCGGCATCACCCAATCCGCCCCCTTCTCCGCCTGGGAGAGGAAGGCGCGGATCAGCAGTTCCAGCCCGGCGATCACCGCGTCCGTCTGGTCCCGCACCCAGAGGCGGAAGTCGAGCGCGACCTGATCGTTTCGGCTCCGTGCGGTGTGCAACCGGCCCGCGGGCTCCCCGATGATCTCCTTCAGCCGGGCCTCCACGTTCATGTGGATGTCTTCCAGATCGGTGCGGAACTTGAAGGCGCCGCCCTCGATCTCTGACAAGACCGTGAGCAGCCCTTCCCCGATCGCCTGCGCATCGGTATCGGAGATGATGCCCGTCACCGCCAGCATCGCGGCATGGGCGCGCGAGCCGCGGATGTCCTGCGCCGCAAGCCGCTGGTCGAACCCGATGGAGGCGTTGATCGCCTCCATGATCGCGTCCGGCCCTGCGGCGAAGCGGCCACCCCACATGGAGTTCGCGCCCGTGTCGGAAGTGCCCTTGTCGGTCATACTGGTCATCGTGGCCTCTGGAGGAAACATGCGCATTCGATCCCTTTTCCTATACGCGGCCCTCGGGCTTGGCGTAAACACGCCTCATGTCTTCGCGGCCGATCTGGCGGCGATGGAAGCGGCCCGCGCGGGCGACATGCGCAAGCTCACCCTCTCCGCCAACCCGCCCGACATTTCCTCCGCCGCGCTGGAGGATGAGGCGGGCAACCCCCGCTCCATCGCCGAATGGCGGGGGAAACCGGTGCTCATCAACTTCTGGGCAACGTGGTGCGCCCCCTGCCGGGAGGAGATGCCATCCCTCGAGCGGCTTCAGAAGAAGATGGCCGATACGCCTTTCGAAGTGGTTACCGTGGCGACCGGTCGCTCGGATGCGCGGGGCGTGGACAAGTTCCTCAACGAGATCGGCGTGACGGAACTGCCGCGCCTGCGCGATCCGAAGATGCAGATGGCGCGCGACATGGGCGTGCTGGGGCTTCCCGTCTCCGTTCTGGTGGATGCCGACGGCAGGGAGGTCGCCCGCCTGATCGGCGATGCCGACTGGGACACGCCGGAGGCGGCGGCGGTCATCGAGGCGCTGATCCGGCCCCCGCAATGATGCCCTGACGGAAGCAGGCGGCGACATGGTCGTTGACCAGCCCCGCCGACTGCATGAAGGCATAGACCGTGGTCGGCCCGCAGAAGCGGAATCCCGCGCGGGACAGCGCCTTGGACAGCGCAATGGAATCGGCCGTCTTCGGCGGCACCTGCGCCATGGTCTCCGGCGGCACGTGGTCGCGGGGCGCATGGCTCCACACCAGATCGGCGAACGGCTCCGGCCCGCCAAGGGCAAGGTAGGCCCGCGCATTGCCGATGGTGGCCTCGATCTTGCCGCGGTGCCGGACGATGCCGGCATCCGTCAGCAGACGGGCCACCTCTGCCTCCCCCCACCCGGCGACAACCGCCGGATCGAACCCGGCAAAGGCCTGCCGGAACGCCTCCCGCTTGCGCAGGATGGTGATCCACGACAGCCCGGCCTGAAACCCTTCCAGTTGCAGAAGCTCCCACAGCGCGCGCCCGTCCCGCAGCGGAACGCCCCATTCCGTATCGTGATAGGCGACGTATAGCGGATCGGCTCCGCACCAGCCGCAGCGGGCAGGCGATGTCTCGACGCTCATATGCAACGCTCCTTTTGAGAACGAAAAATGAACTTTTTCGCGTCAGGGTCAAGCTGGGGGATGTGAATGCCGTCGGTGTTGCGCTCTCTTTGGCGAGCGGCCATAGATTGGACAAGCGCCGGTGCTGCACGCATCCCGGCCCAAGGGGAGAATTGCCATGACCAATGTCGTGATCGTTTCCGCCGCCCGCACCGCGGTTGGCAGCTTCAACGGCTCTTTCGCATCCACGCCTGCCCATGAGCTCGGCAAGGTCGTGCTGGAGGCGCTGGTGGAGCGCGCGGGCATCGCGCGGGAGGATGTGTCGGAAACCATTCTCGGCCAGGTGCTCCCTGCGGGGCAGGGCCAGAACCCGGCCCGTCAGGCGCATGTGAATGCCGGACTGCCGATCGAATCAGCCGCCTGGGGCATCAATCAGGTCTGCGGCTCGGGCCTTCGTGCCGTGGCGCTCGGGGCGCAGCACATCCAGCTTGGCGATGCCACCGTGATCGCGGCGGGCGGGCAGGAGAGCATGTCCCTTTCCCCCCATGTGCAGCATCTGCGCGCGGGCACCAAGATGGGCGACCTCAAGTTCATCGATTCGATGATCCGAGACGGGCTGTGGGACGCCTTCAATGGCTACCACATGGGCCAGACGGCGGAGAATGTCGCCGCCAAGTTCCAGATCACGCGTGAAGCGCAGGACGAATTCGCCGTCGCCTCCCAGAACAAGGCGGAGGCCGCGCAGAAGGCCGGGCGCTTCCGGGATGAGATCGTTCCCGTCGTGCTGAAGACCCGCAAGGGCGATGTGACGGTGGATGCCGACGAATACATCCGCCACGGCGCGACGATGGAGGCGATGGCCAAGCTGAAACCCGCCTTCACCAAGGATGGCACCGTCACCGCCGCCAATGCCTCCGGCATCAATGACGGCGCGGCGGGCGTTCTGCTGATGACGGAGGAGGAAGCGGCGCGGCGCGGCCTGAAACCCATTGCGCGCATCGCCTCCTGGGCCACCGCCGGGGTCGATCCGGCGATCATGGGCACCGGGCCGATCCCCGCCTCGCGCAAGGCGCTGGAGAAGGCGGGCTGGAAGGTGTCGGACCTCGATCTGGTGGAGGCGAACGAAGCCTTCGCGGCGCAGGCGCTGGCGGTGAACAAGGAGATGGGCTGGGATCCGGAGATCGTGAACGTGAACGGTGGCGCCATCGCCATCGGCCACCCGATCGGCGCTTCGGGTGCCCGCATCCTCAACACGCTGCTGCACGAGATGACCCGGCGCGACGCGAAGAAGGGTCTCGCGACGCTCTGCATCGGCGGCGGAATGGGTGTGGCGATGTGTCTCGAACGCGGATGAGCGGCACAGGACTACCATTACCGCACAAGTGATTTTTCAGGAGAGGGGGGAAGTTATGTCCAGAGTCGCATTGGTGACGGGTGGCACGAGGGGGATCGGCGCAGCCATCTCTCTCGCGCTCCGGGATGCGGGCTACAAGGTTGCCGCGAATTACGCGGGCAACAGCGCCGCCGCGGAGGAATTCAGCCGCGACACCGGCATTCCCGCATTCCGCTGGTCGGTGGCCGATTACGAGGCCTGCAAGGCGGGAATCGCGGAAGTGGAGGAGGCGCTCGGCCCGATCGACGTTCTGGTGAACAATGCCGGGATCACGCGGGACTCGCTCTTTCACAAGATGACGCCCGATCAATGGCGCGAGGTGATCGACACCAACCTCAGCGGACTGTTCAACATGACCCACCCGCTCTGGCCGGGGATGCGGGAGCGGAAATTCGGCCGCGTGATCTCCATCTCCTCCATCAACGGGCAGAAGGGGCAGGTGGGGCAGGCGAATTACTCCGCCGCCAAGGCAGGCGATCTCGGCTTCACCAAGGCCCTGGCGCAGGAAGGCGCGCGCGCGGGCATCACGGTGAACGCCATCGCACCGGGCTATATCGCGACGGAGATGGTCATGGCCGTGCCGGAGAAGGTGCGCGAGAGCATCGTGGCCCAAATCCCCACCGGGCGCCTCGGCCAGCCGGAGGAGATCGCGCGCTGCGTGGTGTTCCTCGCCTCCGACGACGCGGGCTTCATCACGGGCTCGACCATCACGGCCAATGGCGGACAGTTCTTCGTCTGACGCAGGCGGGGCGCGTCCGCTCGACGCGCCCCGCAGCCGCGCCACGCTGGTCGGCCTGTCGGCAGTGCTCCTCTGGGCGCTGCTGGCCCTTTTCACCATAGGCTCGTCGCCGGTCCCGCCGCTCCTGCTGAACGCGCTGTGTTTCGGCATCGGCGGGATGGTCGGCGTGGTCTGGATGGCCGTCTCCGGCACGGCACATCGGCTGCGGCACGTGCCGCTCGCTGTCTATGCCTTTGGAACGGCCGGGCTTTTCGGATACCATATCCTGTATTTCTCTGCCTTCCGGCTCAGCCCGACGGCGGAAACGGGGCTGATCGCCTATCTCTGGCCCCTGTTCATCGTGCTTGGTTCCGCCCCGCTTCCCGGCGAACGGCTTCGCGCGGCCCATGTCGCGGGCGCGCTGCTTGCCTTTGCAGGCGCGGCGCTCATCGTGCTGGGCAGAGGGTCGGACGGTTCGGCATCCGGGCTGGGGCAGATGCTGGCCTTTGGCTGCGCCCTGACATGGACGGCCTATTCCCTCATCTCGCGCAGGCTTGGCACCGTGCCGACGGAGAGCGTAGCCGTATTCTGTATTGCCACGGCAGTGCTCTCCGCCGTGGCGCATGTGATATTCGAGCCGACCAGCTGGCCTGACAGCCCTATGGGCTGGGCCTCTGTCCTTTTGCTGGGACTGGGGCCGGTCGGCATCGCCTTCTATACGTGGGACGTGGGAATGAAGCGGGGAGATGTGCAACTGCTGGGTGTTGCCAGCTATGCCGCCCCGTTGCTATCCACGCTCGCGCTCATCATCGCAGGCATCGCCGAAGCCAGTGTCACCCTGCTCGTCGCTGCGCTGCTGATAACCGGCGGAGCAGCTCTCGCCGCCCGCGCCGGCAAGGCGCGCCGGAAGATCAGTGCGTCGAAAGACGTTTGATCTCCTCCTTGAGACGCATCTTCTGCCGCTTCATTTCGGCAATGTGGAGCGCGTCCGTCGCGGGACTGCGCTGCGCCTCCTCGACGCGCGCCGACAGCGCGGCGTGCTTTTTGCGGAGCTCTTGCAGGTGGGAACTGACTGCCACGGTCTTCCTCCTTTGGTGATCCACAAATGGATAGGAACACAGGAGACGAGTCGTGTCACGCCCGGAATGAAACGGCGATATGACGTAACGGCGACAGGATGAGCATATTTGTTACTGAAATGGCAGGTTTTTGCCATCACGAAGAATTTCAGAGACACCATTCTTGAAATTTTCGCCATCTCTCTCGTGGCTTGCCCCTTCATGCAGCACGAAAGGCGCAAGCAGGCGGAACGCCGCCCGGCTGCCTTTTCGTGCCCGGCAGATGATCCGCCGCGCCGCGCGCCCCTCCCGCGGGGCGAGCGGCAGAACCACGATACCCCCCGTCCGCGCGGAGAGCGCGGCGAGCAGTTCCGGCAAACGATCCGCCGCCTGAATGATGCTGAGATACCCCCCGGGAGCAAGCCGCTTCAGCCCCGTCTCCACCCAGAGGTCGAGGGGCGTTTCCTCCCGGAGTGCAGCCTCCCGCCCCGGATCGCTGGCGCGGGTGCCGCCTTGCGCGCGATAATAGGGCGGATTCGCGATGACGTGGTTGAAGCTTTCCCCCTTCAAGGCCGGGGGAAGCGCGGCGATGTCGCCCTCCGTCACCACCATCGGGATGCCGTTGGCCGCGGCATTTCTGCGGGCGAGATCCGCATAGGCGGCCTGACGCTCCACCCCGGCCAGACGCAGCCCCGGCACACGCCTGCCCAGACACAGGCTCGCCACGCCCGCCCCGCAACCGAGTTCGAGGACCGACTCACCCTCCCGCGCCGGAACCGAAGCGGCGAGGAGTACCGGATCGACAGCCGCACGATAGCCGTCCCGCGGTTGCAGGATGCGGAGCCGGCCGCCGAGAAACCCGTCGGACGTCAGGTCACCATCCGCGAAGCGCGGCGCAGGGGCACCGTCCACGGGCTGCGTCATCTGCCGGCCGTCCTCATGGATCAGTCGCTGACCGTGAGGCCATTGTCGATGAGCACGCGGCGCGCATGGCTCAGATCGCCGTCCCGCACCATGAGGCGCCGCGGCAGAATGCCCAAGGATCCTTCGAGAATGCTCATGTGGACGTCCAGTGGAAACGCGGCTATACCCTCGCCCTGAAGCAAGGCCACGGCAAAGGGGATGACGGTTGGGTCGCTTGTTCGCAGCACTTCTCGCATGAGCGGAGTAAACGTGACTTCCCCCCGGTTGTCGAGGCCGGGCGTGGAACCGGCGCGCGTGCGCCCTCTCGATGCGTTGAACGTCTATCTGGCGGAGGATATGGCGGCGGTGAACCGCCTGATCCGCGAGCGCATGGCATCGGAGAATGCACCGCGGATTCCGGAGGTGACGGCGCATCTGATCGAGGCGGGGGGCAAGCGTCTGCGCCCCATGCTGACGCTCGCCGCCGCGCGGCTTGCCGGTTACGACGGGCCCTATCACATCCATCTCGCCGCGACGGTGGAGTTCATCCATACCGCGACGCTGCTCCATGACGACGTGGTGGACGAGAGCCGCCAGCGCCGGGGGCGTCCGACGGCGAACCTGCTGTGGGACAACAAATCCTCCGTTCTCGTCGGCGACTACCTGTTCGCCCGCGCCTTTCAGTTGATGGTGGAGCCGGGATCCATCCGGGTGCTGGACATCCTGTCCAACGCCTCCGCCACGATCGCGGAGGGCGAGGTGCTCCAGCTTACCGCCGCGCAGGATCTGGCGACGACAGAGGCCACCTACCTGAAGGTGGTGCGCGGCAAGACTGCGGCGCTCTTCTCCGCCGCGACGGAATCGGGCGCGGTGATCGCGGGCGCGCCGGAGGCATGGGTCGCGGCGCTCCGCGACTACGGGGATGCGGTGGGGATCGCCTTCCAGATCGTCGATGACGTGCTGGATTACGGCGGCTCCACCCAGGAGATCGGCAAGAACATCGGCGACGACTTCCGGGAGCGGAAGCTGACGCTGCCGGTCATCAAGGCGGTGGCAAAGGCCGGCGTGCCGGAGCGTGGCTTCTGGACCCGCGTCATCGAAAAGGGCGACCAGCGGGACGGTGACCTGGAAGAAGCGCTGCGGCTGCTCCACCAGCACGGGGTGCTGGAGGAAACGCGAGCAGAAGCGCGCGCCTGGGCCGAGCGGGCGAAGACATCGCTTGCCCCCCTGCCCGATCATCCGGTCAGGGCCATGCTGTTCGATCTTGCCGATTTCGTGGTCGCCCGGATCAACTGAGCGCTACAGCGCAGGCGGCTCCCGCAGTGCGGGGGCGGCGGCGATCCACCAGCCCGGCCTCTGCACTGCCTGCGCCGCGGCTTCTGCCGCCGCCTCGCCATCGAACAGGCCAAAGCAGGTGGCGCCGGAGCCGGACATCCGGGCGAGGCGGCATCCCGGCTGCGCCGCCAGCATGTCGATTACATCCGCGATGACGGGCGCACAGGCGCGGGCCGGTTCCTCCAGATCGTTGCGCGTCTCCGCCGCCAGCCAATGCCCCAGCGCCGCGGCATCCGCGAGACGGGGGAGCGGCGGCAGGGGCGCGTTATCCCGCCGGGCGAGCGCGGCAAAGACCGCGGCTGTCGGCACGTCCACGCCCGGGTTGGCGAGCACCAGCCAGAAATTCGGCAGGCCGGACAACGGCTCCACCTTCTCCCCGATCCCTTGCATCCGCGCGGGTCGGCCGCCGAGGCACACCGGCACATCGGCCCCCAGCGACAGCCCCGCCCCCGGCGCATCCCGCCCCGTCATGCGGGCAAGCGCACGGAGCGTCGCCGCCGCGTCGGATGACCCGCCGCCGATCCCCGCAGCGGCAGGCAGCCGCTTTTCCAGCGTGATCGCCGCTTCCGCTCCCAGCAGGCGCGCGGCACGCAGCACGAGGTTGCCTTCCCCCTGCGGCACATCATTCGCGCGCGGTCCCGTCACGGTGAGGGAGAGCGGCCCGGGCGCGACCGTGACCCTGTCCCCCACCCCGGCAAAGACCACCAGACTGTCGAGCAGATGGTAGCCATCGGCCCTTCGCCCCGTCACATGCAGGGCGAGGTTCACCTTGGCGGGTGCGAATTCCCCGATGGTCGCTTGCGGCACCACGGGAGGATCAGTCTGCGTTGCCGGTCCGCACGATGGGAGGAGCACCCTCCTCCTTCAGCACCGCATCGAGGCCGATGGAGAGCTTCTTGCGGATGCGCGCCGCCTCATCTTCCTCCGGGTTGAAGGAAAGGGCGCGGCGCCACTGGAAATCGGCCTCCAGCTTGCGCCCGACGGCCCAGAAAACGTCTCCCAGATGGTCATTGACCACCGGATCGACCGGCATCAGTTCTGCCGCACGCTCCAGATGGCCGACCGCCTCGTCATAGCGGCCCATCCGGAAGAGCGCCCAGCCAAGGCTGTCGGTGATCGCGCCATCATCGGGACGGGCATCCACCGCCCGCTGGATCATCCCCAGCGCCTCGTCCAGATGTTCATGCCGCTCCACGTAGGAATAGCCGAGGTAGTTCAGCACGGCGGGCTGATCCGGCGCCAATTCCAGCGCCTTGCGGAAATCGGCCTCCGCCTTCGGCCACTGGCCAGAACGCTCGAACGCAATGCCACGGGCAAAGAAAAGCGGCCAGTGCTGCGGGCCCGGCGTTCCCAGCAGAGCGATGGCCCGGTCATAGCTTTGCGCGGCTTCGGCGAACTTCTCCTGCCGGCGGAGCATGTCGCCATAAGCCACCTGCACGGACAGCACATCGGGAGAGGATTTCGCCAGCTGTTCCATCGCCTCCAGCGCGGCCTCCGTCCGGCCCCCGTCATAAAGCGCGGAGGCCCGGCCCATTTCCGCCACGTGGAAGGCCGGATCGTTGCGGAGGATACGGTTGTAGGCGACTGTCGCAAGGTCATACTGGCCCTGCTTTTCCAGAATGCCTGCAACCATCAGGATCGCTTCGGTAAAATCGGGGCGGAGGTGCTCTGCCATGCGGGCATAGACGAGCGTGAAACCATCCTCGCCGCCGCCGTTCGCCAGCACGCCCGCAACGCCGTGAAATGCCTCGGCCATCCCATCGGACGCGGAGCGCACCACGTCGAAGGGCAGCGTTTCGCCGGCCTCCAGACGCGCCCGGAAGCCGTCCATCTCCGGGTCGCCCTGGAAGGTGCTGTCGATCAGGGCGATGGCGTCGGCGTCGCGGTCAAGCTGGCTCAGCACCTCCACCTGTGCGACGACGCCCCGGCGCGTGATGCTCGCCACCCGCCCGGTCTCGCCGCCCAGAATGGCCTGAGCGCCCTCGAAATCGCCCGCGGCGGCGAGCGCCAGCGCCTTGTGATAGAGGGCAAAGGCCTTGAGCGGCTCGTTGCCCGCAACCTTGTCGAAGGCGGCCTGCGCATCCGACATCCGGCCAAGCCCGAACTCCGCCCAAGCGCCCGCGAGCCCGTCGATCAACGGGCTGATCTTCGGCCCGCCCTGCACATCGGCCTTTACCGCTGCCCAGTCCTTCCGACCGATCATGTCCACGAGCAGCAGCAGATCCGCGAGCTGGCTGTCCTGCCCTTCGCGCTGCATGGACTGCGCCACCTTCAGCGCGGCGTCGAACTCCCCCCGGCCGATATCGGAGAGGAGCGCGAACTCCTGCAACTGGGCATTGCCCGGATCATGGGACAGCGCCTCATGGAAATAGGTGCCGGCAGCGCGGTAGTCCCGCTCCCCCGCGGCGGCGCGACCGGCGAGGTATGGCCCCGCGTAGCCATCCGCCCATGCGGTCGTTGCCCCGAGAAGCAGGGCGGTACCGCAGAGCAGGGAGGCGGCAAGACGGGAAAGCTGGAACATCAGGAGCACCACAGATCGAACGTTCGGGTGACCGTATCCGTGGGGCGCCAGCAAGGCAATCGCCCCGCGCAGGCGGGGCGGATGCTCGCCCGAATGTTACATGTTCGGATAGTTCGGCCCGTCACCGCCCTGAGGCGTCGTCCAGGTGATGTTCTGCGGCGGATCCTTGATGTCGCAGGTCTTGCAGTGGACGCAGTTCTGGAAGTTGATCTGGAAGCGCGGCCCCTCCGCCCCTTCGATCACCTCATAGACGCCGGCAGGGCAATATCGCTGCGCGGGCTCGGCGAATTTCGGCAGGGTATAGCTGATCGGGATCGTCGGATCCTTCAGCTTGAGGTGGCAGGGCTGGCTTTCCTCATGGTTGGTGAAGCTGAAGGAGACATTCGTCAGCCGATCGAAGGACAGCACGCCGTCGGGTCTGGGATATGTGATCGGGGCATAGCCCGACGCCTCCGCCGTGGCGGCGGCATCGGTCTTGGGATGCGGCATGGTGCCGAACAGGCTCGCCCCGAAGAGCGAGTTGGTCCACATGTCGAACCCGCCGAGACCAAGGCCGAGCATCCCCATCTTCGACCACAGGGGCTTCACGTTGCGCACCTTCTTCAGGTCGCGCCCGATCTCTCCCGTGCGGACTTCGGTTTCGTAATCCGAAAGCTCGTCGCCGGTGCGGCCAGCGGCAATCGCCTTCTGCGCCGCCTCCGCCGCCGCGATGCCCGACAGCATGGCGTTGTGGCTGCCCTTGATGCGCGGCACGTTCACCATGCCCGCCGAACAGCCCAGCAGCGCCCCGCCCGGGAACACCATCTTCGGCAGCGACTGGTAGCCGCCCTCGGTGATCGCGCGGCCGCCGTAGGCCACGCGCTTGCCGCCCTTCAGAAGCTCCGCCACCATCGGGTGGTGCTTGAAGCGCTGGAATTCCATGTAGGGGAAGACGTAGGGGTTCTTGTAGTTCAGGTGCACCACGAAACCGATGAACACCTGGTTGTTTTCGGCGTGATAGATGAACGATCCGCCGTCGGCGTTCTTGCCGAGCGGCCAGCCCATCGTGTGGATGACCGTCCCCTCGCGGTGCTTGGCCGGGTCGATCTCCCAGATTTCCTTCATGCCGAGGCCGAATTTCTGCGGCTCATGCCCGGCGGAGAGGTCGTAGCGGGCGATGATCTCCTTGGCCAGCGAGCCGCGCACGCCTTCCGAGATGAAGACGTATTTCCCGAGCAGTTCCATCCCCGGTTCATAGCTGTCGCCGATGGAGCCGTCGGCTTCACGCCCGAACTCGCCCGCGACGACGCCCTTCACCGTGCCGTCCTCCCCATAGACGATCTGGGAGCAGGCCATGCCGGGGAAAATCTCCACGCCCAGCTCCTCCGCCTGACCGGCAAGCCAGCGGCAGAGATTGCCGAGCGAGATGATATAGTTGCCGTGGTTGGACATCAGTTTCGGCATCGGCCAGTTCGGCAGCCGGATCTGACCGGATTCGCCCAGCATGTAGAAGCTGTCGTGCTTCACGGCCACGGTGACGGGCGCGCCCTTGTCCTTCCAGTCGGGGATCAGCTTGTTGAGGCCCACCGGATCGAGAACCGCGCCCGAGAGGATATGCGCGCCGACCTCGGACCCCTTCTCCAGCACCACGACGGACAGGTCGGGATCGAGCTGCTTCAGACGGATCGCAGCGGACAGACCGGCAGGGCCGGCCCCCACGATGACCACGTCATACTCCATCGATTCCCGTTCGATTCCGTCGCTCATGCTGGTCCCCCCTTGCCTGCGGATGCAGGCGAACTGGCTTTTGTCAGGGGCCAGCGTTACCGGGCCGTAGCCAACGGGTCAATCGTCACGGGCTGCCTGACAGCAATGCCCTTGCGGCAAAGCGCCGCCGACGGCGCGATCTCTCCGTGTGGATCAGGCTTGCAATCCACGCCCGTCTCGGTTCAGGTGCAGCAGAAATGACACGCATGCACCCGCGCGCTTCTCCAAGCGCGTCCGGGTGCTTTTGTTCCAGACCGGGAAAGACGACGATGGAAAAGATCCTTATGACCCGCAAAGGTCAGTCCGCGCTGGACGAGGAACTGCGCAATCTGAAGTCGGTCGAGCGTCCTGCCGTGATCCGCGCGATTGCGGAGGCGCGGGAGCATGGCGACCTCTCCGAGAATGCCGAATACCACGCCGCCCGCGAACGGCAGAGCTTCATCGAGGGCCGGATCGGCCAGATCGAGGCCATTCTCGGGCTGGCGGAGGTCATCGAGCCGTCCCGCCTGTCCGGCCCGATCAAGTTCGGCGCAACGGTCACCCTCGTCGATGAGGACACCGAAGAGGAAAAGACCTACCAGATCGTGGGTGAAACGGAGGCCGACATCGAGAACGGCCTTCTCAACATCCGTTCCCCCCTCGCCCGCGCGCTCATCGGCAAGGATGAGGGAGACACGGTCGAGGTCAAGACACCCGGCGGCGAACGCAACTATGAGATCGTGACCGTCCGCTATATCTGAGGAGGGCGCCGCAAGCGCATTCCGCATGCCTGACACACCGCAAGACGACCAGACTTCCCCCCGCCCGGCAGGACTGCCGCCGGAGGGGAGCGCCTTCCGCCAGCTTCCGCTGATCGACATTGCCGCGGCAGCGCTCACGCTGCTGTGGCTGATGATCGCGGCGGTCTTTTTCTTCACCGGCGACGGGAGCGAGGGCGGGCGACCGCTTTCCGCGCTGGTCGCCGCGCTGGCGGTGCTGATGCCCGTAGCGCTGATCTGGCTGATCGCGACCAGTCTGCGCACGGTCCGCCGCCTGCGGGAGGAAGCCGCCAGCCTGCAGCAGGAGATCGATGCCCTGCGTCGCGGCGCAACGGCCCAGCCGTTGCGCCAGCCGCCGGTTGCGCAACCGCCCGTTTCGCAGCCCTCTGCGGCGCAGGTACTTCCTCCGATCACGGCAGGCACAGCCGCGCGCGCGGCGCAACCGGCGCGCCGTCAGCCCGCCCCGCCCCGCCCCATGGCGCAGCAGGCAGCCCCCGAAGCTGCGGAGCAGGAGCCGTTGCCGCCAGCGGATTTCATCGGTGCTCTGAACTTCCCCGATTCGCCCGACGATGCGGAAGGCATACGCACCCTTCGCCGGGCACTGGAGGATCCGACCGCCGCCAAGCTCATCCGGTCGGCGCAGGACGTGCTGAACCTTCTGGGCGCGGACGGGATCTACATGGATGATCTCGTGCCGGAGGAACTGCCCCCCGGCGCGCTCTGGCGGCAGTTCAGCGAGGGTGCACGGGGCCAGTCCGTCGCCGGTCTCGGTGCGATCGAGGAGCCGAACGTGCTGGCGGCGACAGCCACACGGATGCGGAGCGATCCCGTCTTCCGCGACGCGGCACAGCACTTCCTGCGCCAGTTCGACCGCAGCCTTTCCGACTTCGCCCCCACCGTCCCGGACGAGATGCTGGCAATGGTCGGCATGACCCGCACCGCCCGCGCCTTCATGCTGCTCGGCCGCGTCGCAGGCACATTCGACTAGACCACGCGGCACCGGCGGTCCCGTCAGCGTCCATCGGACACAGCGACGCAATATCGGTGTGTCAGCGGGCGGCGGGTGGTTGCAAAGCCGAACCGCGTCTCCTTATGGTGGCGCGGTGTCGGCGGAGGCGACCAGCGCCAATGTTTCTCAATCCATGGTTTCGTCGGGGGGTGGTTGCGGGCCTGCCCTACCTCATCGTTGTCGTACCCTTCGGGCTGCTGTTCGGCATCACGGCCCGCACGGCGGGGTTCAACCTGATCGAGATCATGGGGTTTTCCATCCTGGTGATCGCGGGCGCCTCGCAGTTCAGCGCCCTGCAACTGATGAATGACAATGCGCCCGTGCTCATCGTCATTGCGACGGGCCTGGCGGTGAACATCCGCATGGCGATGTATTCGGCCTCTCTCGCGCCGCATCTGGGCGGCATGCCGGTGTGGCAAA
Source organism: Haematobacter sp. (assembly GCF_032102465.1). Taxonomy (NCBI): domain Bacteria; kingdom Pseudomonadati; phylum Pseudomonadota; class Alphaproteobacteria; order Rhodobacterales; family Paracoccaceae; genus Haematobacter; species Haematobacter sp. Next base: position 39,643 of record NZ_DAMDHB010000012.1, on the reverse strand, counting down.
GGGCGCTCGCGGCCTACAGCCTGACGGACCAGTCCTATGCGATCAGCGCGTTGCGGTTTGACACCGGCGCGCCGATGCGGCTGCGCGACAAGGTGGCCTATTACTTCGGCGCGGTGCTGTTCACTGCGGTGCCGTGGCCCGTCTCCACATTGGTCGGCGCGACGGCGGGGGGCTTCATTCCGGCCGACGTGCCCCTGGATCTCGCCATCCCGATCACCTTCCTCGCCATGATCGCACCGCTGCTGCGCAACCCCGCCCATCTGGCCGCGGCAGTGGTATCGGTCGTCCTCACGCTTGCGTTTTCGTTTATCCCCTACAACCTCGGCCTGCTCATCGCGGCTGTTTTCGCGATGATGGCGGGCGCGGCGGTGGAGCAGCTTCTGGCGCGGCGGAGGGTGCGGGAATGAGCTATGGCAAGCTGGAGATCTGGGGGATCATCCTTGCGCTCGGGGCGGGCACGTTCCTGCTCCGCTTCTCCTTCCTCGGGCTGATGGGAAACCGGCCCTTCCCGGACTGGCTGCAACGCCATCTGCGCTACACGGCGGCGGCGGTGCTGCCGGGGCTCGCCATGCCCATCGTCCTTCAGCACGCGCCGGACGGCGGGCTGGATCCGCTGCGCCTCATGGCGGCGGGGGCGACGATCGTGGTCGGGATGATCACGCGCAGCACCCTTGCCGCGATCCTGGGCGGCGGCGTGGCGCTGGTACTGCCCTATTTCTTCTGACGGCCCTCACCGATGACAAGCACCGACGGCCAGCACTGAAGGCCGTGAAGGATGATCGCTCAATCACGGTCAGCGAATCGGATCGGGATGGTCCTGCTGCCGAAGCGGGTTCGAATTGTCCTCGTCGTCATCGTAGAAATAGGTCGTGACGACGCCCGGCATCTCTCCGAATTCCTCCATCAGCGTCTTCGGGAAATAGGTCCGCCCGATCCCCTCAAAGCCCGGAAGCTGGGACAGGACGGTGCTGACAGCGCGGGCGCACATCGCCTTGGGCGTCGCGCCATAGGCCTCTGCCAGCCGCTTGGCCTCTGCCGCGACGGCGGGTGTCACCACGAGTTCCTGACGAACCACGTGATAGGCCGGGCGGGCGTGGTAGTTGACATACCAGTGCTCCACGCCTGCGCTGATGCCGTAATGGACATCGTTCCGCTCGGGCACCTTGCTATGTGTCCAGCTTCCGGCAGGGTCGAAAAGGACGCGCTGATCGGCGTTGATCATCAGGCCGGAGTGCTCCCCCGCTCCGGTGTTGTTGTTGATCGCGGTATAGAGCGTCAGCATGGGCGGCCCATCGAAACGATAGGTCGCCGCCTGCACCGCCGCATCGGGCGCCCATGTCTTTTCCGCCGCGCCGCAGGCGACAAGCCACAGCGGCATCGACACCACGGCCACAAGCCGCAGCCAGCCTGCAGCGTTCATCGGACGGCAACCTCCGCCCCGCAGAATGCCCGCATGATCAGAGAGTGGTCAGCGCGAGAAAGATGAGGAGGAGCAGAACAACCACCGTCCCGTAGGTCATGAAGCGGATGAAGCCCTCGAAGGTCTTCTCCTGCGCGGAGATATCCATCGTGCCATGCTCGTGGGCGGGGGATTGGGCGTGGTCCTGCATCATCTCGCCTTCCTGTCAGTTCTTCGTTCCGAAGCGATAGCTTATCAGGAGGCCCCTGTCACCACCAACGGAAGGACCAGCCGCGCCACGGGCACAGAACGTTGCCGTTCTGCCCCGCAGTTCCCGGGCCGCAGATCCTACCCCCAGATCCTGGCTCCCAACCCCTGGCTCCCAGATCCCGGACCTCATGTCAGGTGCGCTTCCAGAGCCACGCCTCGCTCCCCGGTTCGCGGTAGCGCCGCGCCCTGCCCGTTTGGGTCAGGTGGTTGAGATGGGCGACCGCCTCCCCCAGCGCGAGCGTATATTCGCTCTCGCCGATCGGGCGGCGGAACAGGAAGGGGAAGCACTCCGCCGCACGACGCGGGGTGGCAAGCGCCTCCTCCAGACGGTCGAGCGCCGCGACATGGCCGGAGATCATCTGCGCGAGCCGTGGCCCGATCCCAAAGAACGGCAGCTTATGCCCGGAAAGCGCCAACTGCCCCTCGCGGGCATAACGGCCCAGACGCGTGCAGCTTTCCAGCCAGTCGCCCACCGGATCGGCCTCCGGCTCCGTCGCATAGACGCCGAGATTGGGCGAGATGGTGGACAGGATCTGATCGCCCGCAATCACGAGGCTGCCGTCACTGCTCCACAGCGTCGCATGCTCCGGCGCATGGCCGTTGCCGATATGCACCTCGAAATCCCGCCCGCCGATGTGGATGGCATCCCCCTCCGCGATGCGGCGGAAGGTGCCGGGGATGGCATGGACGACATCGGAACTGTTGTAGGGCCGGTCGTTCGCGCGCTTGTCATAGATCGCCGCATCCATGCCACAGGCCCGCCAGAAGGAAAGCTGTGTCTCCGGCGGGCGATCATGGGCCTCCAGCCGCAGCATCCGGGCAAAGAGGAAGGCCGTTCGCGTGGTGACCAGCTCCGCCCCGTGCTTCTCCACGAACCATCCGGCAAGGCCGATATGGTCCGGGTGGTGGTGGGTGCCGATCACCCGGCGGACGGGCCGGCCCGCCAGCGGGCCCGACAGGACAGCTTCCCACATCTCGCGCGTGGGGGGCGTGTCGAAACCGGTATCGACCAGCGTCCAGCCATCGCCATCGTCGAAGGCATAGGCGTTCACATGATCGAGGCGCAGCGGCAGTGGCACCCGGATCCACAACACGCCCTCGGCGATTTCGGCCACGTCACCCGGTGCGGGCGGCGCCTCTAGCGGATAGCGCAGCGCGTTCAAACCGCCAGTTCCTCTGCCGTGACAGCATAGAGCCCCGCAGCCCCCTCATGCGCCTGCCGCAGGAGCGAAACATGGTCGGGCAGCATCCGGCGGATGAAGAAGGTGGCCAGCGCCTCCCGTTCTGCCGGGTCGGAGCAGGCGGCCCGAAGGTGGTAGGATCCCCCCAGCACCAGCGCGAAGGCCCGCAGATAGGGCACGGACCCGGCAAAGCGGTCGTTCACGGGCTGGGCGACGAGCCAGTCCGTTACCTCGCGGAGCGACTCGGCGGCGTTCCAGACCTCCTCAGCCAGTTGCGGATGGTCGGGTTTCGCGGCCTCCGCCCCGGACTGTATCTCGTCGATCAGGCGGTTGATCGCCTCCCCCCCGTCCATCATCTTGCGGCCGACGAGATCGGCGGCCTGAATGCCGTTCGTCCCCTCGTAGATGGCGCAGACCCGCACGTCGCGGGCAAGCTGGGCGGCGCCCGTCTCCTCGATGAAGCCCATGCCGCCGTGGATCTGGATGGAGGTCTGGGTGACCTCGTTGCCGGTATCGGTGGCGAAGGCCTTGGCGATGGGGGTCAGCACGCCCGCGCGGGCCTCCCACTCCGCCTCGCCCGTGGCCTTGGCCATGTCGAGGGCGAGCGCACAGTCCAGCACGATGCAGCGGGCAGCGAAGGTCTGCGCCTTCATGCCGGCCAGCATCCGCCGCACGTCGGCATGGTCGATGATCGTGCCCCGGCCCGGCACCGGCGTTTTGCCCTGCCTGCGGTCCAGCGCATAGGCCAGCGCCTGCTGGCAGGCAGCCTCCGCCACGCCGACCCCCTGGGTCGCCACACCGAGACGGGCGTTGTTCATCATGGTGAACATCGCCTTGATGCCGCCGTTCCGCTCGCCGATCAGCCAGCCGGTCGCATTGTCGTATTCCATCACGCAGGTCGGCGAGCCATGCAGGCCCATCTTGTGCTCCAGCGACACGACGCGCACGCCGTTTCTGGGTCCGGGTTCGCCGTCCTCATCGAGGAGCAGCTTCGGCACGAGGAACAGGCTGATCCCCTTGACGCCCGGCCCGCCATCGGGGAGCCGCGCCAGCACGAGGTGGCACACATTGGGCATGAAATCCCCGTCGCCCCAGGTGATGAAGATCTTCTGCCCCGAAATCGCGAAGGTGCCGTCGCCGTTGTCCACCGCCTTCGTCACCAGCGCGCCGACATCCGACCCCGCGCCGGGTTCGGTGAGGTTCATCGTGCCGTTCCATTCCCCGGAGGTCAGTTTCGGCAGGTAAAGGCGCTTCAGCTCATCCGTGGCGTGATGCTCCAGCGCCTCGATCTGGCCCTGGGTGAGCAGGGGGTTCAGGTGCAGCGACAGGCAGGCGCCGGAGAACATCTCGTTCACCGCCGTGGCCAGCGTGATCGGCAGGCCCATCCCGCCGAATTCCGGGGCCGCCGACATGCCGACCCAGCCGCCCTCCGCGATGGCGCGATACCCTTCGGCAAAGCCGGGAGAGGTGCGGACGACGCCGTTCTCCAACTTTGCGGGCGTCAGATCGCCTGCCCGGTTCAGCGGCGCGAGGACATCCCCCGCCAGCTTGGCCGCCTCATCGAGGATCTGCTGCGCCAGATCGCGCGTGGCATCCGCATAGGGCTCTGTGGCGGAGAGGCCCTGAAAACCAACGATATGATCGAAGATGAAGGTCTGATCCTTCACCGGCGCGCGAAAAGCCATCGAATTCTCCCCTCGCACCTTGGCGGCGACCGCCCGGGCGCGTATCTCGGCATCAACTGGCACGAAGGCTAAACAAAGCAACATGACCGGCAAGCCCCAACGCAGCGTCACTGGAACCACACGCCGTCTCGCCCCTGACGGCGCGGGGATAGAGACCGCGGCGCGCCTTCTGGCAGAGGGGGGGCTGGTGGCCCTGCCGACGGAAACGGTCTATGGGCTGGCCGCCGATGCGCGGCAGGATCACGCGGTGGCGCGCATCTTCGAGGCGAAGGGGCGGCCCCGGTTCAATCCTCTCATCATCCATGTCGCCGATCTGGCAGGCGTGGGCCGCTATGCCCGGCTGACGCCGGAGGCGGAGCGGCTGGCCCGCGCCTTCTGGCCGGGGCCGCTGACGCTCGTCCTGCCGCTGCTGCCGGAAGCGGGGCTGTCGCCGCTGGTCACGGCGGGCAATGACAGCGTGGCGGTGCGGGTGCCCGCGCATCCCGTCGCACAGGCGTTGCTCCGCCGGTTCGGCGGGCCTCTGGCCGCGCCATCCGCCAATCCCTCGGGCCGGGTCAGCCCGACCCGCGCGGCCCATGTGCTCGACGGTCTTGACGGGCGGATCGAAGCGGTGATCGACGGCGGAGAGGCCGCCGTGGGGGTGGAATCGACGATCGTCGGGCTGCTGGAGGCACCGCTGCTGCTCCGCCCCGGCGGGCTGGCGCTCGAGGATCTGGAAGCCGCTTTGGGCCGTGCGATCCCCGCGCCCGCGGCCGATCCGGCGCGGCCCGTCGCGCCGGGGCAGCTCTCCTCCCACTACGCGCCGCGGGCCGAGATGCGCCTCGCCACCCGGCCCGCACCGGGGGAGGCATGGCTCGGCTTCGGGCCCCAGGATGCGGGCGCCACGCTGAACCTCTCTCCCGCAGGTGATCTGACGGAAGCGGCGGCCAACCTCTTTCACTACATGCGGGAAATCGACACCGGCCCCGGAACGGTCATCGCCGTCTCACCCATCCCGGAAACCGGGTTGGGGCGCGCGATCAACGACAGGTTGCGCCGTGCCGCCGCCCCACGGCCCGTGACCGATCCGTTTGACCGATCAGCTTAGCAGGCTGCCGAAGAAAGGGTTTCAGACCCGCGTTGGACCCGCGTGGCGTGGAATCCTTCACCCTCTGCGAACACCAGCCGAAAATCGACACGCTTCAGGCAAGTCCGGGTCAGATCTGCCGATTCCCAGAGCGCAGGCATGACCCTTGCGAACTTTTTCAGCAGGCTGTCAGATCCCATGATCCGGCTGCGCGGTGACTGGCTCAGGGACCTTTTGCGCCGCATTCTCTGTTCAAAGGCTGCGCCGGATTTGCCGGTGGCGCGCCTCAGAAAGGGGGACCGGATGCTGAGCCGCATGCTCATCGGACGGGATGCCCGCAAGGCGACGACATCGGTCGCGCTCGCACAGGAGGAACGCGATGGCGAGGTCCGCCACTGCGGCCACCGCGCCGAACGCCGGAACCCTCAGGCCCTGCCGCCGAAGGCCGACAGGCTTATCGGATCCACGCCCATCGACCGGATCGCGGCAAGCCACTTCGTTCCGTTGTCGGCGGCGAAGACGAGGTCGGGAAGCGCGTCGCACACCAACCAGTCATCGCGGAGAATCTCGTTCTCCAACTGACCCGGGCCCCAACCTGCGTAGCCCAGCGCCAGGAGCGCCTGCCCCGGCCCAGTGCCGCGCGCGATCTCCCGCAGGATATCGGGCGTGGTGGTCATCGCGAAGTGGGGGCCGACCTCTATCGTCCCGGCCTCCTCCTCATCGATCTGCGGCGAATGGAGGACAAAGCCGCGGGCGGCTTCCATCGGGCCGCCGACATGGATCGGGCAGCGGCCCCCGAGGTGGGGTATGGAAAGCTGGTCCAACAGCGCCTCAAAACTGATATCCGCAGCCGGCTTGTTGACGACAAGCCCCATGGACCCCTGCGGAGAATGGGCGCAGATCAGGATCACGCTCCTTTCAAACCGCGGATCGCCCAGACCGGGCATCGCGATGAGGAGCTTGCCCCCCAGGTCAGACATATGCGTGGTCCTGTTGCTCATGAGCATAAGATGGCGCACCGGACTATCGGCACAAGCGGAGATTGCGTCGCATGGGAGACAATGCCATCTCTTCGCCGGAATGTGATTTCAAGTCCTGCGACATCCCGCCGACAGTCCCGCCATGATGCTCAGCCCGCTCCCCCTCCTCGCCTTTGCCGCAGCGACGCTGCTGCCTGCCCTCGCGGGACATGCCGCCCCAACGCGTCCGCAGGACGTGGTGCAGGCAGAGGTTCTTCCCGGCTGGCGGCAGGCCGATGGCAGCCATCTCGCGGCCATCCGCCTGACGCTCGCCGACCAGTGGAAGACCTACTGGCGCGCACCGGGGGATGCGGGCATCCCGCCCGGTTTTGACTGGAGCGGCTCGGAGAACCTGGCGGATGTGACGCTGCACTGGCCCGCGCCGCATGTGTTCGAGCTGAACGGAATGCGCACGGTCGGCTATACGCGCGAGCTGGTCCTGCCCCTGGAAATCCGCGCGCGGAATGCGGATCAGCCCATTTCGCTGCGGAGCCATGTCATGCTGGGGGTCTGCCGCGACATCTGTGTGCCGGTCGATCTTCGGATCGACGCCGTCCTGCCGGTGACGAAGCAGCCGGACCCGGCAATCCGCGCGGCCCTGGCCTCCGGCCCGCTGGATGCAGACATGGCAGGGGTAAAGAGCCTGCGCTGCCGTGTGGAGGCAATCCCGGACGGGCTCCGCGTGACGGCCTCCTTTCAGGCTCCATCGCTTGGGGGACGGGAACTTGCGGTGTTTGAGACACCGGACCCCTCCGTCTGGGTGTCGGAAAGCGATACGCGGCGGGAGGCCCATGGCGTGACGGCCTCCGCGGATCTCGTTCCCCCTCCCGGAGAGACGCTGGCGCTGGACCGTTCCCGGCTGCGCATCACGCTTATCGGCGACAGGGGCGCGGTGGATATGCTGGGCTGCCCGGCGGGCTGACATCGCGACATAATGTCGCGCGATCATACCGGTTATGCACAAAATTATGGCAAAATCAGGAACGCTGCGCCTCGCATGCCCTGATCCTTTCTGTTAGGGAGCGTGCCCGCCGCTTCGCCGGCAGGTCCAGTATGATCCCAGTATGATTGGAGTATCCATGTTTCGCAGCCTTCCGCTGATGTCGCTTCTGCTTGCCACCCCCGCCTTCGCGCATGATTTCCGCGCGGGCGATCTGACGGTCGGGCATCCCTATGCTTTCGAGACGACCCGAGACGGGCAGGCACCGCAGGGCTATTTCTCCGTCACGAATGCGGGCGCGACCGATGACCGGCTGGTCGCCATCCGCCCGGCGAAGGGTGAAGCGAGCCTCCGTACGGCAGAGCGTTTTCGGAACATGGTTGCCACCACTTCCGCAGGCCCCATCACCATTCCCGCCGGAGAGACCGTGCACCTGAGCCCCACCGGCCCGCATGTGAGCTTCACCGCGCCCGAAACCCGTCTGTGGTCCGCTGCCGACCGGATGGACGCGGTTCTTGTGTTCGAAAACGCGGGCGAAGTCCCGGTCGTATTCAATGTGGAGGCCCGCAAGGCCGGCATGGGCAACGGGCATTCGCCCAACTGATCCGGCCATTCGCGAAGGGGGCGCCCCCCTTCGCGCTTGACAAGAATCGGCGGAGCGGATCATCCATGGTCTGCTTCGGTTCCGGTAAGGCCGGATGAAAAGGGAACTGCGGTGCGCCTTCGGGCAAGACCGCGGCTGCCCCCGCAACTGTGAGCGGCGAGCGACGGCCAAGAACGTCACTGGAGGTCCGCCTCCGGGAAGACCGGCCCGAGCGATGACCCGCGAGCCAGGAGACCTGCCGCAGCGCTCACCCATTTCCGGCGCGGGGTGCGTCTGGAAAGCGGCCCTTCCGCAGAGGTGACGTCACCGGCCTGCGGGACTCCCATCAGGCCATTCTGCAATTCGCGGGCCGCCATGTATGCGGCATCGCGTTGGAAAGGCCCCTGCGATGACCTTCACTGGCATCAGGACGATCACAGTTCTTACCGCCCTCGCCCCGCTGGCCGTTCATGTCCCGCTGGCCGCTCATGCCCAGACCGGCTCTCCGGTGATGCTGGACAGCATCGTGTTGTCCGGCGGGCTTACCCCCATTGCCGCGGGTGCCTATGGGCGCGCCTTCACCGTGATAACCGCGGCGGAGATCGATGAGCGCGGCATCCGCACCGTACAGGACGCGCTCCGCGGAGTGCCGGGCGTCTCCGTCACCTCCGCCGGCCCCAGCTTCACGCAGATCCGCCTCCGGGGCGCAGAGGCGAACCACACCCTCATCCTCATCGACGGGGTTCCGGCGACGGGCGGCAATGACGAGTATATCCTGACCGGGCTGGAAACCGCGAATGTCGAGCGGATCGAGGTGCTGCGCGGCCCTCAGTCGGTCTATTTCGGCTCGAATGCGTCTGCCGGGGTCATCAACATCATCACCCGGCGGGGAGAGATCGGCACGCATTACGGCGGTGCGGTGGAGGTCGGCAACGGCTATGCGGCCTCCGGCTGGGTCACCCAGCGGACGGAGCGGGGCGGGTTGTCCTTCAACGTCTCGAAGCGGGACGATCACGGCTACAACCCCGCCTTCACCGGCAGCGAGAAAGACGGGATTGACCGCCGCACCATCGGGTTGACCGGCGACTGGCAGGCGACGGAGGCCCTGAAGCTCGGCTTTACCCTGCGGCATTCCGAAGAGAACTATGGCTACGACGCGACGAACTATGCCGCCACCGGCTATCGCGATTATCTGATCGACGATCCGCACCTCACGGGGGAGCGCAAGGAGTTCACCGGCTCCCTCTGGGCCGAATACGAAATGCTGGAAGGACGGCTCGTCAACCGGCTGGAATTTCAGAACTCGGTCTTTCGGCAGGGCACGACGGAGGCCGCGGAGACGCGGGGGGAGACGCGCGCGCTGAAATACCGGCTCAGCTACGGGCTGGACGGCCGGCCGGTGACCGAGGCGCGGCACCTGCTCAACGTCATGCTCGAACGGTCGGAGGACGAGAACGACACTGCCCGCGACTATGATCGCGCCAACAATTCGGTGGCCGTGGAATACCGCGGCTCCTTCGACACGGGCGTGGATGTGCAGGCGGGCCTCCGCCATGACGATTTCGACACGTTCGAGGATTTCACGAGCTGGAACATCGGCCTGTCGTGGCAGATCCCGGACAGCGCTTTCCGTGTGCATGCCTCTGCCGGGCGGGGACTGGTGAAACCCTCCTATTACGAGCTTTTCGCCAATGACGGTTACACCATCGGCAATCCCGCATTGAGGCCTGAGCGCAACACCGGCTACGATATCGGCGTCGAGGCGGAACTGCTGAACGGACGCGGGCTGATCGACGTCACCTACTTCAACGAGAAGATGGAAGACGAGATCACCTATGTCTATGGCGCCGCCCCGGACGGGAGGGCGAGCTACATCAACCAGCGGGGCAAGAGCCCGCGTGAAGGGGTGGAGATCGCCGGGCGGTTCGATGCGACGGAGGATCTGCGTCTGTCGGTCAGCTACACCTATCTGGACGCAAAGAACCCTGACGGCACGGTGGAAGTGCGCCGCCCCCGGCATGAGCTTGGTCTGGGCGCCACGCAGCAGGTGCTGAACGGTCGCGGATCGCTCACCGCCGATATCCGTTACGTGGCGGGCAATTACGATACGCAGTACTGGGGCTTCTACGAGACGAAGGAACTGGGCAACTATACGCTCGTCAACCTCGCCGCCGGTTACGATCTCACGGAAAACCTCCGCGCCACCGCCCGCGTGGTGAACCTGTTCGACAAGGAGTACATGGACGTCTGGGGTTTCCGAAACCAAGGGCGGCAGGCCTATCTCGGGCTGGAGGCGAAATGGTAGCACGGCTCATCGGGACGGCGCTTCTCACCTTCGCGGTTTCCGCGCAGGCCGCGGAGCTTGCCGCCCGGACGGAGACCGACGCTTCGATGGCGCCCGCGTTCCCTGCGGCCGCCGTCCTTACCCCATTCTCTCGACCTTTCCTGACGTCGATGCCCGTGCCCTATACGGGGCTTGAAGCGGGGCGCATCGCGGCTCTCGGCACCGCTTCGGTCAGCGCATCGGCGGTTTCAGAAACATTCGCCCTCACCGGGGCCACCGGAGCGGGGCTTGAAGCGGGGCGGCTCAAGGTTCCCGGAACCGTTTCGGGCATCGCATCGGAAGCACCCTTTGCGGCACCCCTGGCGGTTGCAGAAACCCTCCTCACCGGAGTCGCCGGACGCGCCGCCCTTATGCCGGAAGGAGGGCCGGATGCCGCACCGGGGAGGGGCGCGTCTCTGACCCCTCTCTCTGCTGCGCGGCGGGATCGCGTCACGCGACAGCGCGTCATCGGTCGCGCATCTTTGGCCCTTGTCTCTGCCGCGCAGCGGGGGCCGACTCCCCTGTTCGCAACCTCCGCCGCTGTCGCGGGCCTTGCGACCGGAACAGCGCAAGACGCTTCGGCAGACAGCAGGACGCCCCATGCCCTTGCTCCGAGCGCCGCTCACGTGGACACGTCCGCCCCTCCGGTATCCGCAGGGGAGAAACGCGCCGGAGCGGAGGCCCCTGCGTCCAGCCCCGCAGCAGGGACCGCCGCCGTCTCCAGACGCGTCGTCTCGGTGAACCTCTGCACCGACCAGCTTGCCATGATGCTGGCGGCACCGGGGCAACTGGTCTCCATCAGCCATCTCGCAAGTGATCCCCGCTCTTCCGCCATGACGGAGGAGGCAGCCCGCTACCCCCACAACCACGGGCTGGCGGAGGAGATCGTTCTGCTGCAACCGGACCTCGTGCTGGCCGGGCGCTACGGCTCCGCGGCAACCACCGCTCTCCTGCGCCGCATCGGCGTGCCGGTCGAGGTGTTTGACCCGGAGACCAGCCTCGCCGGTATCCGCGACAATGTCCGGCGGATGGGCGCGGCTCTGGGCCGGACGGCGGAGGCGGAAAGCCTCGTCAAGCGGTTCGACGCCGACCTCGCCGCGCTTGGCCAACCGCCCGCCGACCGGCGCCGCGCGGCGCTGTATTATGCCAACGGCTATACGGCGGGCGATGCCAGCCTTGCGGGAGAGATCCTTGCCGCTGCGGGGCTTGCCAATATCGCGTCGGAGCTTGGACTCCGCGGCGGCGGCATGGTGTCGCTGGAACAGCTGGTGCTGGCCGATCCCGACCTGATCATCCGGGGGGAGCGCTATGCCGGATCGTCCCGCGCGGAGGATCTTCTGGATCACCCTGCCCTTGCCGCACTGGCCGGGGCGGCGCAGGGGGCGCTGGCCGATGGCGACTGGGTTTGCGGCACGCCGCATGTGATCGACGCGGTCCGGCGGCTCCGGGACAGGGCAGCGCCCCCGTGACTGCCCGCCGCCTGCTCCCTGCCCTCGGCGCGGCCGTGGCTCTGCTGTTCGCGGCCTCGCTGCTCATCGGGCAGGCGGAGGTGCCGCCGCTCGATGCGGTCCGGGCGCTTCTGGGGCGGGGCGATCCCCTTCTGGTGATCGTCATGCAGGAGATACGCCTGCCCCGTGCATTGCTCGCCATTCTGCTCGGGGCGAGCCTCGGGCTCTCCGGTGCGGCGATGCAGGGTTTCCTGCGCAATCCGCTGGCGGAGCCGGGGCTGATCGGCACCTCCGCCTCGGCGGCGCTCGGCGCGGTGCTGGCGCTTCAGACGGGGCTGGCCGCTGCCGCGCCCGCGTTCTTCATGGCCGCACCGCTCGCCGGGGCGCTGCTCTCCTTCGTCCTGATCCTGATGCTCGCGGGCAGTCGCGGCGGGGCCATGCCGCTGATCCTCGCCGGCATCGCCATTTCGGCGCTGGCGGGGGCGATGACTTCGCTGGTGCTGAACCTCTCGCCCAATCCCTTCGCGGCGAACGAGATCGTCTTCTGGATGATGGGATCGCTCGCCGACCGCTCCATGCTGCATGTCTGGATGGTGCTTCCGTTCTTCTGTCTCGGCACCGGGCTGATCCTTGCCACCCGCCGGGGGCTGGAGGCGCTCACGCTCGGGGAGGAAACGGCGGCGACCATGGGGGTCTCGCTTCCCCGGCTGCGGCTCATGCTGCTTGCCGGTGTGGTGGCGCTGATCGGCTCCGTCACCGCGGTGGCGGGCGCGGTTGGCTTCGTCGGGCTGGTCGTCCCGCATCTGCTGCGCCGCGCGGTGGGCGCCAGTCCTGCGCGTCTGCTTCCGGCCTCCGCGCTTGGCGGCGCTGCGGTGATCCTTGCCGCCGATATCGCCGCCCGGACAATCGCGCCGGGGCGGGATCTGAAGCTGGGCGTGCTCACGGCGCTGGTCGGCGCGCCGTTCTTCTTCCACCTCATATGGCGGCTGCGGCGGGAAACGACATGACCTTGCTGACAACCCACGGCCTGACCGTCCGTCGCGGCGGCCGCACCGTTCTGGCAGGCATCGACCTCTGCGTTCGTCCGGGAGAGTTCGTGGGTCTTCTCGGCCCGAACGGCGCAGGCAAGACCACCCTGTTGCGCGCAGCGCTCGGCCTTCTGCCCAGCGGCGGGAGCTCCTCCCTCGCCGCGCTCCCCACTTCGGAACGGGCACGGCAGGCTGCCTTCATGCCGCAGGGCCGGGAGATCGCCTGGCCCCTGTCGGTGGAGCGGGTGGTGGCCCTCGGCCGCGCGGCTCATCCGGCGGGGGCAAGGGACCGGCAGATCGTGGAGGAGGCCATGGCGCTGCTGGACCTGACGGAATTCCGCGAGCGGCCGGCCACGGAGCTGTCAGGCGGGGAACAGGCCCGCGTCCTCATCGCACGGATGATCGCACAGGACACGCCGCTCATGATCGCGGATGAGCCTGTCGCCGGGCTGGATCCGGCCGCCCAGATCCACGCCATGGACGTGTTTGCCAGCATCGCTGCCCGGGGCGGCGCCGTGCTCGCCTCGCTCCACGACCTTGGCCTTGCGGCAAGGCATTGCACCCGCCTTATCCTGATGCATGCGGGCAGCATCGACGCCGAGGGAGAGCCGGAGGCGGTCCTCTCCCCGGAGACCGTCGCGCGGGTATTCGGCATCACCGCCTTCACCGCCCGGACACCGCAGGGCATGGTATTCCAGCCGCTCTCGGTGATTTCCCGCCAACCCTCGCGCTGAGGGTTCGGCAAGCCCTCCGCTACGTCGAGGCCAGCCGTCCGGGCCACCTGCCCCACCCAATCTTCGGCGCAAGCCCCTGCCTTTCCCGCCGCAACCCCGCTACATGTTCCAAGCCGACAAATCTCTCCGCAAGGCCCCTTGCAAACCCCTCCGTCATCGGTTAGTCCGCCTCCCACGGTCGGAGCGTAGCGCAGCCTGGTAGCGCACCTGCTTCGGGAGCAGGGGGTCGGAGGTTCGAATCCTCTCGCTCCGACCATTCCCGATTTTTGTCAATTCTCTGAAATTCTTCCGAAGAGCCCGCCGGCCACGCCGGGGAGCGCAGCGCCGATGCCATCAACGAAACCTTGCCAGCCCGAAGGATCGAAGGCGGCACGGTGAAGCGAGGCGATGAGCGCCTGTTCGTGGCGGGGCTGAATTCCCTGCACCGGCCCTCCGCTTCTTTGAAATGTTCGTCTGAAGTCCGCTGGCAGGATAATACAGGCGGGTTCATTTCAAAACGCCATCCTTCCAGGCGGTCCCTGCGATCGGGGGAATCGGCCCTCCTGCGCCATCGAAACGGCGGGTCACAACCTGCGAGAGTAGTGTTCGACCGGTTTTCAGGCACTTTGAGCCGCGGGAAGGGAGGCCGTGCCCGCCTCCGCCGGGGACATGATTCGCCCCGCTCCTGGACAGGGCGCATGTCCAGACAGCGGGACGGGCGGATACCGCTGGTCTGGCGCCGCTGAAGACGCAGAAACCGCGAAAAAAAGCGTCGCCGATAGCGCAACTGCGTCATGCGCGGGAGGCTCATCCTTCCGTCAGGGCCGAAGCGCGCTCGTTACGGTCTTGCAGAAGGATCTTTGCAATGAAGCATACTCGGCTTTCTACCGACGCAATCGTCTCCTTGTTCGGACTTCCTGCCATCGGGCAGGCGGCCGTCATCCAGGCGGTTTTCACAGGAACCGGCGATTATCGCATCACCGAATACTCGGGATACCTCACCGATGGCGAAGAGGTGAGAACGAGCGGGTCAATCACGGCGATTTCGCCGGCGTGCCCGTCACCACTACCCTGCGCTATGACACGTCACTGTCGGAAGTGGTGTTGACGGACACTGATGACGGTAACTGGACGAACCTGCTGCTGGAGGGAGCGCTGACCTTCGTGGAGATCAGGACGCCGGATAGGTTGCTGTTTACCCGCGAGAATGCGGCCAGGCTCAATAGCGAAAGTTTCGGCTATGGGCGCGTCGAATCAACCAGAAACTCTGGGAGCCGGACGGGATCTATCAGCAACTCTACGCGCTTTGGCAGTTCCACGAGGGGTGGGATAATCCTGCGCCCGTGGAAACCAACACATACGATGCGAACACGGGTTTCGGTGTCTATCGGCCATTCCTCGACCTTGACTTCGAAGAGCCCTTTACCGCTTCGATATTGCCGGATGAATGGGGAGGACAGGTCGCTTTCTCCATCGACAACATCCGATACTTCTACGATCCCGATGGGAACAGCACCGGTTATCAGCGCGCCGTAACTCACGTGCCGTGCCTTCAACACGTCCGTGGTCGTCACGCGCCTCGATGGGAATGAACCGGAGCCGCCATCCGCGCCAGTTCCACTGTCGGCTGCGGCGCCGTTCGTGCTCTCCGGCCTTGCGGCGCTGGCCGGCTTGCGCCGCCTGAAACGCCGGACCGCCTGAGCCGCCCGTCGCGATGCCTGGGAGCTGATCGAGCAACCCGGCGCGGTCTGCTACGGAGCGGCCAGCGACAAGGAAAGAATACATCATCTCGACTTCCTGTTCATCCGCGCGGACGGCACCCGCATCGCCATCGCCGTCAAGCCGTGGGCCAAGGCGGCGTTCCGGGAGGAGCTCCGCCGTGTCGAGGCCGCGATGCCGCTAACCCTCGCCGCCCGACTGATCCTGATCACCGACCGCGACCTGCATCCCGATGAGGTCTGGAACGCGACCCGGCTGCAGGAGGCGCGGCGCTGCCCCGATCCGGCGGCCGACGATCCGGTTCCGACTGGTTGGCCAGCCAGTCGGAACCGCAGCCGCTCCACCGGCTGGCCGCAGGCACCGGGCTCGGTCCGCAGGCTTGGCCGGCGGCGACCCGGCTCCTCTTCGCCGGCCGTATTTGTCGCGAAGACCGCAGCCGGATCGGTGCGCTCACCTGTTTTTGGCCGGAGGTCCAGGCATGAGCGCGCCGCATCTTCGCTTCCGCCCGGCAGACCGCCTGCAGATCGGCGCGCGGACCTACCGCTTGCTGACGGCGACGCCAGCCGCACTCGGCTTCGTCAATGTCAAGGATCCGGACGACCTGAAAACCTTCTCGCATACGGAACCGGTGACGAGGCTGACGCAGCCCGGCACCCGTCTTTGGGCGGAGGAGGAGAACCCGCGACCGAAAGGTGCGAGGCTTCGCGCGACGCATCGTTATATCAGCACCATGCCCGCCCCGCAGCGCACGCTCCTGTCTGGAAGCTCTCCTACGTACAAGCGCGTGCTCCGCCGGGCCGGAAACGTGGGCCGCGCGGAGAGTTCGGTGTTGCGGTTCATGCCGCAGATCCAGGCGCTTGCCGACCGCAGGGCGAGCCGCGGGAAGCGCGGGGCCGGAGCACTCCTGCCCCCCGAGCGCCAGCCGCCCTCCCTGCGCGCCTTGCCGGGGTGGGTCCGCGAGGTGGACCGTGCCGGTGGCAATCCGCTGGCGCTGGCGCGCAAGCCCGGCTCCGGCGATCAGGGCAATCGCATCTATCCAGAGGTGGAGCGGATCGCCGCGGAGCAGATCGACGGCATCTACCTGATGCTTCAGCAACCGCCCCTCGCACGGCTCGTTGAGGCGATCGGGGGGCGGATCGAGGAAGAGAACCTGCAGCGGGCGGAGCGCGGCCTGCCGCCGCTGACCCCTCCCTCCGCGCGCAGCGTGCGCCGCAAGGTTGCATTGCTCGATCCTTTCGAGGTCGCCGTCCAGCGGCACGGCCGCGACCATGCCGCGCGCAAGTTCGGCTTTTACGACCGCGGGCTCAGAAGCGAGCGCATCGGCGAGCGGGTGGAAATCGATGAACGAAATGTCGATCTGCTCACCGCCGTCGATCTGGTCGGTGTCCAGGGGCCTGACTTCGGCCGAGAGGGCAAAGATGCAGACCATACGGCTCTGGATGGTGGCCGCCATCGACACCGCCAGCCGGTGATCCTCGGCTTCAAGCTGGCCCTCGCCCCAGGCGCCGGAGAGGCCGTCGCGGTCCTGCAGCTGATCTGCCAGGACAGACCGCGATCGCTGGAGCCGTGCGAGCTGCCTTGCAAGGGGATCATATGGCTGGGCGCAAATATGCGGCCGGATGGGTTGAGCGCACCGCTTTACAGTTCGGCGAAACCGAACCGGATGGACCGGTCAAAAGCGAACTCTGGTGCCAGGGGCGTGCCAAGGCGCAGCAAACCAAGGCCACCCGTGTCGAACAGGAGGCGGCCCGCTGGCGCGCTCAGTAGCTGGAGAAGGCACGGCAAGCGCGGATTAAGCTCGTCTATCGGGAGCGTGTTGTGCGGCCTGCCATCGAAAAACTGCCGAAGGTGGAGGCTTTAACGAACAGGCCATCGCTTGGATTTTACGAGATGCCTAACCGCACTTGAGGAACAGGATACCAAAACTCTGGACTGGTATTGGTTTGACGATATCGAGACCCTCTTTCGGGATGCGGGCGGAATTGGCGAAATGGATTATCTCTCGCTATTCGAATTGAGTGAAGATCGCGATGACGCCTCGTTCCCTTACGAGATAGGAGACACGCTAGCTGAACTCCGCGACGGATTGATCAAAAGCAGGCGCGTTATAGCCTGCGCCGATATGCAAGGCGGAATGATGCTCCTGCAACGCGATTTGTGCACTTTCAAAAACGGAGACTTGGTGCGTGCGGATTACGTCAAATCCATTGCCCCAATCATCCTCACGCCGGCCGCCGCCGCGCTGACGGCTTACTGCCAGAAGGGAACCCCGCGCCGTCGGGCAGCTGCCAGTTCAGGACAGAGACGCTGAAGAAGATGCCGCCAAGGCGCTGAAGTTGCTTGTCGAGCGGAACCCCGGCCTCCGCATGAAGCATTCCTTCTTCGTCGGCGGGAGAGAACATCTTGGCCTGAGAAGTCACCGTGCCTCGCGGGAGGTCTGGAAGTACGCCGCGCCTAAGGAATGGCGCGCGCCGGGCAGGATTGACCCCGAGGTTCCTCCCTTGGAATTGGAGATTGCGGAAGAATTGCGAGGCAGGTGATTCTTGCGGGATGGTCACTCCTCCACCTTCCAGATTGCCTGATACAGATCGGCCATCGCCTCATCCACCCGATACGCCAGCGCAGCCAGATCGGGGCGCTGCTCGATGAAGGGGTGACGCTGCACGAAGTCCACGAAATGCTGATGGGCGACGTAAGCCCTATCGCCCGCCTCGTGCTGGAAACCGCCAAAGACTTCGCCGGTCGTATCGGCCACGCCTTCGTCTATCTCGTGTTCGGTCATTCTTTCGTGTCTCCCTGTTTCTTCCGCCGAATCCCGGCGCCGCGCCATTCCCGGCGAGGAACTCGACGCCTGCGATCCGGCGGGTTCACACGCCTTCATGTCTTCCTCGTCAAAGACGATTTCCGCAACGGCGTAGGGCGGGCCGTTGAACCAGCCTTCAGCCTCGGCTTCCTTTTGCGCCAGAACCGGCATCGGCTTGCCGGAACTACGCATGGGGGCCACCTGATCCACCCGGATGGCGGCTATGACGCGCGTTCCCACGTCAGTGCAACGCCAGCGCCGATCACCGCAGAGGAATTCCATGCCGATGTGAAAATCGGCAACAGTCATTCCGTCACCCCATCTGTCAGTGGTCATTTGCGCAGCCTGACACCCACGCCAGCGCCCTTTTCGGGGATGAACTCAACGCCGGCCGCTTCTAGGGCGGTGCATACCTTGGTCAACGTGTCCAAGCGCGCCCGCACCATTTCCTTCCCCGCTGCCTCCATATTTCTGACAGTATTGATACTGACGCGCGCCGAGGAGGCGACATCCGCTTGCTCCAGGCCAGCGAGCGCACGAGCTGCCTTAAGCTGATTTCCTGTCATTTGTGTTTCATACCCAACTAAATGATTGACAGCGCCAAACTGGCGGCAATATGGTGACTATACCCAAAATTATGGGTGCCACAACTATACATGACGCGCCTGATGCCGAACCTCGTTTTGGCAGCCTACCACAGCTTGCCCGCTGCGACCCTTGCCGAAATCCACGATCTGCTGACGCTTGCGCTTGATGCCGGCGAGAAACCGTATGGCTACACCGATCATGAGCGCGAGGTGCCCAGTACATGCGGCGCGCGCGCCCTGATCACCGGCCTGCTGGACGGCCGCTAGATCTGAGCGGCGGCCGCCGTCACCTTCCTCACAATGGAGACAGTCATGCAAACCTCTTTTCCGGGCATCGCCCCGGGGGCGCCAAGCCGGCGCGCGGTCCTCAAGGGTGCGGGGATGGCGCCGTTGGCGGCCCTGCCACTGGCCGGAGCGGCCGCTGCGGCACCTCTGGCAAGCGGTTCGTCCGCCCTGGATACGCCGATCCTGCGGTTGTTTCGCCAGCATCGCGCGCTTCTGGAGGCCGCAGACGCCCGTATCTCGACCGCCACCGGCCCGGAGGAAGATGAGGAGATTGAGCGCCTTCTCTTGCAGCCCGCCGCCGCAATCGAAGACGAGATGCTGGCGCTGCCCTGCACCTGCGCCGCTGACTTCGCCGCCAAGCTGATCGCCGGCAGCGTCTGCGGCGGTGTCCTGCTCGACTGGGAGACAGACCCGATCTGGCGCGAAGCCCGCGCGCTTACCGCGTGCGCGGCATGAAGCATGCTGTCGCGTTGAACTGATCCCAGCTGCGCCTTGCCGCGCAGCTGGGGCGCGAAGCGACGGCACCGAAAGAAATGAAACGCCGCAGTTAGGAAACGATACGCTTGTTGTGCAGCATTTTATCCCCGGCTCTCCTCTCGCACCTTCCTCCCTGGCCCCCGGCGCAGTGTCGGGGCGAAAGGAGAAACTCAATGCAAGACCGTAAGAAAAGCGGCGACCGACTGCTCGCTCGTCCCGAGGTGGGGGAGCGCATCGGCCTGTCGCGTCGCTTCCTGGAAGTTTCGGCCGTGCGCGGCGACGGCCCCGCCGATGGTCAAGATCAACCGATCGGTGCGGTACCGGGTGGCGGATATTCTCGCCTGGATCGACGCGCGCCGCGTTCTCAGCACATCCGACAAGGCGCCGCGTGATGCTGGATACCAATATCAAAGTGACCATCCACGACTACATCGCCGCGACCCGCCCACAAGCCGAAACCCCGGCTGACCAAGCGGAATTCACCCATCACATGCTGCGGTTCACCAATGGCCGATGCCGGCCGCGCTGCTGGCGGGCTCCGGCGAATCCATCCGGGCCGAACTGCTGCGCCTCGGCTGGGTGCCCGCGCCCGGCGCCGGCCGGAAGTGGCGGGACTGGCTCTTTGAATACCTGATCGGCTCCGATCCCCCCGAACGCGCCCGCTGCGTTTCCGGCATCGGCTGGCATGGCACCGCCTTCGTGCTGCCGAACGAGACGATCAGCGCCGAGGCGACCGACGAACGGGTGATCCTGCAATCGGCCGAGCGGCTGGAGCATGCCCTGCACGTCGCGGGCACGCTGGAAGAGTGGCAGGCCGCCGTCGCAGCACCGGCACTCGGCAATTCGCGCCTGATCCTGGCAATTTCGGCCGCGCTCGCCGGGCCGCTTCTGGCGGTGACGGGGGATAAAGGCGGCGGCTTCCACCTGCGCGGCGCCTCCTCCTCGGGGAAATCCACCGCGCTTTCCGTTGCGGGCTCCGTCTGGGGCGGCGGCGGACCGCGCGGCTATATCCAGAGCTGGCGGGCAACCGATAACGCGCTGGAGGCGCTGGCCGCCATGCACAACGGCGCCTGCCTCTGCCTGGACGAGCTGAGCCAGGTGGAAAGCAAGGCGGCGGGGGCGGCGGCCTACATGCTGGGCAACGGCGTGGGCAAGGCGCGCGCCGGGCGCGAAGGGCAGGCCCGCAAGGCGCATGAGTGGCGGCTGATCTTCCTGTCCAACGGCGCGATGGGGCTGGCCGACAAGATCAGGGAAAGTGGCCAGCGCATCGCCGCCGGTATGGAGGTGCGGGTGATCGACCTGCGCGCCGATGCCGGCAAGGGGCTGGGCCTGTTCGATGACCTGCACGGCGCGGCCGATGCCGCCTCCTTCGCCCAGCACCTGAAGGCGGCCTCCGCCAAGGTCTACGGCACGGCAGCGCGGGCCTTCCTGCGCCAGATGGTGGCCGATCTGCCGGGGATGCGGCAGGGAATTGCCGGGTTGCGGCAGGGCTTCTGCACGGCGGCGGTGCCCGCCGGGGCCGATGGGCAGGTGCGCCGGGTGACGGACCGCTTCGCCCTCGTCGCGGCGGCGGGTGAGGTGGCCTCCGCCCTGGGCGTCACGGGCTGGCCGCAAAGCGCGGCGGCAGAGGCCGCGCTGCGCTGCTTTCGGGACTGGCTGAGCGAACGTGGCGGGATCGGCTCCAGCAAGGTGGCGGATGCGCAGGCGCGCCTGCGCCGCGCGGTGGAAGTGGACGGGCACGCGCGTTTCCTGCCGTGGCATCCCGATTCCCGCACCGTGGTCCGGCTGAATGCGTTGGGCTACGTGCGCCGTGGTAGCGAAGAACAGCTGGACGCCCCGCCGATCTTCTTCCTGCACACCTCCGACATGGCCGAGCTGCTGGCCGGGCTGGACCGCAAGAGCGTGCTGGAGGGGCTGGCCGAGGCCGGGGTGATCGCTCGCCATGAGGTGACGGAGAAGGGCGCGCGGTTGCAGGCCCTGTCCAAGGTCTTCAAGGTGCCGAGCGAGAAGGCCCCGGCGCGGCTCTATCAGCTCAACCATGCCGCGCTGATGGGTGATCTGGGGGACAGCGATGCCTGAGCCGGGACCGGACTGGGCGGCGTTGGGCAGGGTGTTCGCCGCCCTGCCCAACGCGCAAGCGACCGCTTCGCCGTCACTACAAGACGACGACGCGCTCCTTACCCATGAGCTGGCCGAGGAGCGGGCGGCCATCATGGAATATGACGGCGGGCTCCCGCGTGCGCAGGCCGAAACCCTCGCACGCCGGGCGCATGGCCTGGCTTCTGCGTTTCGGGCTGGGGGCCGGTTTCCCTCGGCCTGCTAACCCCCCGCGCAGCACCCGCCCGCTTGCTTCAAACATTGATTTCTGTATTCGCAGCGGGTGCAGCCCTCCCCGCGCCCCGGTCGGGCAGGCATCCTGTCGCGCCGCATGGTCCATCCGCTCGCATCTGAGCGCCAGCACCGGCGGAGACATGAACATGATGAGATGTGGCAGGCGGCGGATGCCGCAGGCGCCCGCCCGCCAGTTCCGGACCTTGCGAGCCTCCATCCCGCCCAGCCGATGGCAGTGCCACCCCCCGGGGGGGGGTGGTCGGAAAATCTGGCATTCCGGCCCGGGACCGGCGGGGGGACCGCCATTTTCATGCGTGTGATTTACGGAAAAAAGGCCCATTCTGAGGGGGCAAATCGAGGGCAAAACCGGGGTGTTGCGGCACCTGAAATCAGATATATTGAATGATTTCAAATGGATATTTGGTTACAGCCGTCTGATTTTTGTAACCGCTTTTGTAACCTGCGCGTTATGAAATAATGTAGTTATTACATATATTTAGATATATGGGTTACAAGGTACAGAGGTTACAGCGATTTTGAAGAGCCGCCATTTGCATTTGCTCCCTTCCGCTGCCGTCCAAGCGCGCGCAGCTCGCCTGACCATCGGCCCCAGCCCCTCCCTGCGCGCCGTCTTCTCCCCAACCCGCCCCTGACTTTCACGGAGATGCGGGGAGGCCAACTGGCGCGACGGAACCTCCTCCTGCGCCCTCCCGGCGCGAGGTGATGGTTATCCGGGGTTTACGCTCCATCCCCCGCGCACCGCGAAATCGCGCGACGTGGTAGCCCGATGGTAGTCCGCAAAAGCAAAGGGCTCAGACGTTTCCGCCTGAGCCCTTGTATCTAGTGGTGAGCCCAACAGGACCGGAATAGTTGCTT
The DNA here is from genome assembly GCF_032102465.1 of Haematobacter sp. Taxonomy (NCBI): domain Bacteria; kingdom Pseudomonadati; phylum Pseudomonadota; class Alphaproteobacteria; order Rhodobacterales; family Paracoccaceae; genus Haematobacter; species Haematobacter sp. The sequence continues at coordinate 16,910 of NZ_DAMDHB010000012.1, read as the reverse complement.
AAATTCAGATACATACGCTGTAAAGCAGCTAATTGCTCACCCGTTCAGTTTCAATGGGTTGCGAAGGCGGCTGTAAACTTAAATCGGCCTCATCCGCGATCACCTAGGCAATCCTGACTCGACTAGTGGACGGAACAAATGTAGAACAATGAGACTCGCTGCCACGAGGATCACTGCCATGACCCCCGCTTTGGCCTCTGCGCCATGACCCGTCGCTCCACGCCACAATGGAAAATTGATCTCCGCGCTTGGCCGGTGACGCTCCGCGTAATCGTCCCGTCGGGCGGGTTGCGCGGAGCGAATGACATCTGGCCGTGGCTCCACCAGATCGGCCTGACGGAGCACGCGACAACCTCTCAGTGCCAGCCGGGCAGCCCGGACGTGCTGGAACTGCACCTGCGGGGGCTGGAGGAGGCGAACGCGTTCATGGCGCGGTTTCCGGGCCTTGTGCTGGCCGATGGCACCGAGTGCGTCACCTATTCGTCGCCGCACCTGCCGTTCGGCCGGCGCGAGGAGAAGGACTGGGATATGTGCAACTTATATGCGTCGAAGAAGTCGCAGGATTACATGCGACAGCTCTTCACCCCTGCCCCGCTTGATCGGCTGGGCAACCTTCAGCCGCAGCCCGAAATCTACCCCGACCAGATGGCCCCGATTGTCCGCCACGGGGCGGAGGGGCTGGAGCTGGTCATGGCGCGCTGGGGCTTGCCCACGCCGCAGACTGTGCTGCACCAGCGCGGCGCACCCTACGACCGGGGCGTGACGAATGTCCGCAACACCGGCTCCCCACATTGGCGACGTTGGCTTGGCGTGGCGCATCGCTGCCTCGTCCCGCTCACTGCCTTCGCGGAGCCGCGGGGGCCGGGCCTCGGAGTGGCGTGGTTCAGATTGCGGGACGCGGAAGCGCCTGCGTTCTTCGCGGGTATTCATGTGCCCGGATGGCGGTCAGTTCGGAAGGTCAAGGACGGCGAGACGACTGACGACCTCTATGGTTTCTTGACTTGCCCGCCGAATGCCGAAGTGGGCGCAATCCACCCTAAGGCGATGCCTGTTATCCTCACCGAGCCTGTCGAGTGGCAGACATGGCTGACCGCGCCATGGGTTGTTGCGAAAGAGCTTCAGCGGCCCCTGCCCGATGACGTTTTGGTGGCCCGCGGCTAGGGCCAAGCGCTGTACGCTTTTAGCGCCATCTCCCTCCTTGAAATGCACACGTCATGCGTGCATCGTGAACTATGGTTTATCGCTTGAGGGAAATATGAAGGCGCCACGCAATTTTCCTTTGTCCAATGGCGATAGGCACCCCGCATCCACCCGCGCGATCAGATCACGCCCCGCCGCGCGGCTCTGCGGCCCGCCGTCTGCAACCAACGCGGCAGCAAGCGCCGCCCGGGACGCCGCCGTCCCGTCGCAGATCGCCTCACCGCTGCGACCGGTCGCGCAGCCAGCGCAGATCGTCAGCAGCATCGCCGCGAGATACATCCGCATCGTCCATCCTCCGCCGGGTGTCCTGATAGTCCTGCAGGCGATCGGCGCGCGCATCGCGCCGGCCCTCGCGCTTGCCGCCCGCAAAGGTCAGCAGCAGCGTCACGATGATCCCGCCGAGCGCGGCCATCGCGCGGCCGAGGCGGGTGGATAGCAGCCACGTCATGTCAGCCCCGCGAGCAGATCGGGCCGATAGCCGTACCAGTGATGGTCTTGTCCGAGATAGACCACGGGGGCGGACTGGTAGCCCCATGAGCGCACCCGCGCGAGCGCCTCGGCATCGCGGCTGAGATCAACCTCCTCATAGGCGATGCCGCGTTGCTGAAGCGCACGCTTGGTGGCGCGGCAGGGCTGGCAGTCGGGGGCAGTGTAGAGGATGACCATCACGCGACCCCCCGGCTGCGCTGAAATGCCCATAGCGCCACCGCAATCAGCCCGAGGATCATCCCGCCGCCGACAAGGATATTGAGCGTCGATTCCGGCAGCGCGTCGCCGATGGCCGCGACGGCCGAGGCCAGCCCGCCCGCGGCGGCGCTGACCTTGGTGATCTGCGCCAGACGATCCTCCCGCGCGGGCTGGCGAATCGGCTGCGCATCTCGGCGCCGCGCCAATGCCGCCCAAGTGCGCGCGCCGACGATGCCATCCACCGGCAGGCCGGACTGCCCCTGAAATATCCGCACTGCCGCCTCTGTCTCCGGGCCGAAGGCGCCGTCCGGCTCGACCCCGAGGGCCAGCTGCAGACGCCGCACCGCCTCCCCACGGGCACCGGCCCGCAGCACGACGGGCGAGGCCTGCCCGGAAATTTCCTGATAAGCCGTCTCGATGCTGGTCGCATACTCGGCCACATTGCCCGAGCCATTGTAGCGCGCGGCAAAGGTGCGCCAGTCATGCGCCCGGAGCGCACTGTCCAGCCCCCATGACAGGATCAGCGTCGTAAACGCGGTGACCTGCTCCGCCTCGCTCTCCGCCATGGCGCGCACCATGCCGAGCGCAGTGATGTAGCCGGCGGCGCTGGCGTTGAATCCCATAATCTGCGGCCCGCCCCAGCTGGTCGCCCGCAGCGCGTCCTCCGGATCGCGGGCATAGGCCTGCTGAAACAGCGCCTCCCGGCGCGCCGCCGTCAGGCGCAGGCTGGAGCGATAGTCGCCGATCGGCACCCGCAGCTTGTGCGGCTCAAACCGACGCTGCAGCGAGCCATCCGGGCGATAGGGAGACCCCGCCGCCTCCACTGCCCATACGGCGCGGATCGCCGCCACCTCGCAGCCGATCCGCTCAGCCGCGCGCACGAAATCATCGGCGACCGCACGATGCGCGGCGCCCTTCCAAGGCTCTGTCATGGGATGAGGCTCCTTACCTCTTGCGGGCCAGCTCTACGGCCAGCGACGACATCGACCGGGTGACGTCACGAATTTCATCGCGCATGTCCTCTGCGGTCTCACTGTTGCGCTCCAGCGCTTCGGTATTGCGGTCCAGCGCCTCGATGATCTCGCGGGCTGCCTTGTCGCTGACGATCGCGGCAGAGACCTCCATGACCTCTTCCTGCGGAGCGGCCTGCTTTCGCCGGTTCCAGCCAAAAGCGGCGGCGAGGCCGAGGATCAGCACGACGAGGGCATTGGCGGCTTTTTCCAGATCCAGTTCAGCGATGTTCACGGTCCACACCCCGGCCAGCTTGGATATCGCCGGACGCACGGGCGAGATTGACGATCTCCGCCAGGAGCATCGTTGAGTACATGACCACGCCCGACCACGTCCCGCCCTCAAAGACGGCGGCGCTCAGGATACCGACGGCGAACTGCGCCCATGTCAGTGCCCCCGCTACGCTGGCCAACGCCCTCAGATGCGGCGACCAGCGGAAGCCCGCGAAGGTGCCGTTGACCACGAGTGCCAGCAGCCGCATCGCCCCGCATCCGAGCAACAGGACTGCCCAGAACGTCTCATCGCCCCATCGGGCAACTGCCGCAAACGAGGGCGTGACGCTGAACATGTCCTGCTGAAACCGCAGGGCGATGCCCATGGCCACAGCTGGAAACAGCATCAGCCACTCGCTGAACCGGATCGGAAAGTGCGCGACGATACCCTCGCGCAGGCGTCTGACCACGATCATGCAGGCCTCTGATGTTTATGAAGATTGTGCTTGCCCGAATCGCCCGACTCACGCGACCGTGAGGCGTTGGTTAATCCGGGGGATTTGAGGATGAGAGCGTTTGCGCTGGCGGCTGCGGCTGCTCTGATGGCCGGTCAGGCAGGGGCGGCGATCGTGACGTACAATTATACCGGGCAGATGATGTACTGGCTCCCGGAACTCGTCTACCCGATAACCCCATACGGAAGAATTACAGGTGGCTTTATCGTAGATGAATCTTTGCTGCCCGGAGGAAGTTTAGCCGGTGCAACCTTGGAATTCACAACGAATGAACGCACCGCTACTTACTCGATAACATCAGGCAATGGCTCCCAATATTCAGGTTCTAGCACGTTTTCTAGCATGCCAGATTGGAGCGCGGCCGGAGTAACCTCTTACGGCCTGATTTTTATGTACTCCCCAATTCAATATCACTCGGGCTTCCACATAGAGATTGGGGATGATCTTTCGGTATTGAGCTGGTCGGGCGGCTCTGCAGTTGGGGGGTCACCAGACCCATATTCCTTCGGTCCTGACGGATATGACAGCACAGATGACGCCCGCAGCTATGGCCCCGGAACTTGGACAGTGGAAGTAACGCCCGCGCCCGTTCCACTCCCCGCCGCCGCCCCGTTCTTACTGGCCGGGACAGCAGCTCTCTATGCAGTGAGTCGCCGCCGAAGGGCTTAGACCGCGTTCCCGGACGCAGGGTCTTTGTAGGGCGACGCATTGACCGTCGCTGCGTTGCCGGCGACCTCCATCCATAGGGTTTCCGTTCCGCCTGAGGTGATCCACACCTGATGCGAGGCTATCTCGATCCCCGCATTCATTGGCCGGGATGCGATGCCGTGGATGCGAAGCGGGCGGCTTGTCGTGAATGCCCCCGTCCCTTTCTGGCTGAACGGATATTTTGTCCACGCCTCATTGTTGGCCTCGCCGTTCATCCGAACGCCGAAGGTGCCGGCGGCCCCCTCGTTGAAGTCGGCGTAGAATTCCAGCAGCATCCAGAGACCGCGATGCACCCTGCCGATTTGCGTTTCACCAAGGACTGTGCCGCCTGATCCGTCCTTGATGCTCTCAAGCCGGATGGAATCCAGCTGCGAGACATACCCGAAATCAAATGCGTTGGTGTCGATGGATGCCAGCCAGCGGCTTGTGGAGTTGGCTGAAACATATGCGGCGCTGTTCGGCACCCGCCACATGATCCGGTGCCGAATTTTCGTCGTTCCTGTGGGAAGATTGTCAGTGCGACGGAAGAAGGGTCCATTGCCTGCGGTTGTGAAGTGCGTCTCTGGCACATCTTCCTGAACCATGAACCCCTGCTGCCACTGATTGATCTCAATGCCAGAGACCCCCCAAGGGGAGGCCGGATCAAACCACGCAGGGATATGTTCCACGGGATAGAACATGCGGATCATGCTCTCCTCGCGGGGGAAGAAATATCTCCCATAGTCGCTGCGATAATATGGCCCGGCCAAGGCGGGCGCGGTTTCGCTGATCTCCTTGGCCCTCATCGGAAATATCAGGTCGCCCTTCTTGAGAGGCACCTGCATGGTGAACCGGATTTTCCCGCCAACGATGGTCACAGTGCCGAGGTATTTTGCGTCGATGGCAGGATTCACGCCGGGGCGGCTGATGAAATAGGCTTGGCTGGGCGGCTCTCCCGCACGAAGGATGCCGAACCCCATGACTTCCTGAAACTCCGGGGCCTCATCGAGCCATTTCTGGTCCGGCTGGATATTGTGCACGAGCGCCTTAGTGGAAAGGATGCCGCCGTTTCCTTGCGACAATCCTACCTCAGCATAAGCCCCTCCCGGTCCGACTGTGAGATTTCCCAAAACCGGGGGATTTACCGTAACCCCCGCCGCTCTGAGCATCGGCCAGAGGAAAAATCCGTAGACAGCCTCGCCTTGCCCGGCCCAGTGCACTTTACCGGGGTGATTGCCGTCATCGGTTTGCCACATACTGGCTGGGCAGCCGAACACGCCGCCGAGAGACTGGAACCGGCTGTCTTTCGCAAAACGCTCGATGCCCAGATAGGCTATAATACTTGAGGACCACGGGCTGTGCGGCTGCAAGTCGAAGGGAATATCGCGCGGGAAAAGACCCCGGCCAACCTGAGTGGGGTCGGATTCTTCAAAATCCCAGAAGCAATGGTCGAAAACGACGCTTCGAATTTTCACATCGCTATCTGTCGCTACATCGGGGTTAGGATTGTGAAGATCGAAGGCCGCACCATTTTCAAGCTGTCCATAATAAAGCGGAGAAAATACACGAAGCCACCTATTCTCATAGCTTCTGTCATTCGCATACCAGAACTCTGCAATCCGGTCCGGGTATTTCTTTAACTCCGTCAGACACTCACCAATCATATCGGCTGTGAAATGCCACTGCCGACCTCCGTTGCTGTTGTCGTTTACAAGCTCGGTGCGGCCTGTTCCCGCTTCGCCAAGCTCTACCAGCGCATAGTCCACGCCGGGCGTGATGTATTCCAGCGCATTGGCAAGCAGGGCCATTGACGAATTGAACGTGCGCTTTGTTGCGGTCGTAATCGCCTCTGTGCGAGATGCTGAATCGACAGAGTTGTTTGCCCCGTTGCGCTGCATCAGGACAAGATTTCCGTCCCGCGTCAAATCTGGCGGTATGAGCTGCTGGTAGAAGCTTCCGCGCTCAGTGCAGCTAACCGGCTCTGACTGCGCCAGATGTGCCACGACGATCCTGTTTTGCGGCACAACGCGATCCTCGGTCGTGTACTCCCCCGCCAGCTCATGCAGCTGCTCGACGGCATAGCCCTGCTCTGACAAGAGTGCTGCAAGCTGAACGGAACTGGTAAACCGCGTATCGGAATCGCCGATAGCCGTGCGGGAATAGGTAAACAGCGGCATGTCAGGCTCCGATCTGGGGTATGGTTTCGAGCGTGGACCAATGCTTCCGCCACAAGCGCATCCCCCATGTCGTCGTGGGGTCGTCTGACGCGACGATGGTTTCGCCCTCAAATATGTGGGAGTAAGGGGAGAATTCCGAAGGGTAAATCCCGAAGGCTGCCCCCTCTATCGGCAGGGTGCGCTTTGCATACTGAACGACCGGCGTCCATGACGGCTGAACAATACCTAGCGCCTGCGCGACAAGGACGAAGTCCCCGCCCACCGCTTGTTTTCGATAGTCTGCGCCAGCCGCAGGGTTGTCGACGTGCGTGTATGTTGGGATATTGTCTCTCCACCGGATAGACCAGTTAGGGTCTCCCGGAACTAGGGTTCCGTCCTCGGAGAACCAGACCTGCTCCCCAACGACGAACGTATGGGCGCCCTCTACAGTCACGACAAAAGAGTTACCCGAGGCATTCCCGGGCGTGGGGCCGGTCATCCGGTTTGACTTTGTGCCGTCCTGACTTTTGAGAAGAAGTCCACGGAACCCCAGCTTGGAGGTGCGCCTTGATGTATTCGCTGTATTATCTACTGTTATATCCTGCCCGTTGACGGCCAGAACTTCTCTTAAGTTACAGATCACCGGATCAGATGAATTCGTATGCGGTGTCCGGTAGCGCAGCAGGTTTTGTGCCGTTTCCTGATAGAATTGCCCAAGGACGTTTCCGCCGCTCTGCGGAGCAACCCCTTTTGCTCCCATGACGAACGACGACAGGCTTTTGCCCGTGAAATGGCGGGCAAGGTAGATCATGGGAAAATTGGTCGTCCAGATGCCGCCGTTTGGACCCGTATTTATCCCGTCCTGCTGAATTCCGGACGAGATTATCGCCCGGAGCGCCCGCTTGGTCTGCTCCTCTGTTCCCGCATTCGTCCAGAGCAACGGGAAAAGGCCCGCAGCCACCTGCGACATGCCACGACCATACCCAGTCCCCCCGAAACCGGAATTATTCGGCATGAATTCGCCATACCCGCCTTTAAACGTGCCATCCCCGGCCTGATAGTTTGCCCGGAGGGAGCCTTGGAATTTTTCTGCGTATTGGAGGTAGAGGTCCAGATCGGCAGGCGGGCTTGTCTCAGATGCATCATAGCGCGGAAGGCTGTCATAGATTGCGTCAATGTCGATACCGGTCAGTACCGGAGCGACACCCGCCGCACGGCAGACTTGAGGCGCGAACAAATCACCGCTTGGAGCCGTCCCCTCCATCACGGTCAGGGAGAGATATTCAGTGATGAGAGAGCCGTTTGCGGCAGACAGAAGCGGCACCTCAGACAGAGCGCAGTTAATGACATCGCCAGCGGTCAGCATAACCGGGAATGTCGCCAGCTTAGACTGTGAATAGGTATCATTGACCTGTGTATAGCCGGGCCGCGACCGGCCATCATAACCGTGCGGACGCGCCAGCCCAACGGAGCTTGTCATCACGCCGATATTCACCGTGGACCCATGGATGGTCCGCCCATACTCATCTGCCGTGGTCGCAGGCGTCCGGCTGTTGACCGTCACCGTCCCGCCAGCGGGCAGCAGGATAATCGCCTGCCGCTGTGGGTCATCGGTGTAGATAAGCCGCGCTCCGGGGGGCATGATGCCCTCAATTGTCACCAGACCGGACGAGCTCGTCGCGGTGAACGGCTGGGCTGTCTGAGTGTCAGACGTCGTGTATTCGCCCGCCACGACGCTCCACTGCTCGACCGCGTAGCCCTGCTCTGACAGCAGTGCCGCCAGCTGGACCGAGCCTGTCAGGCGTGTGTCAGAGTCTCCCACGGCCGTTCGGGAATAGGCAAAGACCGGCATCAGAGCCTCCCCGCAGAGATTTCCACGAACTGCATTGCACCATTTTCCGAAGGCGCTTGCGAGGTCGAACCTTGCCAGCGCGCGCCCAACTTCGAGCCGACCGGATAGGCGCCGGTATACGTCCCGGTGCCGACCTGTGTGCCATCGACGAGGAGCGACAACGCTTTTGTCGACCGGTTGATGACGACCCGCGCCGTGTGCTCAGCGATGGCGTCGCCCAGCCCGGGCATGGAGTGGGTAATCCGCGATGTCACAGTCCCGCCGATCCGCTCCTGCACGAGGATCGCATCGCTCGCAGAGCCTGCCGACGCGACGAAAAAGCTCAAAAGCAGGCAGTTGGCGGCATCCGCGTAGAGCGCGACTACACTCAGGGTGCCAGTGCGACGCACGGCAGTGGGCGGAGTTCCGCCGCCCATCTGTCTGCCGACAGCCTCAACATACCCCCCAGCGGTGGGCAGCTCGTAATTCGTCAGCTGCAGGTCAGTCCCGGAGTTGTTCGTCGTGCCACGCAGGCGTCCTGCGGCGGTGATCCGCATCGTGCCTGACACCGGGGCTGCCCAGATATGCTCGCTGTCCGATTGGTGGCCGGCAAGGTCACCCGTCGCAGCGTCAAACGTATCCGCGAACTCCGGCGCGATTGGCGCGGCAGCCGTCGTGAACAGCCCTTTCGCGCTCCTGCGCCAGACCATCAGATCGACTTTTGGCGCGGGGCTGTTGAACTGCGTCCCTGTGAACTGTTGCAGGTTGCCCCGCTGGCTCAGTTCGGGGTTCGTGCCGTTCCAGTCGGCTTTCGGCATCACCGCAAAGCCGGTGAACGCCGGGGATGCGACAGTTCCGGGAACGATGCGCGCGCTGTTATACGTGATATCTGTGACCGACGGTGTCGGAGGCTGCCCCGGAGACTTGACGATCGTGATAAGACCGTCCACTTCGGTGAATGCCCAGTCCACTTGAACGACGGCCCCGCTCTCGGCACTGCGGACGACCAGGGCAGGGCCGACGCCATTACTCACCGTGGCAAGGCGGCTGTAGACATAATTGGCCGCTGGGACAAAGGTCAGCCCCGTTCCGGTGTCCTCCCAAGTCGTCGCTGGTGGCAGACGGCGCTGGATTTTTTGGCTGGCTGTCGGGACAGGCGTTCCGCCAAAGGTCGCAGCGGGCGCCGTTACCTCGACGCCCTCCGTGAGAGCTGGGAGATTGGGGTTGCTGATGACGTACGGAGGAACGTCAGTACTGGCGGCTGCGGCTGTGAAAGACAGCGTATCCGTGGCCGTGCCGGCGCTGTTGGTGACAGTCACCGTCACGACGTAATTGCCGTCCTCGATATCGTCGATATACCGCGACCATGTGCCGCCAGCGGTGGTGAACGGTGCTCCGTTGCGGGTGATCTCCCACACCGGGGTCGGATCAGGCGTTCCGGTTCGAGCCGCATCCAGCGTGACTGTATCACCCTGCGTGATTGCCCCAGAGGGCGTACGGGCGAGACTGACGGTCGGGGCTACCGCCGGGACCGTAACAACCGGCCCCCATCCCGCACCATAATCCCAGGTCTCGAAGCCGAGGCTGTCCACAGTGGCACGGGTGGCCGGACGGTAGCGATAACCTTCTGCCTCGGTCCCTGTCTCAGCCACCAATTCAATGGCCCCTGTGGTGCCGAGCTGGCGTTGCACGAAACCGTTGATATCTGGCGCCGGGTAGCCGGAAAATGTTGCTCGTGTGGAGATGTACTGCGCCCCCGGCTGTCCTGCGCTCGTGTAAGTCGCGGGGGTGACCATGACTGGCATGGCATAGACCGTCGCTGGCTCCGCTCTTACCTTGCGTGTCCGGCCTGTCGCATCGGTCCCCACTTCTTCCCACGTAAACTGGCTGCCTCCCGCGCCGGCGATGAACTCGTCTCCGGTCTGTGTGCTCGGTATCCACTCCGATCCGTTCCATTCGACCCACCCGCCCGGTCCGGCGGTAACACCTGCACCCCAGTTGGCTCTTTCGCGGCCCACCTCACCGCCCGTGAGCACCAGATTGGAAATGAGCAGTACCGGTGGGCTGATCAGCTCAACTTCATCCAGCGCGCTTTCGACAACCTGCGCCGTGCCAAGCGGACCGCGTCCGGCTGCATTCCGCCAGGCTACCTGCATGGATTGCGGCGCACCGGCAATGATGCCGTCGGAAATGATGAAGCGGCCGCCCTGCTGTGGAGAGCTGGTTACAAGCCGCTCGACGCCATCGATGATATAAACGGCGTCCGCCCCCTCCGGCGGCTCAGACAGCAGACGAACTTCAATTTCGCCGGCACGGTCTGTCGCTGAACCGGACCACGCGACCACTCCGGCGGGCACTGTGCCGGCTTCAGACCAGATCAGCACGTCGGCATGGTAGATCGCCCTCACCCGCAGAGGACCGCTATACATTCTGACTATATCGGCCACGGGTCAGCCCTCCACGACGATGTAGATCGTGTCAGCCGCTTTGGCGGGCAGAGCGTCATAGGCCGACTGCGTCAGCTGGACGTATTTCTTGCCCGGAACAATCCACGTACCGTTCGTGAGCAGAGAGAGCTCAATCGGGGTTTCGCTCTCCGGGATCACAACGTCACCGATCTGGATCGGTGTCTGGCTCAGGCCGTTGCCTGCAAGCGATACGGAGTACTTGGTGGCCGTGAGTCCCGCCGTGTTCGGCCACAGATCAACTTCAAAAGCGCCTGAAGCATCGAGCGAGGCTGTCACCTCCGCGGGCGCCACGAAGGCGTCGTCAATCCCCAGCCCGCTGGACTTGAAGGTGAGCGTGCCGGTAACAGGACGCCCGCGTACATCGCGGACCTCCCCGATAATCTTGGTAAGGGCGGTGATCGGCATTCTGTGCTCCCATAGAAAAAAGCCCGCGCGAGGCGGGGTTTGTCAGAAAAAGTGGGTTGAAGATCAGGCGTGCCAGCGGCCCACGGCGACGAGGTCGATACCCGACAGCACATCACCTGCGGCCCAGGCGGCAGCAGACTGTTGTTTGAGCGCGTAGAGGTTGACGCCAGTCACAAACGCTTCAGTCCAGATATTGGCCAGCCGCGCCCGATCGACGTTACCAGCCGTCTGTCGGGACGGGTTGAGCGACCAAAAGACGGCCGGAACCGCAGAAAAGGGTAAGGCATACGACCAGCTGCCACGAAGCTGATTGTTATCGGCGCCGTTGTGCGACACCGCCCGCTCTCCAACGATGCAAATCTGAAACCCGCCTGCAAACCGCCAATACGCGCCATTACTGTTGGACCCCGTTTCGATCAGCGCCCCGGTTGGTACGCCCCCCGATTGCGCGGCCACACCCACGATATCGCGCAGCGCCGCTGTGCCGGTGCCCGTGACCACCGGGATTTTCGCCGCCCCCGCAGCGCCGGACAGCCCGAGAATCGCGCGCGCGGCGGTGGTGAGCGTCGCTGTCGTGGCCGTTCCGGGACCGTCGAAATACGGCACCTTGTCTGCCGCCATCGTGACGCCCGACAGCGCGGAGAGCGCGCCCTCATCCAGCATATCGATCAGCTGCCGGGTCGCCTCGCCGTAGAGCACGTCGTCAGGCGTCAGCCAGACCTCATAGGGTGCCGCGCTGGCGGCTGGCCCCGGCCACGGGCGGGCGAGCGTCACGGAGGTCGCGCTGTTGACGCTTGCAATGCGACAGGTGATGCCAGCGATCCAGAGCACATCGCCCGCGCGGATCGCGCCTGCCCAGCCGGTGCCGGCGCCGGTGACAGCGGTGCCGCCTGCCGGGACACTGACCGTGCCGGTCGCATAGTGACGGGTCATGAGCATGTCAGGTCTCCTGTCCCGGCCAGCCGGTGGCGATGTCGATGAGCGAGAGGGCGTCCAGATCGGGCGCTGCCGTGATTTCCGCCAGCAGCTGGCCCTCGCGGGCAAATGCCGCCTGCACAAAGGCCATGGCGCCTTGGGCCAGTGTGATCACCGCAGCTGCGTCGAGCTGATAGAATTCCCCGTCGCTGCCCTTCCAGACGAGCGACATGGCCGGGTCGAGCCCCGCCGCGACCGCAGCCCCGGTCAGCTTCCCCTGACTGGTCGCGTCGATCCAGATCGGCACCCCGGCGATCGTGGCCGTGCCGCTCTCAACCTCCTGCCGCCTGAGCGTCACTGCGGCGGATTTCACCGCCTTGCGCGCGGCGAGCACTGCCGCGCTGTTGCGCCTTACTTCCACCATCAGATGATCTCCACGATGAGACGGGATCGCAGCCAGGGCGAGGGCGGCTGGACATCAATCGCGTAGCGGCCGAGGTCACTCAGCTCGATTGAGACGCGGTAGTCGTCGGCCTCCGAGGGCGAGAGCGTGGCCAGCAGATAGTCCGCCTCCAAGTCCCAGACCTCGATGATCGTGCCCTCCGGCGCAGTAACCTCCGCCCCGGTCGGTACCGCCTCGACGACGCAGGTCGCGCGCGGCACCCAGACCTCCCCGTCCCACCGTATCAGCGTGTGGTCATACCACGGGCTGATCGCGACGATCTCCCCCTCGGGCAGCGGGTCAGGCGCCCTGTCCGTTGGCCAGGACTGCAGCACACAGCCCTCCGCGTCGATGAGCGCGGAGTGGGTCAGTTCAGCGGCATGGGTCATCGTTTCGGCACCTTCACGGTCAGGCGGCGGGTGGTGATCGATATGCCGTTGGATTTCGCGGTCAGCATGACGCGCCGCTGACCCCCGCCCGGGATCAAGAGCGTCATGAAGCCGGTACGCGCGCCGGATTTCCCCCCGAAGCTGTCGACGGTATCGCCAAGCAGCCAGAGGCCGTCCTCCAGAAACCACCAGTTGAGCGAGAGGCGGGTATTATTGCCGGTCCACACGAAATTGGTCTGGGCGGTCAGCGTCTCATCCTCCGGCACGGTGCCGAGGTCGAGCTGCAGGGCAACATCATTGTCGGAGAGCGCGAGCGGCGTGCTTGCCGAGATCGTCGTGGCCTGCGTGACCGCGCCGGTGACGATGTTGCCGCGCACCACCAGCTCATCGACCAGCAAGGCCTTGGCCTTCAGGACCCCGTTCTCGACGATAAACGGCGCCTCGCGGGCGCTGCCATTGATGACGACGAACTGATCCGCCACGATGGCGACGCGGCTCAGCCCGCCCGACATCGCCTCCAGAAAGATCGCGGCGGAGCGCGCGCTGTTAGCCTCGCCGGAGGAGGCCGCCGCCTGAAGGGCGATCCGCGACAGCGACCCCCCGGCGTTGGCGACCGTGTAGGCCCGGAACAGCGCGCTGGCAGACATCCGGCCCACCGCGACATCGAGCGCCGTGATAGCATTGGCATTGGCGGTGATATCACTGCCCTGCTGGGTGACCTGCGTCTGCAGCGCGCTGACGGCCGTTGACGAGGCCTTGCCGTTGACGACGACAGCCAGATCGGTGAGCGCCTGCGCCGTCGCATCGATGTCGCCCTCGGCGGTGGTGACGCGGGTGGTCAGCGCGTTGAGGGCCGTGGCCGAGGCCTTGCCTGCGACAGTGGCATTCAATTCCGTCAGCTGCTGGGCCAGTGCCGATCCCGGACCGGTGGCGGCAGTGATCTCCTCGCGGTAGCTGGCCGTCACCCCTTCCGCGGTCTGGGTCACCTCCCGCCTGATTTTCTGACGCGCGGTATAGGCGGCGGTGTCGGCGTCGATATCCCGGAAGACATTGCGACGGGTGCTTTCCAACAAGTCCCGCGTGCTGTCCTTCAGCCACTGCGTATACCCGTCGACGAACTCATTCACTTCCTCGACCACACCCTCACCATAGGTGATATCGAGTTCGGAGAGGCGCACGTCGGGTGTGGTGACGGTGACCGGGCTCGTCCACATCGTCTGCCGGTCCGCCTCGATGCGGGCGCGCACCTCATAGGTCGCATTGGGCAGGATGCCGTCCATGACGATGGCGCCGCCGGCCTCCATCGCGACGAGCGGCCCTGAGATGATCTCCGCCGTGCCGACCATGTGGATTTCCCAGTGGATACCTTTCGCATCCACCGCGCCCTCCGGCGTCCATCCCATCTGGATCGCAGGGCGCCGCGCACGGCCCGCGCTGTCCCGATAAGTGATCGCGGCCACGGTCCAGCCGGGGACCGCCTGTACGACCACAGGCCCGGTGCCGGGGTCGGATGGGATGACGGGCAGTTCCTGTGAAGGTGACCAATTGTAATCGCTCTGGTCACGCTCCCGGGCGGTGATGGTCACCGTGGCGGTGCCGAGGTCCTCGTCGACCCGCGTGACCTCAAAGACTTTGCCGGTATACCCCTCGACCCCGCTCGTCCAGGCAATGCTGTCGAGAGGTTCCAGCATGGAGGCATACGGCCCGAGCGTGATGTTGATCACCCGGAAACGCCGGTTGTCGGCGAGGTTCGCCTCCATCAGCCGCTGCGCCTGCGTCGCGCTCGTCACCACCGGCAACTGAAGCTCCGCCACCCGGCGCTGCCCGTCTTCGGCCTCCCACGCCGCATTGTAGCGCGGCGGCGCGTCCTTCTCCGCCCAGAGCGCGGCAGGGTCGACATATGCCGCCTGAATACCGTTGTAGAGATCGGCGTCGCCCGGGAACTGGTCGAGCGTCTGCGCAGAGGTAACAAGGATATCGTCGGTCTCCGTCAGGAACAGCACGGGCAGCGCCGGCGGACCGATGCGGATACGCCAGACGCCGCCGGCTTCCACCAGCTGCCCATCGCAACCCGCCAGCAGGCGCTCGATGACGTCCGCCGGGTCCTCATCGACGGAGACCTCCGTACCGCCGTGATAGGCGGGCTCGCTGCCGCCTGCTTCCAGATCCACAAGAGCATCGCAGGCATTCATCGCTGCGAACCAGTTCGCAAGAGGCAGGTCTTCTGCCGCGGCACTCCCACCGTAAATATTTCCGTCAGGCAGGCGGATACCGCGCAGCAGGTTGTAGATCATCACCGCAAGATTCGCGGTCTGTGCCCAGGTCGCCTGATCGGACCACCGCTGCGGACCAGAGCCGCCCATCGTGCTGTCGAAGCGTGGATCGTAGAGCGGCGCGCCGTCCACTTCGAAGCGGATCGACGGCTGACCCGACCAGACCCTGGCGTCGAATTTGAACATAGCCACGGCGTAGGGGATGCCATGCCCGATCCGGTCCGATCCCCATGGCCGGTTCGCGGCGGTGCCGAAATGCTGGCTCAACACCGGGTCAACCACCGTCTGGCTGCCGTCATAATGACGCAGGAATGCGGCGTCTGAATACTTGCCGAGGACCGGGAGCACTTCACCGAGCCCGGCGCGGTTGATCATCTCCTCGCCGAGCTCGGCGTAATCGTCATTGATGATGACACGCCGTACCGTCTGACCCGGCCGACAGCCAAGCGCCATGATGTAGAACAGCACCGGGTTCGGGGTGTGACCCGGCGTTGTGGCCCCGGTCATAAGCGGGGCTGCCAGCTGTCCGGCAGTGGCGTAGCGCCCCATCACGAAGGTCTGGGGCGTGATGCCGCCCACTGTCGTCTGCAACTTCACGCCGCCGGAGCCGACCGCCTTTCTGGCAGCCAGCTTCTGCGACAGCAGCGACGCGCCCACGACAGCGCCGAGGCGCAGCGCCACACTGCCGATCGTCGCCCCGAAGGCTGACCAGAAGCTTGCGCCATTGGCGAGCAGCGCGAAAGAGACCGGATCGGCGGCAGCGGGAGCCGCCCAGAGACCGGCCAAAAGCGTCGTGGCGAGCAGCAGCCGTCTCATAGCCGGAACATCCGTTCGGCCGCAGTAAGGGGCACGACGATCTTGCCCGTTGGCATCGGCGCGTAGATACCTTCCCCCTGCACGATCCCAAGGGCGGGATATTGCTGGCCGGGCACAGCGGCGATATCGCCCACCTGACCCAGAGCGACCGGGCATTCCTCCAGACGGGTCGCCAGATAGGCGACATGATCGGCAAAGCCCATCTTGCGCAGCCGGGCGAGCGCGCGCCCCTGCGAGCGGTAATTGAACGGCATCAGGCTTTCGCCGTGCACGGCACGATACCAGTCATCCGCGAACCGGGCGCAATCGTGGCCGTCATCCATCGGGCGTGACCAGACAGCAGCGATATAGTCGAAGAGCATCATCTGCGTGTTCATCGTCTCCGGCCCCCTGTCTGGCGTGCGCCCCACATCGGCTGCGCGGAAATCTCCGCATCCGCGAAGAATCGGTCATTCGCATCGCGCAGTCGCTGGCTGGCGTCGGAATATTTCGTGGTCAGTGTGCGGGTAAGCGCCCGGCTGGCACTCGCGAGGGACAGCTCTACCGTCGCACCGGACGAACCGACCGGCGGCGTGTTGATGATCGACTTGTCGATCCATCCCTTGAAAAGACGTTCCGGACTGCCGGTCAGCTCGTCCGAGATCAGATCGAAGTCCACCCGGTGCAGCTCGGCCGCCGCACCCTTCAGGTCAAAGCCGCGTGCGGCCTGCAGGACCTCCGGCGTCACACCCGCAAAACTTACATCGAGATACCGGATCGTGAGACCCACCTCTGAGACAAGCGTTCCAACCGCCTGCAGGTTCTCCGCCCCGAAGTAGGGCCGACCGGCAATGGTCTGATGATCATCCCCGTTCCAGAAGCCGATGCCTTCCAGCGCACCGGTGTCCCGGTTGCGCGCGGCGA
>NZ_DAMDHB010000011.1:106322-109004 GCF_032102465.1 Haematobacter sp. | reverse complement strand
CCCGGCGCGCGCGCTTCGCCGCGGTGGAAGCGGCGGTCGCCCGGCGGAACCCGACCCAGCGCGACGCGGACCGCCGCCTGTTCCTCGCCCGGCTGGAGGGGGAACTCGAGCGGGAGGATTTCCGGCGCTTCGGCTGGTCCAGCGCGCTGAACGCCCGCGCGATCTTCGCCTTCTGGGAGGAAATGGCGCCGGGCCTGTTCGATGACGTTTGAAGAACGGGCATGTTCCGGCGGAACCAGGGACGCCGGGAGACGGTTGCTCCCGAAAGGGAAACAGATGATCCGACACAGTCTCGCGCCCGCGTTCGGGCTGGCAGGTTTTCTGGCGCTCTCCGCCTGTATCGTTCCGGTGCCCATCGTGGTGCCGGGCAGCAGTCGCGGCCCTTCGGCGCCCGCGAGCTACGTGACCGCGCCCGCAGGGCAGGCGGGGGATGTGCTCCGGCTCATCAATGCGGAGCGGGAGAGCCAGGGGCTCCATCCGCTCTCCTGGTCGGATCGGCTTGCGGCCTCCGCCGCAGACCACGCGGCCTGGATCGCCAGCACGGGCACCTTCTCCCACACGGGGGAGGGGGGATCGAGCGCGCGGGACCGGATGGCGGCGCGGGGGTATCGCGGGTGCGACTATGCGGAGAATATCTCGCGCGGGCAGCCTGACGCGCAGGCGGTCGTGCGGGGCTGGATGTTGAGTCCGGGACACCGCGCGAACAATCTGCGGCGGTCGAGCTATGAGGCCGGTGCCGCGATGGTGCGCAGCAGCCGGGGGCCGGTCTGGGTCATCAACTTCGGTGCGCCCTGCGGATAGGGGCCGGCGCGCCGGGTCACGGCAACGTCAGGCCGCGCCGAAAGATCGCCAGTTCTTCCCGCACGGGGGGATCGGCGCCGATCCGGGTGACGGAGAGGCAGGAGGCATGGACCGCCTGCTCCAGATGCTGGGCCACCGTTGCCGCCGTCAGGCCCGCGATCCCCTCCGGCGAGAGGAGGCCGGCGTCGGCGAGGCTCGCGAGGAAACCCGCGTTGAACGTATCGCCCGCGCCGACGGTATCCGCCACGGTCACGGCGGGGGGACGGATCTGTGCAACGCCGCCCTCCAGATAGGCGGAGCCGCCGTCAGCCCCTTCGGTGACGAGCACCACGCGGGGGCCGAGCGCGCGCAGCTCTGCCGCTCCCTCCGCGGGGGTGACGGGGCCGAGCAGCCAGACCATGTCCTCCGCCGAGAGTTTCACCACATGCGCCCTGCGCATCAACCGGTCGAGCCGCGCGCGGTAGCCTGCCTCGTCGCTTATGAAACCCGGGCGGATGTTGGGGTCCAGCATGATGAGCCGCCCCGCTTCCGCCGCGCGGGTGGCGAAGGACTCTATCGTCGTGGCACAGGGTTCGGACACGAGGCTGATCCCGCCCAGAAACACCGCGCCGATATCTGGTGCGATATCGGGGAGGTCCGCTGGCTGGATCATGCGGGCGGCGGTATTCTCGTCAAAGAAGCTGTAGCGCGCCTGCCCGTCGGTCAGGGTGACGAAGGCGAGGGTGGTGGGCCGGTCGCTCCGCGGGCAGGGGGAGATGTCTACCCCGTCCCGCAGCAGCGCCTGCGCGAGCTGTTCGCCGAACATGTCGCTGGAGAGGCCGCAGCAGAAGGCGACGTCCGCCCCGAGCCTGCGCGCCGCGATGGCGGTATTGAACACCGCCCCCCCCGCGAGCGGCAGAAAGGCCGTGCGGCCAAGGAGGTCGCGCGGCACCATGTCGATCAGCGCCTCGCCGATGCAGAGGATCCTTGCGGTCATGAAGATGCGTCCTCGGCGGGCTCAGGCGGCGCGGCGGATGAGTTCGGGCAACACGCGGGAGACGGTGCGCTCGATCGTATCGACCATGACCATCGTCGCGTGATCGACCTCTATGTTCAGCAGGTCGCCCGGGCGGTAGTCGCGGAAGGTGGTCTGGCGCAGGGTCTCCGGGATGAGGTTGATGCGGAACACGTCGCCTTCCGGCCCGCCGTCCTCCCGGTCGGCCACGGTGAGCGAGCAGCCGTTGACCGCAAGGAAGCCGCGGGGAAAGACATATTTCGCCCATTCGGCGGGCACGCGGAAGCGCAGGAAGGCCTGATCGGCTTCCGTCTCGATCTCCACGATTTCTGCCGTGGTGGCGATGTGGCCGGCGATGATATGGCCCCCGACCTCGGCACCCTGCTTGGCGGAGCGTTCCACATTCGCACGCCCTTGTGCGGCGAGCCGCGAAAGGTTGGTGCGGGAGAGCGTTGCATCCATCGCGTCGAAGGAGACGCGCGTTCCCTCCATCCGCGTGACGGACAGGCAGACACCCTCGACGGAGACGGAGGCGCCGATGGCCAGATCGGCCAGCAGTTCCGGCGTGAACTCGACGGTGAGCGATTGCCCGCCGGGATAGGCGGCGATCTCCGTGACGGGACGGACGGCCTGAACGATGCCGGTATACATGGGCTTTCTCACCTCTCACGCCGCGATCTTCCCTCCAGAAGTAATGGTCCGGCGGCGATCCCGCAAGCGTTACCCCGGGGGGAGGGGTGGCGGACGGATCGCAGGGTGACGGGGCGCGGATGTCGACCGGGCGGGATTTTGTGGCTGGCCTTCGGCTCTCGGGCGGGGCAGCGCTCGTTGGCGTTGGCGTTGGCGTTGGCGTTGGCGTTGGCGTTGGCGTTGGCGTTGGCGTTGGC
>NZ_DAMDHB010000011.1:106039-106222 GCF_032102465.1 Haematobacter sp. | reverse complement strand
GATTTGGGTGTGTTGCGGCGACGGCCGGGTTGATCGGCTAGGGCAGGGTGGTCCCTGGCAGGTCGCAGTGACGCGGGGGTGGTGGCGAGAGGGGGTGTTGACGGGGGCGATGACGCGGGGTGAGCCTTCTGCTCATGCTGCTCATGCTGCTCATGCTGCTCATGCTGCTCATGCTGCTCATGC
>NZ_DAMDHB010000011.1:84232-105939 GCF_032102465.1 Haematobacter sp. | reverse complement strand
CTGCTCATGCTGCTCATGCTGCTCATGCTGCTCATGCTGCTCATGCTGCTCATGCCGCTCATGTCGGTCTGTCGCCCTGCATCGCGCATCGCTGCCCCGGCTCCGGCGTTACCGGCCCCGCGTTAGCTGTCCGACCGGGGTCGTGCCCGGAAGGGCGCGTCGCATCGCGCCTGCGGGAGCATCTCGGCCACAAAGCCTGTCAACAGGCTGCGGAAAAGCTCTGAAATCTCACGCCTGTGTTGTGGAAATCTGGAAATCTGCCTTGGGAAATCTGCAATGGAATGATCCGTACGGCGGAGGTTTCCGGCGGGATTTCGTCAGACTGCGAACGATCCCCGCTTCAGCGCAGGTCCGAAAGCCCTCGGCAGCCTGTCAGGGCGATGTTCTCCCCGGTCTGGATTCCATCTGCATCAGGGAGCGGGCCGACCTGCATTTCATCGCAACCGCGCCGCGCATCAGCGCGGCGCCGGGCCCAACCGGCGGGGGCGGCCTTGGCCGCCGCTGACGGGCGGGAGTGCGCCCCTGACCGGATCGGGGAGCGGTCTCACGCCTTCCCTGCCGTGCCCTTGCCCTACGGGTCGCGTCGCTGGGCAGGGCGTATCGCTGCTGCGGGGCGCGAGGGGTCAGCAGTCCCGACGTTCGAGCACCAGCCAGGTCATCATGCCGAAGGGCGGAAGGCTTTCCCGTTCCGCCACGTCGAGATCGGGATGGCCCAGCACGCGCTCGATCGGGAAGTCCGATTGCCAGCCCAGCAGATCCTCGAAACGGGTGGAGATCCGCTCCAGCGCCCGGAGCGGCCCGGCTTCCGCGGTGAAGTGGTTCACGATCACCAGTTGCCCCCCCGGACGGCACACCCGCGCCATTTCGCACAGCACCTTTTCCGGCTCCGGGACCACGGAGAGCACATGCATCGCGGCCACGGTATCGAAGCTCGCATCCGGGAAGTCGAGCGACCGGGCATCCATCCGGTGCAGCGCCTCCACATGGCCGAGCGAAAGTTCGGTGACCTTCTCCTGCGCCTTGGCCAGCATCTCCGGCGAATAGTCGATGCCGGTCACCCGCACACCGCCCTGGTAGAGCGGCAGGACGAGACCGGTGCCGACGCCGACTTCAAGCACTTCGCCGCCCCGGCGGCTGACATGTGCGGCGGCGCGCTGCCGCCCCGCGTTCGTCACCCGTCCGAAGGTGGCGTCGTAGATCGGCGCCCATCGGCGGTAGGTGGAGGTAACGGCATCAGGCCTCATGTTCGCTCTTCCCCTGTTTCGACAACCGGCGCAGGGCCGACCAGCCCACCACGCAGAGATAGGCCACATCCGCCGCGATCAGCGTCCACCAGGGCCAGGTGAACAGGACGGCGATGATGGCAACCAGCAGGATCACCCAGTAGGGCAGGTGTTCCGGCCGCATCTTGAGTTTCTTGAGCGAGGGCGTGGGAATGCGGCTGATGAGCAGAAAGCCCACGATCACCAGCCAGACCGCGCTCAGGATATCGGGGACGTCCGTGCCTGCGGGAAGCGCTTCGTTCAGGAAGAGCGGAAGCATGGCCAGCATGGCGCCCGCCGGCGAGGGCACGCCGATGAAGCCGCCCAGCGAGGGGCCGGGCGCGGGGGAGCGGGCATCCACGTTGAACCGCGCCAGACGGAGCACGCAGCCCACCACATAGACGAGCACCGCGATCCAGCCGAGGTTCGCGATATCCGACAGCATGGAGAGATAGACGAGCATCCCCGTCACCACCCCGAAGTTCAGGAAGTCCGCGAGCGAGTCGAGCTCTGCGCCGATGGCGCTTTCGCTGCCCATCATCCGGGCCATCCGTCCGTCCAGCGCGTCGAGGATCGCGGCGAGGATGATGAGACCCACGGCCTCGCCGAAGCGTCCGGCGATGGCGAAGCGGAGCGATGTCAGCCCGGCGCAGATCGCGCCCAGCGTCAGGAGGTTCGGCAGCAGTTGCGGCAGGGCGAGCTGGCGGACACGGTTGGCGCGGGGGCGGCGGGACATGGGCGCTACTCCGCGCGGGCCGGACGGGGCAGAAGGCTGGCGGTGAGATCCGCCATGACCGTTTCGCCCGCGATCATCGTCTGGCCCTCCGCCACCAGCGGGGCCACGCCGGGCGGAAGGTAGACATCCACCCGCGAGCCGAACCGGATCAGGCCGAAGCGCCGCCCCGCATAGAGCATGTCGCCCTCCTTCACAAAGGGCAGGATGCGCCGCGCCACCAGACCTGCGATCTGGACGCAGGCGATTTCGCGGCCATCGGGCAGCTCGATGAGCAGGGCGTTGCGCTCGTTATGCTCCGACGCCTTGTCCAGCGACGCGTTGACGAATTTTCCCTTGGTGTAAGCCATCTTCTTCAGAACGCCCGAAACCGGCGATCGATTCACGTGTACGTTGAACACCGACATGAAGACCGAGATGCGCGTCATCGGTTCGGCCGCCATGCCGAGCTCCGGCGGCGGCAGGACCGTCGTGATCTGCGAGATCATGCCGTCCGCCGGGCTGATGACCAGCCCCTCGCCCTCCGGCACCTGCCGCACGGGATCGCGGAAGAAGTAGTAGCACCAGATGGTCAGCACCACGCCGATCCAGCCCAGCGGCTCCCAGAGCCAGAACAGCAGGGCGGTGATCACCGCGAAAATGCCGACGAAGCGCCACCCTTCGGGGTGCATCGGCTTCAACACGGTATCGGTCATGCGCATGGGGGGTGTTTCTCCTGTTTGCCAGATCGGGTTACGGAATTCGATGGCCAAGCGCAACGAGGGACAACATCGCAGACGGCGGTTCGCGAGGGTTTGCCGGCCTTATCGCGCTGCCAAGCCGCTGTTTCCCGGCGTGGGAGGAGCGGGGGCGGGGGTCCTCCAGTGCATCCGGCGGCAAGTATGGCCCCGCCCCGCCGGGAGCGGCCCTTCCCGGACCCGTCCGCCAAGGCGATAATCCAGGGCCATAATCCGGGTGGGCCCCCGCGTGCGGGGAGTCGCCGCCGATGGCGAGAAAGCGCGCAGGGGAAAGCAGCCCCTGTGGCTTCGGGCGGCGACAGTCAGGAGATCGGCCACGCGCAGTCAATGAGAATGGTCATGACCAGCAAGTCCCCTAAGCGGGCCCAAGCTGTCGGCCGCAAGCCGCCATTGGCAGGCGTCTGACACTGGCGGGCAACGTCAGATCATGCCCTGCAAGCGAACCTCTCCCGCGTTCAAGAAGCAGGCTTTCGAGAAGATGCCCGCTGAAATGGGATTGGGAAGGCGGAGGTCGGCAATACCCGGCACCGATGCAGCTTCTGACGCATAAGAGCGATCAATCTGCGCAATTACGGCTAGAATGACCCCGGTGCTCCGGGTGAATTCCTGTAGAGCTTTCATCTGATCCGAAAGCGGAGGTTTTGTTCTCATCTGATCGAGAATTTGCAGATAATCTATCAGGGCTACCGAGCCCCTCGGCGCACCCGACAGATGGTGGATGATATAGTCGGCGCAAATATCGTCCGTGGTAATGATTTCCGGCATCTTCTCGGGCAGTGGGTCTGAAAGCGCGCGGAAGTGATCCATTGCCTCTCGCTCGGTGTATTCAAGCGAAAATAATGCGCTCCGCCGCCCTTCAAGGGCCGCATCAAGCAAAAGCCGTAGGCCGAGGCGCGTCTTGCCATGTCCGGGCCGCGCGGCGATCAGGAGCATATCGCCATCCACAAGCTGGGGAAGCAATGCGCTGACATCGGCGTTTCCGGTGACGCGCGCGGCAAGCAGACTCCATGCCGTGAAGCCTTCCTCCGCAGCAATACGGGCCTGTGCCTGATGCAAAGGAATATTCTCATCTCGCGCCAACAGCTTGGCGCGGCGTTTCAACTTATAGATCGGGGCGGATAGCCGCATCACGGAACCTCCATTCCGAGCCGAAAACGCAACCCCTCCTTATGCGAACGCTCGAACAGATGGTTCGATGATCTCAGTCACCCCGTATGTGCGATACTTCCCCATTTGGAGGGAGGAGGCGTGGGTCAAGCCTAACAGGGAGGCTAACCCAACGACGCAAGTCGCGCAAGGCGACCGGCGGTTAAGGGCCGCGGGTATGCCGTGCTGGTCGCGGCCAGCAGGCCGGGAATTGCACCGTTCAGATTGCACCGTTCAGCTTGAGGGCCCGGCCCGACCAGGCTCCTGATTGTCGCGGCCTCGGGTGCGGGGGGAAGCTGCTGGCCGTAAACCTGCTTGCCTTGTCGCGGAAGGGCTAGCGCGCGGGGAGCCGCCTCTGCTCCGGGGGTGCCAGATAGGGGGGTGCCAGATAGGCGGTGGGGAGCAGCGGCAGTGGCGGAAAGTTTCCGTCGTGCGGCCCTGCTTGCGCGCGGGGGGAGCGGGTAAGACTTTCGTTGCATTGCTCTTGGCTGCGCTGCGGTTAGGCTGATCAGGCTATTCCGGGGGGGATCCGGGGGAGGAACTGATGCGGAAATTTGTGATGGCGCTGGCGGCGGGTGCAGCGCTGGTATTCGGAGCGGGACTGGCGGAGGCGCACGGCCCTTCGCGGCAGAAGGTGATACAAGAGGTGACGCTGAACGCGACGCCCGACGAGGTCTGGGCGGTGATCGGCAAGTTCGACGACCTGTCCTGGTATCCGCGGGCCAAGTCGGTGGAGATCGAGCCGGGTGCCGAGGTCAAGCCGGGCGAACAGCGCACCGTCACCTGGGACAACGGCGAGCAGACGACGGAGCAGCTTACCAAGTGGAACCCGGAGGGTCATACCTATTCCTACCGGACCATCACCGACAACATCAAGGCGCTGGCCGTGACCAACTATTCCGGCATCATCGCCGTGAAGGACGAGGGCGGCAAGGCGAAGGTCGAGTGGACGGGAGCCTTCTACCGGGGCTTCCCGAACAACGATCCGCCGCCTGAACTGAATGACGAGGCTGCCATCGCCACGGTGACGGCAGCCCACCAGATGGGGCTCGATGCGCTGGTCGAGAAGTTCGGCAAGGCGAATTGATGCCCTGAAAGGCTCGCGTCCGGGTGGGGCCGGGCGAGAGTGGAGCCCGGTCGGTCTGTATGGACAGGGCCCCCGCCGCCACGCCGCCTCTTCCCCTCCAACGGCGTGGCGGCGGTTTTACCCGAACGGGCGGGACGATGTGACAGCCGGGTGAGCCGGCGGGCGGGCGATATCGGAGGGGTGGGCCCCTCCGTTTGCTTTTGGGCCTGTCCCGGTCGCAGGTTTTGCAGGGGAGCTCCCGCATTCAGGGAGCACCACACCGGTCTTGCGCGATTTGCCCGGCCCCGGGGCACTCTGCGGAGCGGGTGGAGTTCACCCACTGACGCGCGTGGATGCCCGTGATTTCGGGGCCGGGGGCGGAAGCCCCGCGCGCGTTCCGGTGCTGCCGGGGGAGATGTGTGCTAACCGGCCGGAGTTCGTCGGCCGGAGTTCAAAGCCGGTCGGTGCGGTAGAGGCGGATGCGCAGGCTGCCATGCGGCACCGGTGGCCCGGGCGGGAGGAAACGGAGGCCGGTGGTGCGGGCCAGACGCTCCTCCGACGTGATGAGACCCACGCGCCAGCCGGTGAAATGCTGCTTCAGCGTCTGCCCGAGTGCCCCGTAAAGGCCGGCGAGCAGCTTTGGATTGCCGAGCCGCGTGCCGTAGGGCGGGTTCACCATGACAAGGCCGGGCGGTCCTTCGGGGGGGCGGGCCTCGCTCACCGGAAGGCGGGTGAAGGTGGTCCAGTCCGTCACGCCGGCGCGGGCCGCGTTGGCGCCGCTCATGCGGATCGCTCCATCGTCGCGATCGCTGCCGTGAAAGGCGAAGGCGGGCGGGTGGGGAGCGGCGGTCTGTTTCAGCCCCGCCCAGCGTTCCGGCTCGAAGGAGGCCAGATCTTCAAAGGCGAAGCGGCGGCTGCGACCGGGCAGCAGGCCCGCCGCGATCTCCGCCGCCTCGATCACGAACGTGCCCGAGCCGCACATCGGATCCACCACCGGTTCTGCGCCGGTATAGCCGCATTGACGCAGGAACAGCGCGGCCAGCGTCTCGCGCAGGGGGGCCTTGTTCACCGCCTCCTTGTGGCCGCGTTTGTGCAGGGAGGGACCGGAGGTATCGACGCTGATGGTGACGAGATCGTCCTCAATGCGGATCTTGAGGGCGATGGCGTCTTCGGGCGGGTCTTCGCTTTCCTTGTCGCGGGGCGCGGCGACGGGAATGCCCGCGCTCTCCCTGAGCGCGGTTTCGATCCGCTCCCGCGCGGCACCGGCGTGATAGATGCGCGACCGGCGGCTGGTGACATCGACGCGGACGGGCATGTCGGTGCGCAGCACCTCTCCCCACGGGAAGCGGCGCGCGCGTTTGTCGAGCTGGGCGAGGTGGAGGGCGCGGAAGGCACCGATCCGGGCCAGCACGCGCGTGGCCCCCCGCAGCACGAGGTTCGCGCGCATCACGTCCTCCCAGCCGCCGTCGAAGGCGACGCCGCCCTCAAGCACGCGGGGCGCGGGGAAGCCGGCCTCCGCCGCTTCTTCGGCAAGGACGGGTTCAAGCCCCGGCGGGGCGGCGAGGAAGATCTCGAAGGGCGTGGTCATCGCGCCGTCATAGACGTTTCCCCCTGCGGGCGCGAGGGGGAACCGCCGGTTCCGGCGCGGGGGGTGCGGCGCTTGTCGTGGGGCGCCGGGCGCAGGCCGAAGATGCGCCCGAGACCCCGGCCCGGCCTGGCGTGTCCTGCCCGGGGCGAGGGGCGGGCAGGTGGCGAGGTAGACGTGTCGCGCGCGGGGGCCGATACCATCGGTCCGGCTGCACAGGAGCAGGCGTGCCCTGAGGCGCGTGGGACATGGGCCAACCGCTCGGAGAGGCATGCCCCGGGTGTGCGGGACAGGTGGGGCGAAGGAGATTGCGGCTCCGCTGGCAGGCCTTGGGAAATGTCCTCGGCGCTGCGCGCCGGCGAGGGGCGGCATCGTCGGATCCCCGCGTAGGGGGCGGCAGGCTGCTGAAAGAGAGCGTGGTCTGCGCCGGAGATGAAATCTGGGGAAATCCCGCCGGAGATCCCCATATTCCGGGCGTTCCCGGGCCGATTTTCCAGAGGACAGGCCTGATATTTCGGCGCCTTTCAGCAGCCCGCCGGGTGTTGCTCCGGCGGCTTCGGGCGAACGCGGTTACCGTGGGCGCACCAACGCCGGACCGTCCGCGAAGCCGTCGGAGCCTGGCCGCGTGAGGGGCGGGGGCCGGTGGTCTGCGGTGCGCTGCCGTCCTCGGGTTGCCCGCGAAGATGCAGCATCCCCGCAGGGATGAGTGACCGTCATGAGTGGCGGCCGTCAGGCCGACGGCGAGAGTGGCGGTGACGGCGACGCGGCGGGGGTTTGCGGCTCCAGCCGGAACCACAGTGCGTAGAGGGCTGGCAGGAACACCAGCGTCAGTACGGTCGCCACCGTCAGCCCGCCGATGACGGAAAAGGCCAGCGGCGCCCAGAACACCTCCCGCGCGATGGGGATCATGCCGAGGATCGCCGCAGCGGCGGTGAGCACGATCGGGCGCGCGCGGCTCACCGTCGCGTCGATCAGCGCGGACCAGCCATCCTCTCCCGCCGCGCGGTGCTGCTCGATCTGCTCGACGAGGATCACGGAGTTCCGGGCGATCATCCCGATCAGCGCGACGATCCCCAGCACCGCGATGAACCCCACCGGCAGGCCGGTGATCATCAGTGCCGCCACCACCCCGATCAGCCCGAGCGGCACGACCGAGAGGACGAGGATGAGCAACTGCACGCTTTGCAACTGCGCCATGAGGATGACGAGGATGAGGATGACCATGAGCGGGAACACGGCCACCACCGAGCCGAGGCCCTTTTCGCTTTCCTCGACCACGCCGCCGGTTTCCAGCCGCATCTCCGGGTTGGCGGCGGCGAGGCGGTCTATCGCGGGGGCGATGCCTGCGGCCATCGCCTCTGCCGTGATGTTGACGACATCGGCGCGGACGGTGATCGTGGGAAGCCTGTCGCGCCGCCAGACGACGGGCTGGCTGGTGGCGTAATCGAAGCTCGCGACAGAGATCAGCGGCACGGTGCGCCCGCCGCCCAACGGGATCTGAAGGGCGAGGAGGGTGTCCACGTCGCGCCGCTCGTTCTCCGCCCCCCGGCCCACGACATCGACAAGGTAGATGTCGTCGCGGATCTGGGTGATGTTCACGCCGCTGGTGACGGCCAGCAGCGCCTGCGCGAGCTGGGCGGAGGAAAGGCCGACAAGACGCGCGCGGTCCTGATCCACGCGAATGCGGATGAGCCGCGCGGGTTCGTTCCAGTCGAGGTTGACGTTCACCGCGCCCGGGGCCGCGCCCATCACATCGGCCACCTGCCATGCAAGGTCGCGGACCGCGCCCAGATCCTCGCCGCTCACCCTGATCTGCACGGGCCAGCCCACCGGCGGGCCAAGCTCCAGCGGCGCCACGCGGGAAAGGACATCGGGGAAGCGGTCGTCCAGCACCCGCTGAAGCCGCGCCGTCAGGGCCGGGCGGTCGGCATCGGCGGTGGTGACCAGCACGCCCTGTGCGGTGTAGCTGGCGGGGGGAAGCACATCCATGGGCAGGTAGAAGCGGATCGCGCCTTCGCCCACGTAGAAGCTGAAGCTCTCCACCTCCGCCTCCGCCGCGACGATCTTCTCCACCTCCGTGACGACCTGACGGGTGCGCTCTATGGAGGAGGATTGCGGCAGGTTGAGGTCGAGCAGCAGTTCCGGCCGGTCGGAGGGCGGGAAGAACTGCTGCGGCAACCGCATCGCGCCCAGAATAGACAGGGCGAACAGCAGGAGCGTGCCGATGACGATGGGCCAGCGCCAGTGCAGCGCGCGCGTCAGGAAGCGGCGGAAGGCCGCGACATAACGGCCCTCGCCCTCATGCTTGCGCTTGATCCGTGCGGGCAGCACCCAGACGCCGACGATGGGTGAGGCCAGCACCGCCACGATCCACGACAGGATGAGCGCGAAGGCGATCACCCAGAAGAGCGAATTGGCATATTCCCCGGCGGCGCTTTTAGCAAAACCCACCGGCACGAAGCCCGCGACCGTCACCAGCGTGCCCGTCAGCATCGGAAAGGCGGTGGAGGTCCAGGCATAGGCGGCGGCCTTGGCCTTTTCCATGCCCTCCTCCAGCTTGGAGACCATCATCTCCACGGTGATCATCGCGTCATCCACCAGCAGCCCCAGCGCGATGATGAGCGCGCCGAGCGACACGCGCTGCAGCGCGATCCCGTAGAGTTCCATGGCAAGGAACACCAGCATCAGCGACAGCGGAATGGAGACGAACACCACCAGCCCCGCCCGCAGCCCCAGTGCGATGAAGGAGACGGCGAGCACGATCACCACCGCCTCCGCCAGCGCGCGGGTGAAGCCGGAGACGGCGTGCTGAACCACGGCCGTCTGGTTGGAGACCTGCGACACCTCCATCCCGATGGGCAGGCCGGATTTCACCTGGGCGATGACCGTGTCGATCTGCTGGCCGAGGGCGAGCACGTCGCCGCCCTCCTTCATCGACATGGCGAGGCCGATGGCGGGCTGACCCGCAACGCGGAACATCGGTTGGGCCGGATCGACCGGGCCACGGCGGACGGTCGCGATATCGTCGAGCCGCACGACGCCGGACTGGGTGGCGATGGTGAGGTTGTCGATCTCCGCTTCGCTGCCGAAGGCGCCGGTCACTTCGAGCCGGGTGCTGTCGGCGCTGGTCACGATCTCCCCCGCCGGGACGACCGCGTTCTGGTTCTGGATCTGGGCGATCACCGCTTCCGGGTCTATGCCGAGGCTGGCAAGGCGGCGGGTGGAGAATTCGATCCAGATCTTTTCATCCTGCGTGCCGATGAGTTCGGCCTTGCCGATGCCAGGAAGGCGCAGAACCCTGTCGCGCGCCGCATCGACGACGTCCCGAAGCTCCCGCTCCGAAAAGCCGGGATCGGCGGTGAAGGCGTAGATGATCCCGTAGGTATCGCCGAATTCGTCGTTGAAGAACGGGCCGAGCACCCCGGAGGGAAGCTCGCGGCCCATATCGGCCACCTTCTTGCGCACCTGATACCAGTCGTCGTCCACCCGTTCGGGCGGTGTCGCGTCGCTCAGAGTCACGTAGATGATCGTCTGGCCCGGCGTCGTCAGGCTTTTCAGGTTGTCGAGGTCTTGGAGTTCCTGAAGCTTCCGCTCCAGTCTGTCCGTCACCTGATGGAGCGTGTCCTCCATCGTGGCGCCGGGCCAGTTCGCCTGAAGCACCATGGTCTTGATGGTGAAGCTCGGATCCTCACTCCGCCCGAGCCGCAGGTAGGACAGCCCGCCCGCGAGCGCGGCGAGGACGAGGATCAATGTCACGAAGGAGCGGTGCGCCAGCGCCCAGGAAGAAAGGTTGAAGCCCCCCATCAGGCATCACCGGCGGGCAGCCGCACCTGCATTCCGGGGCGGAGACGCTGCACCCCCGCCGCCACGACCTTCGCGCCCTCCTCCAGCCCGCCGGAGATCAGGATGCGTTCGCCCTCGTATCGCAGCACCTCCACCGGCGTCAGCTCAACGATACCGTTCGCATCGACCACCCAAACGGCCGGGCGGTCTGCGGTGTTGAACAGCGCGGAAAGCGGGAGCGCGGCAGCTTTCGGCCCCGGCAGTTCCAGCATCCCACGCACGGCCGATCCGAAGCGGAAGGCTGCGGGGGCGTCGTCGATCCGCACGCGGACCCGGAAGGTGCGGGTCACCGGATCCGCCGCCGGGGAGATTTCCCGCACCCTGCCGTGGGCCACGATGGAGGGATCATCGAGCAGGGTGACGGTGACGGGGGCGTTCTCCGCCCCGCTGCCCAGAACGGCGCCGGGGGCTTGGAACTGCGCATCCTTCAGGTCGGTGCGGGCGAGTTCGACGATCATCTGTCCGGCGGCGACGACCTGCCCCACCTCCGCCCCGCGCGACATGACCACGCCCGCCTCCGGCGCGACGAGATCGGTATATCCCAGCCCGTCCCGCGCATCCGAGACGCTGGCCTGCGCGGCGAGTTCATTGGCCCGCGCGACATTGGCCTGTGCCGTTGCCGCATCCGCCGCCGCCTGCGTGGCAAAACCGCGACCGAGCAGGTCGCTGGTGCGTTTCTCCGTCTGCTCGGCATTCTCGCGCTGCGCCGTTGCCGCGGCGAGGCTGGCCTCCGCCTGCCGGACGCTGTTCTGCGCCTGTGCGATGTCGAGCCGGGCCAGCACCTCTCCCGCCGTCACCACGTCGCCCACATCGACGAGCCGCTGGGCGAGCTTGCCGCCGACCCGGAAGCCGAGGTCGCTTTCGATCTGGGGCGCCACCTCGCCCACGAGCGAGCCGGGGCTGTTCACCACCGTATAGGCGACCGTCACCGTCTTGACCGGGCGCGGCCCTTCGACCTCCGGCGCCGCCGCTTCCTCCCGGCAGGCGGGCAGCAGGAGAAGCGCCGCGGCGAGCATCGCGGTGAGGATTCGGGCCGGTGCTATCATCTCTCGCCTCGCTGACAGTTCGGCGTGAAGATACGCGAAGGACCGCCCATGGCCAGAGGGGACGTACGGAAAACCGCCAAACGGGCAACAAGTCGCGGCAGGCATGCCGGGGAGCAGGCGTGACGGCATGGTCTTTCCCGGTGGCCTTTTGCTGTGGCCTCTTGCGCTGTCAGCCTCGGCGTCGCGCGCGGGTCGGACCCGCGCGCCCGGACGGCCGCAGCCTTCAGATCGGTCGCCCCGTTGGTCGCAGGCATACGAGGCCGGACGTGAAACGCTGGGTGATGCGCTGTCGAAGCGCATCCGTTGGTATCGCAGGCACGCGCGGCCGGACGCCAGACAGCCGGACGGTGGCTTGCCGCTGGACGATGGCCGCGCGCGGCTGGACGTGCCCTTGCCTGCCCAGATGCGGTGGGCAGGCAATCCCCCATGGCCGCGCGCGCTGCCGGGGCTGGAGCAGGGGGGTATGGAATAGAGGCGGGCGCTCTGATTGGCCGCGCGCGTGCCGGTGGTGGGTGCGTTACCGGCGATTGTGAGAGGATGCCGGACGACCTCGGTGTCGCAGGAACTCGGACCGTCTGACGCGGAGTTGCGGGAGACGGCGAGAAACACCGGCACCATTCGCGCACGAGGGTGTACGGCCCGCCGCATCCATCCCTCCGCGTCGGCGTTTGCGCGCGCGAGGCGGGGCCTGCAAGGCGATGTAAGCGGTCTGTCGTCCACCGGCTGTCGCGCATAGGCGTCGGCCCGCAGATGCAAGGCTGGACTGCCCCTGGCGCGCGCCCCGTCATGGTTCGGGATGCGGCCGTTTCTCGCGAACGAGGCTGGACGGCGGGGCGCGCGCATCGGCACGCTCCCGAACGGCGGGTATCTCGCACGCCCCCCGAGGGAGGGGCCCATCGCGCGGATGACCCGGTCTCCGCGTCAGTGCCGCGCGCGGCTGGACGCCGGAGGGGAAATTCGGGCCGGACGCCGCGCGGCACGTTGCTGGCGTGCGCAGCTCGTCCGACGGGAGGCACGGCGTTCCACGTCGTCTGCGCCGTGCGCATCGCGACCTCTCATGCCGCGCGACTCCGTCCAGCGCCGCGGTCCAGTTCGGAGATATCCACCGGCGCCGGCGGTCCGCGCCGCGCGCGGTGGGGGTCGCGAGCTTGTCGGGCGGGTCGCCGTGGGCGGGTGTCGGCCGCTCTCCGGCGCGCGATTGAGGGTGCAAGCCGGGGGTGTGGCTGGCGGGCCGGGGGTTGTCGGCCTCTCTCCCGCGCGCGATGGAAGGTAGCCAGTCTGCCGGCTCGCCCATGTCCCCGCGTCGTCGTTTGGCGCACGCGAGGCCGCGCGCTGCTCCATGGGGTTGGCGATCTTCGTCGCCTCCGGGGGCTGGACGCGGGCGATGCGGGATGCGAGACCTCCCGTCTCATTCAAGGCGGGGAACGCGGGATGGAGAAGCTGCCTGACGACATTGCAGGACTGTTTGCCCGGCTGGGCGGGTCGCGCTTTCGCAGCCGCTTCCGGCTGGGGCAGGGGGAGAGGGCCTATCTGGCCGAGAAGGGCCGGGAGACAGTCGCCCGCCACGCGGCCGACTTCGTGGCGCGCCGACTTGCGCCCGCCGCGCCGGTGAAAGATGGGCGGCAGACGCCGATACGGGGCCATCCGGTGTTCATCGCCCAGCATGCGACCGCGACATGCTGCCGCGGATGTCTGGCAAAGTGGCACGGGATTCCAGGCGGACGCCCGCTGGACGAGGCGGAGCAGGCGATGGTCCTGCGGGTTCTGATGGCCTGGATCGACAGACAGACGTCGGGGGACGCGTCCGGGCGGGGGCTTCCCGCCACGCCTGCCCGCAATGCGCGACCCCCGGTGCCGCGTGCCCCTGATGGCGGGCCACGATGACGAAGGCAGCCGTTGCGTGGATCGGAGGCGCCGCGGAGCCGCTCCGAAGGGAGCGGTTTGCCCGCTCTGCCGCAATGCTCCGGCTCCCCGCCTTGTTCGCGGCCGGCATGCCGCCGATCGCGTCCGTGGCCGATCATTTTGGCGGGCGGGTGAAAAGGTTCTGCAGTGTCCCGCCTTCTGTTTGGGAAATCGGTCCCATGACGTGTTGTTTCTGGCGCGCTTCCCTCGGATCGCGAACGGTTTTCGCTCCGATGCAGACCTGAAAGCCTTTTTTTGCACCCTGTTACCGTTCAGCTTTTGCGACTTTCGGCCTGCCGGCCGCGCAGAGAACGGCACATCCTCGGCACCTTGCAGGGAGGGAAGGATCGGCTGACCGGGGGGCGGCAGAAAAGCCGCCGGAATTGCCGCCCGCGGGTATCCGGGCCTCATCGTGGCGTGCGTTGGCTCGGAGAGCAGGGAGGCCGAGGCGGGCTCCACAGCTGCGGCGCTCTGCGCGCTGCCTTGCGGCGGTGATGTGGGGTAGGGGGTAGGCATGATGGGAGTCCGATGATCGCTTATCTTGGCCTGTTCGCTGCGGCATTCGTCGCCGCCACCCTGCTTCCCATGCAGTCGGAGGCGGTGCTGGGAACCCTCGCTTATCGCGGGGGGCATCCGCTGCCTTTGCTCTGGGCCGTCGCGACGGCGGGCAACGTGCTCGGCTCGGTGCTGAACTATGGCCTCGGGCGCTGGCTTGCGCGGTTTGAGGGGCGCAGATGGTTTCCCGCGTCGCCGGAGCAGATCCGCCGCGCCGAGGGCTGGTATCGGCGCTGGGGACGCTGGTCGCTGCTGGCGAGCTGGCTGCCGCTGGTGGGGGATCCGCTTACCGTCGTCGCGGGCATGCTGCGGGAGCGGCTGGGGCTGTTCCTGCTGCTCGTCACGCTTGCGAAGGGCGGGCGGTATGTTGCGGTGATCTGGATCGCGACCGGGTGGAACTGACCTCTTGCACTGCCTGCGGGGGAATGGAATGGAGAGACTGGAGGCCGCTTGCCGGAACCGGTAGACGGAGAGCACTTAAAATGCTTCGGGCCATGCCCGTGTGGGTTCGAGTCCCACAGCGGCCACCACCGGAAAGGCACCCTTGATCAGGCGGTCCGGGTTGGTCAGTCCTAGGCCTGTTCCGCGGGAAATTCAGGACGGTATATCGTCGGCCCGGCGCCTAATGCTTTTTTCCGCCTTTCCGCCACAAGCGGTGCATTGCCAAGCGGTGGAAGCGAATTAGCTGTACGGGCGCGCCTCCGTATTTTCGGTGAAGGGCGCGATTTCTCCCTTTTGCAGCAAGCAGATGGAGAAGAACATGACTCGTAATATCGTTCTCGTGACCTGGCTCGACGACAGCAAGCCGTATGAGGCGCTTACCAAGCTCAAGGGAGAGGACCCCGATCGGATCAATCAGGCCGCTGTGGTCTATCGCGAGAGTGACGGTCGCGTCACGCTGCGCGATGGCGGCACCAATATCGGCGGCGAAGGCACGCTTGGCGGTGGTGCGCTTGGTGCGCTCATCGGGATTCTGGGCGGGCCGCTTGGTGTGCTGCTCGGCTTTTCGACGGGTGCGCTCTTCGGTTCGCTGGTCGATACCGGAAACGAGATTGATGACGATTCCGTTCTGAGCGCCATCAGCGCGGCGCTGCCGCCCGGCAAGACGGGTATCCTCGTGGATATCGAGGAAAGCACGCCGGAAATCCTCGACAATCTCGCCGTCACCACGGGCGGTGTGCTGGTCCGCTACAACTACGAGGCGACGCTGTCGGAGATCATGAGCGCGGAATCCGCAGCGGAAGCGGCGTCGGACGAGGCCGCCCGTGTGCTGCGCGAGGAGAAGAAGGCCGACCGTAAGGCCGAACGCGAGGAGAAGTGGGAAAAGACCAAGGAAAAGTTCAAATCGGTCTTCCACAAATCCGACAAGTCCGAAACCAAGTAACCGTCTGACCCGGTCAGGGCGAGCGGACCGGCGGGTCAAAGAACCCGCTGGCCCACTCGCAATGACAGCTGCGCGGTCTGACGGTCTTTAAGCCTGCCGGATCTGCAGTTGGTTCAGCGGGGCCGGAAGTGTCACCGGCATATTGTCGATGAGGCGGACATTGCCCGCCCATGCGGCGACGAGAAGCCGCGCGGGGGCCCCGTGGAGGGCTTCTCCGAGCGTTTCCGCATCGCGCAGGTCGAGATATTCTATCTCTCCGAAACCCGCGTCGGCGAGGTGCTTTCGCGCGTCTTCCAGCGCCGGGGCAGCGGGGGCGCCCGCTTCCACCGCCTGCGCGACAGCGGCGAGAGCCTCCGGCAAGGCGGAGGCCATCTGGCGTTCCCGGGGCGAAAGACGGAGGTTGCGGGAGGAAAGGGCGAGGGCGTCGGTCTCCCGCACCGTGGGGCAGCCCACGATCTCCACCGGCAGGTTCAGGTCCCCCACCAGCCGACGGACGAGGAGAAGCTGTTGCCAGTCCTTCTCTCCGAAGAAGGCGCGGTCGGCCCCGGTCATGGTGAGGAGCTTGGTCACGACCGTCGCCACCCCGTCGAAATGGCCGGGGCGATGCGCGCCCTCCAGCGGCTCGGTGACACCGGTGACGGACACGGTCGTGGCGAAGCCCGGCGGATACATCTCCTCCACTTCCGGCACGAAGACCACGTCCACGCCGTAGGGGGCGAGAAGGGCGGCGTCCGCCTCCTCCGTCCGGGGGTATTTCGCGTAATCCTCCGGGCTGTTGAACTGCCGGGGATTGACGAAGATCGTGACGATAACCCGCTCGCACACCGCCCGGGCAGCGCGGACGAGGCTCAGGTGCCCGTCATGCAATGCGCCCATGGTCGGGACGACGGCCACCGTCTCTCCCGAGCGGCGCCAGCCCGCAACGCGGGAACGGAGATCGGCGGTGCGGCGGAGGATGGTCATGGGCGAACCTTTGCCAAGCAGGGGGAAACGCGTATCGCGCCGGCGGTGTTGCGATTTCCGCGGGTTGGGCGGAGCGCCTTCTCAGCCGATTGCCGTGCCCGGCGGGGCGAGGGACGCAACAAAGCGTGTCCGTCGTGTGGCGTCGAGGACATAGGGACGGCCATCGCGGGGCGGCAGCGGGCAGGCCCGGTTTGCCGCCCGGTGCGAGGCATCGCACGGCGAGGGAGGGCAGGGGTCATGACGCGGCCTTGCCCGATCCGCCCGTGGCGGGAAGTTCGCTGGCGAAGACATGTTCCGGCGCTGGAAAACGGCGCGCCTGCACGTCGGCTGCGTATCGCGCGATCGCCTCCGCGGCGCTCTCCCCAAGCTCGGCGTAGCGGCGGACGAACTTCGGGCGGAAATCGCCGAACAGGCCCAGCATGTCGTCGATCACCAGCACCTGCCCGTCGCAGCCTGCGCTGGCCCCGATGCCGATGGTGGGAACCGCGATCTCTGCCGTGATCGTGTCGGCCAGCGCGGCGGGCACCTTCTCCAGCACCACGGCAAAGGCCCCGGCCTGTGTCAGGGCGGCGGCATCGGCGCGGACGCGGGCCGCATCCCCGCCCCGGCCCTGCACGCGGTATCCACCCAGCGCATTGACGGACTGCGGTGTCAGGCCGACGTGACCCATCACCGGAATGCCGCGCGCCGTCAGGAAGGCGACGGTTTCGGCCATGTGGAGACCGCCTTCCAGCTTCACCGCCTGCGCGCCGGTCTCCGCCATGATCCTGGCGGCGTTGCGGAAGGCCTGCGCGGGGATTTCCTCATAGCTGCCGAAGGGCATGTCCACCACCAGCGCCGCCCGCTCCACCCCGCGCGCCACCGCCTGCCCGTGCAGGATCATCATCTCCATCGTGACGCCGAGGGTGGAGGGCATGCCATGGAGCACCATGCCCACGCTGTCCCCCACGAGGATCAGGTCGGCCTCCCTGTCCACCAGACGGGCCATGGGGGTGGTATAGGCGGTGAGGCAGACAACGGGCGTGCCACCCTTGCGGGCACGGATGTCGCTCGGCGTCAGGCGGCGGATGCCGCCCTGCGGTGCGGGCGTCTGTGGTGTGGCGCTCATCCTCTCTCCCCCCGGAAGGCGTCGTGTTGGGGGCGCATCCTCCCCAAGATCGGCGGGATGGCAAGGATTTTCTGCGGATGCGAATGGGAGAAGGGGCTTGCGACGGCTTTTCCGCCCCTGTGCCGCACGCTAGGCTCCGCCCGCAGAACGGAGCAGACGATGAGCACAGCCACCCCCGCGACGCAGGCGCTCAGACATGCGGGCGTTGCCTTTCGCACGATCGAGTATGACTACGTCGCCGGGCAGGACCGGATCGGCCTGCATGCCGCGGAAGCCATCGGGGTGCTGCCCGAGCGGGTTCTGAAAACGCTGATGGTGGAGGTGGACGGCAAGCCCGCCTGCGCCGTCATCCCGTCGGACAGGACCTTGTCGATGAAGCGGGTGGCGGCGGCGTTCGGGGGGAAATCCGCCCATATGATGCCGCCGGAGAAGGCGGAGCGGCTGACCGGCTTTCACACCGGCGGGATCAGCCCCTTTGGCCAGAAGCGCCGGGTGCCGGTAGCGTTCGAGGCGACTGCGGAGGCGGAGGAGGTGGTGATCAACGGCGGGCGGCGGGGGCTGATGGTGGCGCTGGCCTATGCCGATGCGCTCCGGGTGGCGGCGGGGGCGGCGCGCCCCCTCATTGCCGAGTGATCGCGGGGTGGACTGCGGCGGGATCGTCGCGGCGGGCGCGCGCCGCTATTGTGGAAGCGCGCCGCAGAAGCCCCCCGTCGCCACCACGCCGGAGCCGAGGGCGATGACGGGCGGCGCCTTGTAGGGGTTCAGCGCGGCGGTCGCGTGGTCGAAGAACAGCAGCCCGGCGAGCAGGGCGATGACGATGCCTGCGGTAAGACGGCGGGTCATCTGCGGGCCTCCAGCCCGACGAGGGGCCTCAGTTTCACGCCGAGGCAGGAGCCTGCGAACCCCGCCGCAAACCATGCCCAGCCATGCAGGCTCCCCGTCGAGATGCCGGAGAAGAAGGCCCCCACGTTGCAGCCGAAGGCGAGGCGCGAGGAATAGCCGAGCAGCAGCCCCGCCACGACAGCCGCGCCCCAGGCCCGGGCGGGCAGTTTCGGTAGCGGCTGCGAGAGGCCGTGCCTGCGCCACGCAGCCACCAGAAACGCGCCGAGGATGATGCCGATATTGGTGAGCGAGGTGACATCGGTCAGGATGCTTGCCTGAAGCCGTGCCGCATTCCCCGGCGCCCCCCAGAAGCCGTTGGCCGACAGGTCCGCGCCGAGGGCGACAGCCCCTTTCGCCGCCCAGAGGCCGAGGCCGTAGACCACGCCCCAGGGCTGGCCCGCGACGACGAGGTTGGCCACGGCCAGCGCCGCCAGCAGGAGCGCCGCGACGATCAGCCGGGGCGGCAGTCTGCGCGTGCCGGGCTTGCCGAGGAGAAAGACCAGCAGCGCCACGGCGGCGAGCAGGCCCAGCGTCACCAGCAGGCCGCCTGTCCCGCGGAGCACGATGATCGGCAGCGCACCGAGATCGGTCCACCACAGCAGATGCGCGGCCCCGAAGAAGCTGCCGAGACAGAAGAAGGGCAGGGCCACGAGGCTCACCGCGTTGCCGCTGCCCGCATTGACGAGCGTTCCCGAGCCGCAGCCGAGGATCACCTGCATCGCCGCGCCGAAGACGAAGGCCCCGCCGAGCATCGCCCAGCCGATGGGCGCCTCCGCCCCGCCAAGCTCTCCCGGATGGGATTGCAGGAGGGGGAAGGCGACGAGGGCGACAAGGCCGATGGCCAGAAGCTGCGCCAGAAGGCCCGCAGGCTCCCGCCGCAGGATCATGGCACGCCACGGCCCGGCAAAGCCGAAGTGCAGCCCTTCGAGCGTGATGCCGAAACCCAGCCCGATGGCAAGCAGCAGCCCGTATCGCGCGCCCGCAAACAGCGATACGGCAAAGACCGCCGCCAGTGCGGCGAGGATGAGCAGAAGGCGTTTCACCCCCTCCCCGGCGGGGGAGGAGGCGCCTTCAAGATGGCCGGAAGCGGTGGTCATCACTTCGACCGGATCTGGTTCAGCAGGTTCTGGAGCAGGCCGGGGGTGTTCTCCATCGCGCCGCCGCCCTGCGACCAGCCGACCATGCTGTCGGGATAGAGCTTCACATCGGGGAGCCCGGCGAGTTCGGAAAGCGCGAACCAGTCGGTCGCGGCCCAGTGCCCGGTGTTGCAGAAGGCCACGATCTCCTCGTCGCGCTTCAGCCCGAGCTTCTGGAGCACCGCTTCGGCGCCTGCGGGGGTGGTGACGGTCGTCGGGCCGTCGAACCAGACGGAATGGGAGACGTTCTCCGCCCCCGGCAGGGTGCCGGGCCGGGTCATCTGCGGGTGCGCCTGATCGCCCTTGAAGAACGCGGCCGGACGGGCGTCGATGAGGCGGGCGCTCTCCTTGCCGTCAACGATGGCGGCGACATCCTGCGTGTCGGCGAGCCAGCGGTGGGAGAAGGTGATCTCGATGTCGGAGGGGGTGGGCGTGTTGGCGCGGGTCTCCAGCGGCAGCCCTTCCGCCGCCCATGCGCCCTGACCGCCGTTCAGGATGGCGAGCGGGCTGATGCCGGAGGATTTCAGTGTCCAGTACACGCGCGCGGCGGCACCGAAATCGCTGTCGTCCTTGCCCTGATGCACGACGACCAGGGGGTGGTCCTTCTTCAGCCCCAGCGCGCGGAAGCGCTCCTGCAGCACGTCCTCCGGCACGAGCTGGCCGGGGTTGTCCGCCGGTCCGCGGAACAGCGCATAGGGGGCGGAGATCGCACCGGGGACATGGCCCTGCCCGTAGGCGGCGGCCTCCCGTATGTCGAGCACCGTGGGCGCATCGGCACCGGAGAGGGCGGTGTTCAGTTCGGCGGGCGTGACGAGCGGGCCGAAGGCCGGTGTCCCGGCCGTGGCGATCGCCGCCCAGCCGATCGCGGCCAGCGCGGTAAGGGAGAGGAGTTTCATGGCGTCATTCCGCTGATGGGTTCGGGTGGCAGGTGCCTTGCCCCCCATGTCTGCGCGGCGGCGCGGCTTGGCAAGACCGGCGGGCCGCCTGCGGCGCGGGTGCCGGGCGGACAGGTGCCGCTCAGAGCTGCCTTGAGCGGAAGAAGGTTCCGCTGCCACACGATGGCTGGGGAAATTCTACCGGAAAGCCCGGCGATGGTATCGGATTGTCCTTTCTTGCCATGAGGCGGAACCGGCATGACCGTGGTTTTCCGTTCCTTGCATGCCTATCTCAATATCCGGGAGCCCCCGGGAATGCGCGTTCGCTGTCCGGGACCACCCGCCCGATGGAAAGGAAATGCGATGTTCACCGCGACCGCCCATGTGCCGCTCTCCGACCCCCTGCCGCTTATCGAGGCGCTTGCCGGGCACCTGCGCGAGCAGGACGTGACGCTGGAGCGGCAGGGTGAGGGGCTCCGCGCGCAGCTTTCCATGGGAGAGGCGCTGTTCCGGCCCGCAGCCGACGGGGTGGAGGTGGAGGCGCGCGCGCCGGACCGCTCGGGCATGGAGGAGATGGTGGATTTCATCGCCTCTCACCTGCTGGAATTCTGCGTGACGGAACATCCGGTGATCCGATGGACCGGCGCGGCGGAGGCGGGCACGCTTTACGCGGACTTCCGCGAGATGACCGTCGCCGGGGTGGAGCGGATGGGGGACTGGCGGCGCTTTATGCTGACCGGCACTGATCTTGCGCGCTTCGCCGATCCCGCGGCGCCCTATGGCCGGTTCCATTTCCCGCCCGAGGGCATGGCCCCGCGCTGGCCCAAGGCGGGGCCGGACGGACTGCCGCTGCCGGTCGATCCCGCCTGGCGCCCGGCTGTCCGTCGCCATGCGATCCGCACCGTTGAGCCGGAGGCGGGCCGGATCGAGCTGGATATCCTGTTGCACGACGGCGGCGGGGCCGGTGCGGAATGGGCCCGCTGGGCGCGCAAGGGCGACCGTTGCGGTCTCTCCGGCCCGGAGACGGAGCC
Source organism: Haematobacter sp. (assembly GCF_032102465.1). Lineage (NCBI taxonomy): Bacteria > Pseudomonadati > Pseudomonadota > Alphaproteobacteria > Rhodobacterales > Paracoccaceae > Haematobacter > Haematobacter sp. The sequence continues at coordinate 84,685 of NZ_DAMDHB010000011.1, read as the reverse complement.
TGCGGTTCCCGCGCTCCGCGCGGCGGAGACCGTGACGCTGGCGGGCGATGCCGCCGCCCGGCCGGTGATCCAGCGGCTTCTGGAGGTGCTGCGCCCGGATGCGCGCGGAGTGGTGCTGCTGGAGGGCGAGGGCCCGCCGCTGGAGAATGCGCCGCAGGGCATGCAACTCCGGCAGGTTCCGGCGCTGCTCGCCGCGCTCCGGGAGACGGCTGACAGCGGCGTGCTGTGGGCGGGTGCCGAGGCGGGGGCCGCCCGGGAGATCCGCCTGTGGTTGGCGGAACATCCAGAGGTTGACGGCAGCGTGCGCGACCTTTGGCGGCGCGGGGTGAGCGCAAGCAACGCCAACCCCGCGCGCGACTTCCCCGCCGGGGCGAAATGGCGGCCGCGCGGCCAGCGGGTCTGAGGCATTTCCTCTTGCACAGGCCCACAGGGCGCGCGAGCCGCATCGTCGGC
>NZ_DAMDHB010000011.1:65309-84132 GCF_032102465.1 Haematobacter sp. | reverse complement strand
AGGTCGGCAGGTCGGCAGGTCGGCAGGTCGGCAGGTCGGCAGGTCGGCAGGTCGGCAGGTCGGTGTGGCGTGACCTTCGGGTTGTGCAAAGGGGGGTGAGCATCAAGGTTGGACGCCCGCTGGACGGACCGGCGCGTTACTTGTCGGCTTTAGTGCGGCGTGGTGACTTGCGGAGGCGGCAGCAACGGCTGTTGCGGGCTTTTCAGGGACTGGTGGAGAGCATGGTGGAGCTGGACTGCTAGCCAGATGTGCGAGGTCGGGTGTCCGGGCGGGGTGCATCCGCCGCGTAAGGCCGGGTGCGCTATCACGAAGCCGAGGGAAGCAGGGAGCCGAGCGCGGGCACGCGGAGCAACCCACCGATGGCTTGCACATTGGGAGAGGCCGCAAGGCAGAGGCGTGCGCGGAGGAACCCTTCTGATTGGCAAGGAGTATGCGCGTAAGGTCGGGCAGAGCCCCGCGCACACGCGGAGGAACCTGTGGGGATGCCGAGAAACGCCAGCCGTTGAGCCAGAGCCCCGCGCACACGCGGAGGAACCCCCGGCAGCAAGTCGCACACGCGCCGGTTAGGGCCGCGCGCGCGGGAGAACCCCTGCGTCTGGAATGAGCGAAGAGGACCGTACGTCAGAACCGCGCGTGTGCGGAGGAACGCTTCGGTGCTGGGTGGACGAGCAGCGTCGATCCAGAGCCGCGAGCGGAGGAGCCCGGTCTGCGGGTGCGTCGATCGCCCCGCGGGGGTAGGGCCGCGCACACGCGGAGGAACCTGCTTCGTGGATCAGACCGAGGGATATGCAGCCTCAATCCGAGAGAGGCGGATCGGAGCGCGACGGCGTTCACAGGGGAGCCGGGCCGACCGGAGGCATGAGGCCCCCGGCCGCGGGATTTCCGGGAGGAAACCGGGGAGAGATTACCAGGCGGTGATGACCGAGCCGTGGTATTTTTCCTCGATGAAGGTCTTGATCTCCGGCGAGTGGTACGCCTCGATCAGCGCGGGCAGCCAGTCGGCATGTTCATCGGCCCGGCGGACCACGATGACATTGGCATAGGGGCTTTCGGCCTTTTCCCGCGCGATGGTGTCAGTCTTGGGGTTCAGACCGGCAGCCAGCGCGTAATTCGTGTTGATGATCGCCACGTCCGCATCGGGCAGCGAGCGGGGAAGCTGCGCCGCGTCCAGTTCGAGGAAGGTGAACTTCTTCGGGTTCTCCGTCACGTCGAGCACGGTCGGCACAAGGCCCGTGCCATCCGCCAGCTTGAGCAGCCCCAGATCCTGAAGCAGCAGGAGCGCCCGCCCGCCGTTGGTGGGATCGTTCGGGATGGCGATCTTTGCGCCGTCCTTCAGCTCATCGAGCGATTTCAGCTTGCTGGAATAGATGCCCATGGGCGTGGTGATCGTCTTGGCGACCGAGACAAGATCGAAGCCGCGGTCCTTGATCTGGTTGTCGAGATAGGGCTGGTGCTGGAACGAGTTCGCGTTCAGGTCGCCATCGGCCAGCGCCTGGTTCGGCACCACGTAGTCGGAGAATTCGACCACTTCGATGTTCAGCCCCTTGGGCTTCGCGACCTTCGCGACTTCTTCCATGATCTCGGCATGTTCGCCCGGAGACACGCCGACCTTGATGTCGGTGGCGAAGGCGGCGACCGCCGAAAGCGCGAGGGCGGAGACGAAGGTTGTGAGACGCAGCATGGGAATACCTCTTGCGTGTGAAATCAGCGGCCGCGGTTCTTTGCGGCGCGTTTGTCGAGACGGGCGGCGATGAACTCCCCCACCGTCTGCACGAGTTGCACGAGCACGATCAGGATGATGACGACGACCAGCATCACCTCGGGCATGAAGCGCTGATAGCCGTAGCGGATGCCGAGATCGCCCAGACCCTTGCCGCCCACCGCGCCCACCATGGCCGAATAGCCGATGAGGCTGACCACGGCGAGAGTGAGGCCGAGCGTGATCCCCGGCAGCGCCTCCGGGATCAGCACCTTGCGGATGATCTGGAGGGGGGTTGCGCCCATGGCGCGGGCGGCTTCGATCAGGCCGCTGTCGATCTCGCGGATCGCGGTCTCCACCAGCCGCGCGATGAAGGGCACGGCGGCGATCGTCAGCGGCACGATGGCCGCGGTGGTGCCGATGGATGTGCCGACGAGCGCGCGGGTGAAGGGGATGATCGCCACGACAAGGATGATGAACGGCACCGAGCGGGTCGCGTTCACGATGAGCCCCAGCACCCCGTTCACCGCCGGGGAGGACAGGATCTCCCCCCGCCGCGACGTGGCGAGGAAGACGCCGAGCGGCAAGCCGACGAGCGTGCCGAACACGGTGGACATCGCCACCATGTAGAGCGTCTCCAGCGTGGACTCATAGAGAAGGTTGATCAGCACGGGAGACATAGCCCAGCACCTCCGTCAGTAGTCCGTGGGATTCAAGAAAGCCGCGCGATGCCTCCCCCCGCTCCGCCGGAACGGAGACGATGAGGCTGCCGAAAGGATGCGGGCCGATCTCCTCGATCGCGCCGGCGAGGATGTTTACCGGCACGCCAAGCTCCACTGTGAGGCGGGCGAGCATCGGGTCCGTCGCATGGCTGCCGGTGAAGGTGATCTGCATCACCTCCTCCGCCGCGCCGGTTCCGGCGTCGGGCCGGATGCGGTCGGCGATGAATCGGGGCAGGGCGACCCCGGTGATGCCGGTCAGGAAGGAGCGCGTCGTGGCATGGGCGGGGCGGGAGAAGACGGCATAGGTTTCCCCCGTCTCCACGAGGCGGCCCTTGTCGAGCACGGCCACATGGCTCGCGATGTCGCGCACCACCGCCATCTCATGGGTGATGAGCAGGATCGTCAGGCCCAGTTCCCGGTTGATGTCGGAGAGCAGCGCCAGCACCGTGCGCGTCGTCTCCGGGTCGAGGGCGGAGGTTGCCTCGTCCGAGAGTAGCACCTTGGGGCGGGTGGCCAGCGCGCGGGCGATGCCCACCCGCTGTTTCTGCCCGCCCGAGAGTTCGGCGGGATAGCGGCTCCGCTGGTCGCCAAGGCCGACGAGGTCGATCAGCTCATTCACCCGTGGCGCGATCTCTGCGGGACGGGTTCCGGCGATCTCCAGCGGCAGGGCGATGTTGTCGAATACCGTGCGGGAGGCGAGCAGGTTGAAGTGCTGGAAGATCATGCCCACTTCGCGCCGGATCTGGCGCAGCTCGGCATTGCTGGCCGCGCCCACGTCCCGGCCGCCGACCAGCACCCGGCCCGTCGTCGGGCGTTCCAGCCCGTTGACCATGCGCAGCAGCGTGGATTTCCCCGCGCCGGAGCGGCCGATGATGCCGGTGATGTCGCCGGGCGCGACGGTCAGGCTCACGTCCTCCAGTGCGGTGACGGTCCCGCTGCCGCGCTTGGGATAGGACTTGCCGACCGCGTCGAACACGATGGCGGCGCCTGCCGCTGTCGTGCTGTCTGCCGGGTGGTCGGTCGGTGCCATCGCTGTTCCCTTCGGGTTTCGGACTGTCCGGCCATCAGCCGGTCGGCGGGGGATAGATCGTAACTCCTCCCGCTGCAATGCCGGGCAGGGCCGAGGCGCGACGGACGGACGGGATGCCGCGGGGAGAACGGGCGCGTTTGCCCCGCCCCGGCCCGATCCTGTCGCGACAGGGCGGGGGCCACGGGAAACAATGTTCGCCGCGGGAGGGGAAGCGGCAAACGTCATCATTTTTTACCATCCGGTCCGCTGGCCCGCGCCCCGCCGTATCTTCCCCTTCACATGCAGTGCCGCGGCCACGACGCAAGGGTTCGTGCGCTGGAATGCGAATGAATTGTCGCAGGCAGGCCGCGCCGCGCTACTCTCCAACAGAGCCTACTTTCCAAGGACAAGCCGCAGAGGGCGCGGCGCTGACGAGGGACTGACACAGCATGGCCGCATCCGTGCCCCTGCTCCGGCGACTGACCCGGACGAAAAGCATCGACCCGACCATCGACGGCGAAAAGACAGGGTCCGAACATCTCGGGCGGTCCATCACGCTCTTTCAGCTCATCATGTTCGGGGTGGGAGCGACCATCGGCACCGGGATTTTCTTCGTGCTGAGCGAGCAGGTGCCGGTCGCCGGGCCTGCCGTGCTCATCTCCTTCCTGCTGGCGGGCGTCACCGCCGGGATGACGGCGCTCTGTTATGCGGAGATGAGTTCGATGATCCCGGTGTCGGGGTCGTCCTATTCCTATGCCTATGCGACCCTCGGCGAGGGGACCGCCTTTCTGGTGGCCGCCTGTCTGGTGCTGGAATACGGCATCTCCGCCTCTGCCGTGTCGGTGGGGTGGAGCGAGTATCTGCACAACCTGATCTGGAACGTGACGGGTCATGAACTGCCGCGCTGGATGCTGTCGGCGCCGCTGGTGGCGGATGGCTATGACCTGCGCTTCGGCGGCGAGGGGCTGATCAACCTGCCCGCGGCCGTTCTGGTGTTTCTCTGCGCGCTGCTGCTGGTCCGGGGGGCAAAGGAATCGGCGCGGCTCAACGCGATCATGGTTGTCATCAAGCTTGGCGTTCTGGTGCTTTTCATCGCCATCGCGCTGACGGCGTTCAACGCCGACAACATGACCCCCTTCGCGCCCCACGGCTTTGGCGGGATCAGCGCGGCGGCGGGTTCCATCTTCTTCACCTTCGTCGGGCTGGATGCGGTTTCCACCGCGGGGGAGGAAGTGGAGAACCCGCGCCGGAACCTGCCGCTGGCGATCATCTGCGCGCTGCTGATCGTGATCACCTTCTACGTGCTCGTCGCCTTCACGGCGATCGGGGCGCAGGCTCCCGACCAGTTCGAGGGGCAGGAAGCGGGGCTGGCGCTCATCCTTCAGAACATCACCGGATCGCGTGTTCCGGCCATCGTGCTGTCGGCGGGGGCGGTGATCTCCGTCTTTTCGGTGACGCTGATCGTGCTCTACGGCCAGACGCGGATCCTGTTCGCCATGTCGCGGGACGGGATGCTGCCGCCGATCTTCCACCGCGTCGATCCGCGCACCATGACGCCGGTGGCCAATACCTTCATCGTGGCCACGCTGGTGGCGCTGGTCGCGGCGTTCGTTCCCGCGGCGGTGCTCTGGGACATGACGAGCATGGGCACGCTGATCGCCTTCACGGTGGTGTCGCTCGGCGTCATTATCCTGCGCTACCGAAACCCCCATGCGCCGCGGGGGTTCAAGGTGCCGTTCTTTCCCGTGCTGCCGATCCTGTCCATCTGCTGCTGCCTTTACCTCATCGCGAACCTTTCATGGATCGTGTTCGAGCTGACGGCGATCTGGGGGACGCTGGCGACGATCTTCTACTTCACCTATTCCGTCCGCCATTCGCGGTTGGAGCGCGAGCAGCAGGGGACGGAGACGGGAGAATGATGCTTCTCGTGGGTCTTTCGGCCGATGACGGCGGGCGCGAGGCGCTGGGGCTGGCGGGCATCATGGCACAGGCTTCCGGGGGGCGGATGGTCGTCTGCACGATCGCGGCAGAGGGCTGGACGACGCCCTCATCCGCGCGGGTGGATTACGAATACGCCCGTTTCCTGCGCGAACATGCAGACCGCACCCAAGAGGCGGCGCGCGCGCTTCTCCCCGAGGGGCTGGAAGCGGAATTCGTCACGCGGACCGCTCCCTCCGTCGCCAAGGGCCTGCTGGCTACGGCGGGGGATATCGGCGCGGACTACGTGGTGCTGGGGTCTGCCGCCTCCGCCCCGCCGGGACGTTTCGCAGAGGGTCCGACGGCGACGGAAGTGCTGCACGGGGCGGGCGTTCCCGTGGCGCTGGCCCCGCGCGGCGGGCTTGCACCGGGTGTCGCGCTTCGGCGCGTGAGTTGTGCCGTGCCCGCGACGGAGGCCGCCCATTCCATCGCGGAGCGGGCGGGCGTGGTGGCCGCGGCGCTGTCGCTGCCGCTCCGTGTGCTGACTTTCGTGACGCGGGCGAACCAGATGTATCCGACGGGGGCGGGCTATCACGCGGAGCACCTCGTCAGCGGGGAGTTCCGCCGCCATGCCGAGGCGCTTCACGCAGCGATCCGGGAGCGCTGGACATCGCCCGTGCCGCTGGAGACGCGGATCGGGCGCGGGGCGGGCTGGCAGGAGGCGCTGGACGACGTGGGCTGGGAGGAGACGGAACTGCTGGTCATCGGGTCGAGCGTGTATGGGCCGCTGCTGAAGGTCTTCATCGGGTCGAATTCGGGGCGGCTTGTGCGCCTTGCCCCCGTGCCGAGGGTGGTGTTGCCGCGCTGGATCGCGTGAGCTGCGCTGGCGGTTCCCCTGCCCTGCGTTCCGGTCAGCGCGAACTCAGCGGACGGCGCGTGGAGAGCAGCAGATTGGTTTCGCTGGTGGTCACGCCTTCGATACGGCGGATGCGGGCGATGACCTCATCCAGCTCGGCCAGCGTCTCCGTGCCGATCTCCGCCACGATGTCCCAGCGCCCGTTGGTGGAGTGGACGGCCTGCACCTCCGCCATGCCGAGGAGCCGCCGCGTGATCCGGTCCGCGCCGCGCCCCTCGATCCCGATGAGCATGAGGCCCCGGACAGGCGCCTGCGTGACATCGGCCCGCGTGAGCACCGTGAAACCGGCGATGTCGCCCCGCGCCACCATGCGGTCGATCCGCGCCCTCACCGTCGCCCGCGACAGGGTGAGCGCCGCGGCGATCTCCGAATGCGAGGCGCGCCCGTCGCGCCGGAGCGCCGCAAGGATATGCTGGTCGATATCGTCCATGCCCATACTGGCGATTATAGTAATCAAGATGGACAGTTGTGCACGCGTTTCGCGCAAATTTACAGCGGAAATTGCCATCACCCCGTTACCATATACAGAAAAGCGGAAGGAGACTGCTCGTGGCGAAACCCTGCATCCTGATCGGAGCGCCTATCGACAGCGGACAGAAGAACGCCGGTTGCCTGATGGGGCCGGCGGCCTATCGCGTCGCGGGCATTTCCCGGACGCTGGAGGATCTGGGCCGGACCGTGGTGGACCGTGGCGATGTCGTTCCCGCCGCGCCCGCGCCGGTCAGCGTGGCCAATGCCGCCGTGCATTCCCTGCCCGAGACGATCGCCTGGACCGCCGCGCTTTCCGCCGCGGTGGAGGAGGCGATGGGCGAGGGCTTTCCCATCGTGATGGGGGGCGACCATTCGCTCGCGCTCGGATCGGTGGCAGGGGTCGCCGCCCATGCGAAAGCGGCGGGGCGGCCGCTGTTTCTGCTGTGGCTGGATGCGCATTCGGACTTTCACACCCTGGAGACGACCGAGTCGGGCAATCTCCACGGCACGCCGGTGGCCTATATCGCCGGACGTGACGGGTTCGGGCCGTTCCCGCCGTTCCCGGCGCCCATTCCGGCGGAGCGGATCTGCCTGTTCGGCATCCGCTCTGTCGACCCCGCGGAACATGCCGCCCTCCTCCGGCATGATATCGCGATCAACGATATGCGGGTGCTGGACGAGCGGGGCATCGTGGCGCCGCTGTCCGAGTTTCTGGACCGGGTCCGTGCGGAGAACGGGCTGCTCCATGTCTCGCTGGATGTCGATTTCCTCGACCCCTCCATAGCGCCCGCAGTCGGCACTACGGTTCCCGGCGGCGCGACCTTCCGCGAGGCGCATCTCGCGATGGAGCTGCTGCATGAGTCGGGCCTCGTGACCTCGCTCGACCTTGTCGAACTCAATCCTTTCCTCGATGACCGGGGCCGCACGGCGCGGCTGATGGTCGATCTCGTCGCCAGCCTCATGGGTCGGAAGGTGTTCGACCGCCCGACCCGCAGTTTCGGATGATCTGACATGACCCTTGCTCCCTCTCCCCGCGCGCTCGTTCCCTTTGTCTCCGTGGCCGACATGATGCGGCTCGTCCATGCCATCGGCGTGGAACCGATGCTGACCGGCATCGCCGGGACGATCGAGGAGGACTTTCGGCGCTGGGAGGGTTTCGAGCGGACGCCGCGTGTGGCCAGCCATTCGGATGTGGGGGTGATCGAACTCATGCCCACGTCCGACGGCGAACTCTACGGGTTCAAGTATGTCAACGGCCATCCCAAGAACACGCGGGAGGGCCTGCAGACGGTGACCGCCTTCGGGCTGCTGGCGAAGGTCTCCAACGGCTATCCCGTCCTGCTGTCGGAGATGACGCTGCTCACGGCGCTCAGGACCGGGGCGACATCGGCGGTGGCGGCGAAGTATCTGGCGCCGAAGGGCGCCCGGACCATGGCGATGATCGGCAACGGGGCGCAATCGGAGTTTCAGGCGCTGGCCTTCCGGGCCGTGCTCGGCATCGACACGCTGCGGCTTTACGACATAGACCCCGCGGCGACGCGGAAGTGCCGTGCCAATCTGGTGGAACAGGGCTTCCACGTTACTGCCTGCGATACGCCGGAGGCGGCAATCGAGGGCGCGGAGATCATCACCACCTGCACGGCGGACAAGCAATATGCGACCATCCTGACCGATAACATGGTCGGCGCGGGTGTGCATCTGAACGCCATCGGCGGAGATTGTCCCGGCAAGACGGAACTCCACCGCGACATCCTGCTGCGCTCCGACATCTTCGTGGAGCACCCGGAGCAGACGCGGGTGGAGGGGGAGATCCAGCAGCTCGACCCGGACCACCCCGTCACCGAGCTGTGGCAGGTCATCACGGGCGCCGCGCCGGGGCGCCGGGAGGCCGCGCAGATCACGCTTTTTGATGGCGTGGGCTTTGCGATCGAGGATTTCTCGGCCCTGCGTTACGTTTACGAGAAGTCGGGCGCGCTTGGGATGCGGCAGGATCTGGACCTGCTGGCCGATCCCGACGATCCGCGCGATCTTTACGGGATGCTGATGCGGAGCCGCTAATCCGCTCCGCTACTCCTCAGCCGTTGTCTCCGCCCGGTCATCACCGCTGAAAAGCGACCAGACCGCGATGAAGAGCGCGGCGATCAGCGGGCCGATGACGAAACCGTTCATCCCGAAAAGTGCGAGCCCCCCCAGCGTCGAGACCAGCACCATGTAGTCCGGCATCCGCAGATCCTTGCCCACCAGCGGCGGCCGGAGCAGGTTGTCCACCAGCCCGATGACGAAGACGCCGACCCCAACCAGCAGCGCTCCTTTGAGATAATCTCCCGTCATGAAGAAATAGACGGCGACCGGCCCCCAGACGAGTGCTGCCCCCACCGCGGGCAGGAGCGAGAACACGGCCATCACCACACCCAGCAGCAACGCGGCCTCCACCCCCATAAGCCAGAGCGTGACCCCGCCTATCACCCCCTGAACGAGCGCGATGATGAGGTTGCCCTTCACCGTCGCCTTCACCGCAGAGGCGAAACGGCTGCCGATATATTCGGTGTGCTTGGGATTGAGCGGGCTGGAGCGGCGGAGCTGGCTGACGATTTCCGGCCCGTCGCGGAACAGAAAGAACAGGACGTAGAGCATCACGCCCAGGCTCACCGTGAACTGGAGCGTGTCCTGCCCGATGGAGACCAGACGGGTGGCGATGGTCTGGCTCGCGCTGGCAAGGAAGGAGGTCACGCGCTGCTGGATGTCCTCCAGGCTGCCGATCTGAAGTCCTTCCAGCGCCCGGTTGACGAAATCGGGCATGCTTTCGCGGAAAGTGTTGAAGACTTCGCTGAAATCGATCTGCTGGCTGGACAGCCGCTGGTAGAGGCTGGCCGCCTCCGCCGCCAGAAGGCCAAGGATGATGACGCCCGGAATCACCACGATGCAGACGCAGACGAGCAGACTGCCCAGAGCGGCATAGCCGCGACGCTGGTTGAGCTTCGCCGTGAGCCAGCGTTGCAGCGGATTGAACAGGATGGCGAGGATCACCGCCCAGAGCACCGCGCCGTAATAGGGCAGGAGGAGCCAGGCGAAGGCGATGGTGACAAGGACGATCAGGGTGACGAAGCTGGCCCGCTGAACGGACGGCGGCGTCATCGTCCAGCCCTCGTCTGGCGGTGCATTCGCCTGTCAGCGGCTGCCGCGATCCGATCGCCGTTCGTCATCTCTGTCCCTCGCGTTTTGCTTGCCATGCAGGATAGCGCGATCCCGCCCGCGAGAAAGGCCGTCAGGCGACGGGTTCTTCCGCGAGGGCGAGGGCGAGGCCATCCACCACCGCCGTAAAGGCATGCGAGCGTTCGATGCGGGCGGCGGGGCACAGGCGGCGGGCCTCCTCCGCCACAAGGCGCATGAGGCTGGAGCCGCCGACGAGGATGACGGTGCCGACGCTTTCCGGCGCAATGCCGACAAGATGCAGCGTGTCTGCCGCGGCTCTGGCCAGTTCGGCGCGGTGATTTTCGAGCGCCTTGTCCAACGAGGCGCCGGTGACCACGGGGGCAAGGCCGCGCTCGATCATGCCCATGGCGATGACGCCCGCACCCTCCGGCCCGTTTGCGGCGATCTTGCCATGCTCCACCGCGAAGGCGAGTTCGTGGCCCAGCTCCTCCTCCAGCACAGCAGAGAGACGCTCCAGTTTCTCCGGCTCCGTCGCGAGACGGACCATCCGCGCGACCTCCCGGCGGTTCTCCGGCGTATAGACGAAGGGGATGCGGCTCCACGTCGCCAGATCGACATAGAGCGCGTTCGGCATGGGCAATGTGCCCGGTCCGATCTCCCGCCGCAGGCTGCTGCCGTGGCCGAGTTCAGGCATCGCATGGGAGAGCGAGACGGATTCGTCGAAATCCGTGCCGCCGAGCCGGATGCCGTGGCTGGCAAGGATGCGGAGCCTTCCACCCTCCATCCGGTAGACGGAGAAGTCGGACGTGCCGCCGCCGATATCGACGACCAGACCGACCTTCCCCGTGGCGCCAAGCCCGTGGCTGGAGAGCGCCGCGGCCTCGGGTTCCGGCATGAAACGGACGGAGGTGAAGCCCGCCGCGGCATAACAGGCCGCGAGGTCGGCCTCCGCCCGCGCGTCACGGTCGGGATCGGCGGTGTGGAAATGAACGGGCCGCCCGGAAAGCGCCGCGTCGAAGGTGAGACCGGAGATGGCCTCCGCCCGCTCCTTCACGGTCGAGAGGAAGGCGGTGACGACATCGGCCAGCGTGCGGCGCCGCCCTCCGATGAGCCGGGAGTCATGGAACAGCGCGGTGCCGAGGACGCTTTTCAGCGCGCGCATGTAGCGCCCCTCCTCCCCGGCGATCAACGCCTCGCCCGCCGCCTCGCCGATCTTCATCGCGCCGCCCCGCGCGGGAAAGAACACGGCGGTGGGCAGGGTGTCGCTGTCCGCTTCGAGCGGCAGGCGGCGCAGCCCCTCCGGCGTCAGGATGGCGACGGCGGAATTGGATGTCCCGAAGTCGATGGCAAGCGTCGGCATCTCTGTCTCCCGTGGCGGCGCGAAGGAGGGGAGGTATCAGAGAAGCCGGAGCGGGTTCAACCGCAGATCCCGTCAGCGCCAGGCAAGGAAGCGCTTCTCGATCAGGCCGATGACGAAATTCACGATCAGCCCCATGAGCGACAGGATCGTGACGCCGGCAAAGAGCTTCTCCACATCGTAGAGCGACCCGGCTTCGAGGATATAGGAGCCGATGCCGTATTGCGCGCCCAGCATCTCCGCCGCGACCAGCAGAATGATGGCGATGGAGATGGATACCCGAAGCCCCGAGAGGATGGCCGGGAAGGCGCCCGGCAGCACGATCTTGCGCACGATCGACCACCATGACAGGCCGAAGCTCTGCCCCATGCGGATGAGCGATCGGTCCACGTTGTCCACCGCCCCATAGGTCGCCACCACCGTGGGAGTGAAGGTGCCGAAGGCGATCAGCGCGTATTTCGATGTCTCGTCGATGCCGAACCAGATCACGAAAAGCGGGAGCAGGGCGATCTTCGGGATCGGGAACAGCGCGGCCACCAGCGGGACCAGCCCGGCGCGGACATAGCTGAACAGCCCGATCATCACGCCGACGGAAACGCCCACGACGATGCCGAGGCTCGCCCCAACGAACAGACGGTGGAGCGAGGGCAACAGGTGACGCCAGAGGTTTCCGCTCTGCCACAGTTGCACCAGCGTCTCCAGCACCGCGGAGGGCCGGGGCAGGGTGAGGCTGGAGATGACGCCCGTGCGGGTGCCGACTTCGGCCAGCACGAGGATGAGCGCAAAGAGGGCGAGCGCCACGCCGCGCACCGGCATGGGCGCGAAGCCGCCGCCGCGAAACGGGACGGGCCGGGTCTCTGCCGCCGCAGTGCCGGAGCGGCCCGGGATCGCGGTTGGCGTATCGGAGCCCGCGCCCGCCGTGGCAGTATGAGGCGCAGGTTCGGAGGATGTCGCGGCCTGCAACGCGGCGGCGGAGGGCGCGTCTGTCCGTGCTGCTGCGGGCAAAAACACTCTCGGCGCGGATGCGGGCTGCGGGTTCGGGGCGCTGTGGTCGGTGGCTCCGTCGATGTCAGGCATCGGCACGGCCGTCGGGCGGCGGGTCGGATCAGCCATTGACCAGCTCCTTGTCAGCGGCGGCGGCCTCATCGCGCATGAGCGACCACAGCTGTTGTTGCTTCGCCTCCAGCGCGGGATCGCCCAAGCGGCGGTCAGCGAGGGGGGTGTCGATCTCCACGATCTCCCGGATCCGGCCGGGGCGGCGGGAGAGGACGACGACCCGGTGGCCGAGCCGCACCGCCTCGTTCAGGTTGTGCGTCACGTAAACGGAGGTGAAGGGCTGGCGTGTCCAGAGCGTGACGAGATCGTCCATCAGCAATTCGCGCGTCTGGCTGTCGAGCGCGGAGAGCGGCTCGTCCATCAGCATGACGGCCGGGCGGACGGCCAGCGCCCGCGCGATGGCGACCCGCTGGCGCATCCCGCCGGAAAGCTGCTTCGGCAGCGCCTTGCGGAAATCGCTGAGCCGGGTGCGGGCGAGCACGTCGGTCACGATCTCCTCCACCTCCCGGCGGGGCAGGCGATGATCCTCCAGCACGAGGCGGATGTTGCCCTCCACGCTCCGCCACGGCAGCAGCGCGAAGTGCTGGAACACGTAGGTGAGGGGGTTCAGCGATCCCGCGGGCGGCGCCCCGATCTGGAGCACCTGCCCGGACGTGGGCCGCTCCAACCCGCCGAGGAAACGCAGAAGCGTCGACTTGCCGCAGCCGGAGGGCCCGATGAGGCAGAGGATCTGTCCCTCCGGTATCTCCAGGGAGATGTCGCGCAACACCTCCACCGGCCCGTAGGAATGGCTGATCTGGTCGAGCTTCAGGTCCATGGCAGGTCAGAGCGTCTTGACGTAGCTGGTATCGAACAGCTGCGCTTCGGTCACGGTGTCTTTGACCATGCCCTCCGACCTGAACCAGTTGAGCTGTTCCACGCAGCTTCCGAGCGAGAGCGCGAGACCCGGGTTGATCCGCATCGCGCCGTCGATCAGGTTCTGCTTCGCCGTGTCGAACGGGCTGTCGCTTTCCACATATTTGTGAACGATCCGGGCCAGCGCGTCGCGCTCCTCCTCCGTCGCGGTATTGTCCACGAAGGCCGCGTTGTAATCGGCGATCGCGCGGGAATAGGCGGCGACGAAAGCCTCCGTCATCGCCCGCTCCTCCGCCGCGTTCCGGGTGGAGGTGAAGGCGGTCGTCACCTGATAATCGGGCGCGTAATCGGAGACGAGGCCGATCTGCTGGGCCGCATTCTCCCGGATCATCTTGCGCGCGACGTTCGGCTGAATGGCCCAGGCGTCGATCTGCCCGGTGGAGAGCGCGCCCACGATGGCGCCGAGCTTCTGGAGCGGGCGGAGCTGGATCTCGTCCATCGGGATGTTGTTGGCCTGGGCGATCTTGTGCGCCATGAAGTGGAAGGACGACCCCGCCGTGGTGATGCCGAAGCTGTGGCCCCCGAGCTTGGAAGGATCGGTCAGCCCTGCCTCATGCGCCTTGTTGGAGGCGAGGATGACGTTGCCGACAAGGCCCTTCTCCTCCGACAGCGCGCCGCCGATCACCTTGATCGCGTCCTTCTCGGCAAGGCTGATGAGACCGCCGCTCATCGCCGTGACGCCGAAATCGGCATCGCGGGAGGCGATGGCGACCGCCATGGGCTGCGCCGCCTCGAAGAATTTCAGCTCGATGTCGAGCCCCGCGTCCTTGTAGTAGCCGCGCTCGAAGGCGATGAAGCTCGGCGCGTGGCTGGCAAGGTGCAGGACGGCAAGATTGCGCGTCTGGGCTGCCCGCGCGGGCAGGCCGACCGCTGCAGCGGTGCCAAGCGCGCCCATGCCGATCAGCGTCTGGCGGCGGTTCAGGGTGATGGTCATCGTCTCTCCTCCTCCGGTCGTGTCGCGCGGGGAGGTCTTCCCCGGCACGGGTCGCGCGCCGCGCCTCGTCGCGGGGCCAGAGGCACGGGGGAGGGCGCAGCTTGCGTTCCCCATGCCCTCCTGCGGCAGAGAATGCAATGCCCATTGGCTTTTCGCGGGTGCAAGGCGCGGTCTCGGCTACTGTGCGGCTTGCCTTCGTGGGGCTGCGGCGGCACTGTCGCCCGACGCCGGAGGGGCGGATGCGAGAGGGGGACAAGCCGATGAAAGCCGTTGGATACCGGGAGCCGGGCGCCATCGACCGGGGGGACGCGTTGCAGGATATCGAGCTGCCCCGGCCCGTACCTGGCCCGCACGATCTGCTGGTGGAAGTGGCGGCGGTCTCCGTCAACCCTCTCGACACGAAGGTGCGGCGGCGGGCCGGAGCCGGGGGCGACGGCTGGAAGGTGCTGGGCTGGGATGCCGTCGGCCTCGTGGTGGAGACGGGGGCGGCCGTCACCGCCTTCAAACCGGGGGACGAGGTCTGGTATGCCGGCTCCATCGCCCGTCAGGGGAGCAACGCGGAGTTCCATCTGGTCGATGAGCGTATCGTTGGGCGGAAGCCTTCCAGCCTGTCGATGGCGGAGGCCGCGGCGCTTCCGCTGACCGCGATCACGGCGTGGGAGATGCTTTTCGATCGGCTGGACGTGCGCCGTCCCGTGCCGGGGGCGGCGCATGCCATCCTCATCATCGGCGGGGCAGGGGGCGTCGGCTCCATCGCCATCCAGCTGCTCCGCGCGCTGACGGATGTGACGGTCATTGCCACCGCCTCCCGGCCCGAGACGCAGGACTGGGTGCGGCAACTCGGCGCGCACCACGTGATCGACCACCGCCAGCCGCTTGCCCCGCAGGTGGAGGCACTGGGGATCGGCGCGCCTGCATGGGTCTTCTCCATCACCCAGAGCGGCGCGCATGCGGCGGAGGCGGCAGAAGCCATCGCGCCGCAGGGCCGCTACGGGCTGATCGACGATCCGGCCGGGTTCGACATCCTGCTGTTCAAGCCGAAGGCGGTGTCGGTCCACTGGGAATCCATGTTCGCGCGCGCCGTCTTTCAGACGCCGGATATGGGGGAGCAGGGCAAGCTGTTGACGCAAGTCGCCGACATGGTGGACGCCGGTCGCCTTCTCACCACGGTGACGGAGGTCATGCGACCGATCAACGCTGCCAATCTGAAAGCGGCACATGCCAAGATCGAGAGCGGCACCGCGCGCGGCAAGATCGTTCTGGAGGGATTTTAGCAGGCTGCTGGAAAACGCTTTCAGGTCTGCATTGAGGCGAAGATCATTCGCATCTGACGAAATACAGCCGGAAATTGACGCGGTTCTGGTCATCCGGGAGCCGATTTGCCAGTTTCCAGAGTATGACAGTCAGGACTTTTACGGCAGCCTGCTAGAGCCTGTTTCGGGGCAGCGGACTGCCTTCAGGCCGGGCCGAACTCGGCTGCGCCCGCCTGCTGCCACCCCGGGGAGGAGCGCGCCGCTTCCCGGGGCCTTGCAGGAGGAGCGCGAGTGCTCAACCGCCTTCCCGTTCCGATTGGACGCGCTGCGTGTTTGAAGGATGCTGCGGGGTTCCGGGAAGCACGGTTGCTGTCTGAAGCGGGCTTAACAGGCTGCGGAAACGGCTTTCCAATTCTGCGATGGCGCTGAAATCGTTCGCGAGGTGACCAATCCGGCCGAAAATCCATTCATTTCCGGCGAACGCGGGCCGACCTTCCGGTTGCCGGGCATGGCGCTTCAAGTCTTTTTCCCCTTTCCACATACCAGAAAATCCACCGCCGCCGGGCAGGACAGCTTCCGGCGGACTCGGGTCGGCCACATCCTCTCGTGTCCTCAATTCGGTGATCCGCGCGAGGGCAATCCGCGAGGAGCGGCTTGTCATCGAAACGCCTTTGTATCTGTGGCGCGCTGGCGCAGCCCCTCCCGGGGTCCGGCGCAGGAGACTGGCGCGAGTACGCTCGCCCCGCATGGGCCGCGTGGAAGGGGTAGCCGCCAAGGGCTGCGGCGGGACGGGCGGACGGAGAATCATCGGCGGGGGCGCGCGCCGGGTCAACCCTTGCGGGTGGTGCAACCCTGAACTGGCGTGCGGCGAGGGCGTGCCGTTTTCAAGGCGGATCGCCGCGCGGTGCTCCTGTCGCGCGCGCAGCGGGATCCCTTCGTCATGGAGCGACGGTGGCGGTTGTCATGAGGGCCCCTTGCGGCGGCGCTTGGCGGGGTTATGGTCATCGCACCCGCAGGGCTGCGGGATCCAACGGGGGCCAACCATGACAGACGCCATTCGCCGCGTGCCGCATTGCAGCCACTGGGGCACCTATTCGATCCTTGTAGATGGCGGGGTCGATGATGGGCGCATCGTGGGGGTGGAACCTTATGGCGACGATCCCTCGCCCTCGCCCATCATCGCCTCGGTGCCGGACTGGGCAAAGCCGGAGCGCCGCATCCTGCGCCCCATGGCGCGGGAGGGCTGGCTCGCGGCGAAGCGGGCGGGCCGGGTTCCCGATGGTCTCGGGCGCGGAAGCGAGCGGTTTGTGCCGCTGGACTGGGACGAGGCGCTGACGCTTGCCGCCGGAGAGATCGACCGGGTGCGGCTGGACCATGGCAGTGACGCGATCTTTGCGGGTTCCTATGGCTGGACATCCTGCGGCCGCTTCCACCATGCGCCGAGCCTGCTGAAGCGGATGCTGAACCTCGTCGGCGGCTACACGGGGCATGTCGATACCTACTCTGTCGCGGCGGGGCCGGTGATCCTGCGCCATGTCCTCGGCTCGGAAGATGCCTGCGCGGGCAGGGCCAACACGCTGGACAGCGTGGCGGAGCACACAGAAACGCTCGTCGTCTTCGGCGCGCTGACGCCGCGGACGGCACAGAACGAAGCGGGCGGCATCGGCGCGCACCGGCTGGAAGGATATCTCGCGCGGATGGTCGAGCGGGGGGTGCGGATCGTACTCGTCTCTCCTTCCCGCGATGATCTGCCGGCCTGGGTGCCCGCGGAATGGTGGCCGATCCGGCCCAATACCGATACCGCGCTGATGCTGGGCCTGGCGGGGGAGATCGTTCTGGCGGGGGGCGAGGACAGGGACTTCCTTGCCCGCGCCACGAGCGGGTCGGAGGTCTATCTCGATTATCTGAAGGGCGCGGACGGCGTGCCCCGGAATGCCGAATGGGCGGGCGCGATCACCGGCTTGGACGCGGGCGCGATCCGGGCGCTGGCGGCGGCGCTTCCGCGGACGCGGTCCATGCTGACGGTGAGCTGGTCGCTGCAACGCGCGCATCATGGAGAGCAGCCGTTCTGGGCGGCGCTGGGGCTGGCGGCGGTCATCGGACAGATCGGATTGCCGGGGGGCGGGGTCGGCTATGGCTACGGCTCGCTCGGGGGGGTAGGCGCGCCGTTTGCCGTCTCGCGCTCGCCCGCGATCAGCCAGGGGCGCAAGCCGAACACGAGCTTCATCCCGGTCGCGCGGATCACCGATCTGCTCGAAAAACCCGGTGAGCCTTTCGACTACGAAGGCCGGTCCTATCGCTACCCCGAAACGCGGTTGGTGTTCTGGGCGGGTGGCAATCCGTTCCACCATCATCAGGACCTCAACCGGTTGGCGCTGGCCTGGCAGCGGCCGGAAACGGTCATCGTGCAGGATCCGATGTGGACGGCGACCGCGCTCCGAGCGGATCTGGTGCTGCCGGCAACCACCTCCATCGAGCGGAACGATCTGGCGGGCAACCGGCGATCGGACATCGTGGCCGCGATGAAGCAGGCCATCCCGCCGCTGGGCGAGGCGCGGAACGACTACGACATCTTCGCGGCGCTTGCCGGGCGGCTGGGGGTGGGCGCGGCCTTTACCGAAGGGCGGGACGAGATGGCTTGGATCCGGCATCTCTATGAGGAGGCGCGCGCCGACGCGGCGACCCGCTTCGGCCACGAAATGCCCGGTTTCGACGCCTTCTGGGAAGCAGGAACCACCAGCGTTCCCGTGCAGGCGGACCATGTCTATCTCGCCGCGTTCCGCGCGGATCCCGAGACGCACCGCCTGCCCACGGAGAGCGGACGCATCGTGCTGGGGAGCAAGCGGCTCGCCGAGCTTGGCTACGAGGATTGCCGCTCCCATCCGGCTTGGCTGCCGCCTGCCGAGTGGCTTGGGAGCGGAACGCAAGGCTTTCACCTGATCTCGGGCCAGCCGGAGGGGCGGCTGCACAGCCAGCTGGAAAGCGCTGCCGCCAGTCGCGCTGGGAAGCGGTCGGGGCGCGAGCGGATGCGGATCCACCCCGAGGACGCGGAAGCGCTGGATATCGGCGATGGCGACGCCGTGCGCCTGTGGAACGCGCGCGGCGCCTGCCTTGCCACGGCGGAGGTGACGGAGCGCATCGCGCAGGGTGTCGTCTTCCTGCCGACCGGCTCCTGGCTCACGTCGCCGGATGACGGGCCGGAACTGTCGGGCAATCCCAACGTCCTGACGCTGGACATCGGCACGTCGCGCTTCGGTCAGGGCTGTTCGGCACATACCTGTGTCGTCAGGGTGGAGCCTTATCGCGGCAATGCGCCCGACCCCGCCGAGACCTATCTGGAGGAGCTGCGTCGCCGGACGGCGTAGAGAACGCTGGTTCCTCCCTTGCGCAGGCAGGGCAGGGGAGCGAGGCGTTCGGTTGC
>NZ_DAMDHB010000011.1:0-65209 GCF_032102465.1 Haematobacter sp. | reverse complement strand
GGGTTGCGGGTTGCGGGTTGCGGGTTGCGGGTTGCGGGTTGCGGGTTGCGGGTTGCGGGTTGGTTCCGCAATGATCCCGGCCGGGATTGGTCCCCGGCTGGGAAAGGTGTGGATGCCGGAGGCAAAACCGGGAAAATTATGTGGAATTGTCTGTCATCTGGAGCGCCGCATCCGCTCTGGCAGGCTGCTGAAAAAGTATTCCGAGGTTGCTCCGGGGCGGAGATCTTCCAACATGGTTGACGATCTCCCCGGAAACCGCAGGTTTTGTCTCGTGACCGGACCGATTTTTTGATTTTCAACGCAAAGCCGGGTAGATCCACGACATTTTCAGCAGCTTGGTAGGGATTTTTCAGCCTGCCAATATGAGCGGCGGTCCCCCCGGGCGCGTTTGGGCAGCGCGTAGCGTTGAGGGAGTATGTTGGAGCGCCGGTGACTCAGCGGAAGGTCGGTGCGGAGGGCTGCTGACCCTCCGGCTGACCCTCTGGTTGGCCGCCGAGCGCTTCCGTCAGCCTTGCGGCCGCACCGGCGACACGACGGCCGAAATCCTCCACCCGGTCGGGCGGCATTCGGGCAGCGAGGCCGGAGATGGAAAGGGCGCAGGCCGCGTCTCCGTTCGGGTCGCGCACTACGGCGGCGACGCAGCGCAGGCCGGGAACGAACTCCTCGTCATCCACGGCGTAGCCCCGCGCGCGGATCGCCGCGATCTCCTGCATCACCGCCTTGGCAGAGGTCAGGCCCCGGGGCGTCACGGGCCTGATGCCGAAGCGGTCGATGAAGCGGGCGATCGCCTCGTCCTCCCACGTGGCGAGGATGGCCTTTCCCATGCCGGAGGAAAGCACTGGCGTCCGCCCCCCGGGTGCGGCGGTGGCGCGGGTGATTTCCCGGCTCTCCGCCTGGCAGATGGTCACGACTTCCCCCTCCTCCAGAATGCCGAGATTGGCTGTTTCGCGGGTCTGGTCGCGCAGCTGGCGGAGGAAGGGCATGGCGGGGGCGATGAAGCTCCGCCGCGCCGAATAGGCCTGTCCCACGGCAAAGCTCTGCCGTCCGACATGCCAGCGGCCAGCGGCATCCGTCTGCACATAGCGGCGGCGTTCGAGCGTGGTCAGCAGGCGGTGAACGGTGGAGGCGGCCAGCCCTGCCTCCGCCGCGAGATCGGAAAGCCGCGCGCCATCTTCCTGACGGGCCAGCAGTTCCAGCAGGGTGAGCGCCCGCTCTACCGACTGGACGGAGCCGTGATCTGCCATTTCCAGAATCGCTTCCTGATTTTCCGCATCGTGGAAAAGTTTGCCGAAACCCCTGCCGCCCCGCAACCCCCGGCCCTATGCTCTCCTCCAAGAGAGGGAGAGTCACATGACCAACCACCTGACCCGCGCGAACCTGAGCGTCGCGCCCGAGATCGTGTCCTTTGTCGAGGAGACGCTGCTGCCCGGTATCGGCCTGAAGGCCGAGGCGTTCTGGAAGGGCTACGGCGAGATGCTGGCCGCGCTTGCGCCGGAGAACCGCCGCCTCCTGAAGAAGCGCGAGGATATTCAGGCCAAGATCGACGCCTGGGTGCTGGAGCGCAAGGGCCAGCCGTGGGATGCCGCCGCCTATGAGGCCTTCCTGCGCGAGATCGGCTATCTGGTCCCCGAAGGCCCGACCTTCACCATCGGCACGCCCGAGGTGGACCCGGAGATGTCTTCCGTGGCGGGGCCGCAGCTCGTCGTGCCGGTGATGAACGCGCGGTTCGCACTCAACGCGGCCAACGCGCGCTGGGGCTCGCTCTATGACGCGCTCTACGGCACCGATGCGCTGCCCGGACAGGCAGAGGGCAAGGGCTACGACGCAAAGAGGGGGGCGCAGGCGGTGGCCTGGGCGGCGGATTTCCTCGACCGGACCGTGCCGCTCGCGGGAGCGGCGCATAAGGATGTCACCGGCTGGAAGCGCGACGGCGCATCGCTGGTGGCGCTGGTGGGGGATGCGGAACATCCCTTCGAGAATCCGGCGGTTTTCGTGGGTTTCACCGAAGACGGTGAGAAAAAGAGCTGGCTCCTGCGTCAGAACGGTCTGCATATCGAACTGGTGATCGACCCGGCCCATCCGGTCGGCAAGGCCAGCGCCTCCGGGCTGCGCGACGTGGTGGTCGAAGCCGCGCTGACCGCCATTCAGGACTGCGAGGATTCCATCGCCGCCGTGGATGCTGCCGACAAGGCGGAGGTCTATGGCAACTGGCTGGGCCTGATGACCGGAACGCTCACCGACACCTTCCAGAAGGGCGGCGAGACGATGACCCGCCGTCTGGCGGAGGACCGGACCTTCACCGCCCCCGATGGCTCCACGCTCACCCTGCCGGGCCGCGCGGTGATGCTGGTGCGCAACGTCGGCCATCTGATGACCACGGATGCGGTGCTGCTGGACGGGCAGGAAACGCCCGAGGGCATCATGGATGCGATCATGACCGTGGCCGCGGCGATGTATGACCTTCGCAAGAGCGAGGGGCCGCGCAACAGCCGCAAAGGCTCTGTCTATGTGGTGAAACCCAAGATGCACGGGCCGGAGGAAGTCGCCTTCGCCGACCGCACCTATGCATGGGTGGAAGATATCCTCGGCCTGCCGCGCAACACGGTGAAGCTCGGCGTCATGGATGAGGAGCGGCGCACGTCGGCCAACCTTGGCGAGTGCATCCGCGCGGTGAAGGACCGGATCGTGTTCATCAACACGGGCTTCCTCGACCGGACGGGCGACGAGATCCACACCTCCATGCAGGCTGGCCCCTTCATTCCCAAGGAGGAGATGAAGGGCGCGGCCTGGCTCAAGGCCTATGAGGATGGCAACGTCGATGTGGCGCTGGCCGATGGTTTCGAGGGGCGCGCGCAGATCGGCAAGGGCATGTGGGCCAAGCCCGATGCCATGGCGGAGATGCTGAAGGTCAAGATCGGCCATCCCGAGGCAGGCGCCACGACGGCCTGGGTGCCTTCGCCGACCGCTGCCGTCCTGCATGCCACGCATTACCACCTGGTCAACGTGGCCGACCGTCAGGAGGCGCTGAAGTCCCGCAAGCGTCCGGCGCTCGCTACCCTCCTCACGCCGCCGCTGCTGGCGGGACGGAACCTCTCGGCGGAGGAGGTGGCGCGTGATCTGGACAATAACTGTCAGGGCATCCTTGGCTATGTCGTCCGCTGGGTGGATCAGGGGATCGGTTGCTCCAAGGTGCCGGACATCAACGACGTGCCGCTGATGGAGGACCGCGCGACCTGCCGGATTTCCTCGCAATACGTGACCAACTGGCTGGTGCACGGGCTGGTGACGAAGGCCGAGGTGGAGGACGCGCTGCGCCGCATGGCGGAGAAGGTGGACCGGCAGAACGCGGGCGATCCGGCCTATCGGCCCATGGCTCCGGCCTTCGACGGGCCTGCGTTCAAGGCCGCGCATGACCTGATCTTCAAAGGGGTGGAGCAGCCTTCGGGGTATACGGAGCCGGTGCTCCATGCCCGCCGCCGGGAGGCGAAGGCGCTGCAGGCCGCCTGACATCGGAGTGACGCGGGGGTGGCACGGCCGAACGCGCGGTGTGCCACCCGCCTGACGGGAAGGGAACACCATCCCGCCGGCCCGCGAGGGTTTGACGGATATTGAGGGGGTTGCGCGGTCCGCCGCGCGGCTCCACTGTGGCCTGTGGGAGCGAAGGGGAGGAGCCACCATGCAGATGCCGGAACCGAATGCGGCGATCCTGTCCCGCAAGGCTGCGGTCGTGGCGGCCCTTCGCGCCGCGCTGCCCGCGGATGCGGTGATCGACGATCCCGCGGAGACGCTGGCCTATGAATGCGACGCGCTTTCGGCCTATCGCTGTCCGCCGCTCGCCGTGGTGCTGCCGCGCACGACGGCGGAGGTCGCGGCGGCGCTGAAAATCCTGCATGCCGAGGGTGTGCCGGTGGTGCCGCGGGGCGCCGGGACAAGCCTCGCTGGCGGCTCCATGCCCACGGCGGATGCGGTGGTGGTGGGCCTGGCGCGCATGAACCGGGTGCTGGAGGTCGATTACGACGACCGTTTCATCCGGGTGGAGGCAGGACGCACCAACCTCTCCGTCACCGGGGCGGTGGAGGCGGACGGGTTCTTCTATGCGCCCGACCCCTCGTCGCAGCTTGCCTGTGCGATCTCCGGCAATATCGCCATGAATTCCGGCGGGGCGCATTGCCTCAAATACGGGGTGACGACCAACAACCTGCTGGGCGTCACGCTGGTGACCATGGCGGGAGAGGTTGTGACAATCGGGGGTCCGTGGTCCGACGCACCGGGGATCGACCTGCTCGGCGTCGTCTGCGGCTCGGAGGGACAGCTCGGGATCGTGACGGAGGCGTGGCTGCGCATCCTGCCCAAGCCCGAAGGCGCGCGCCCCGTGCTGATCGGCTTTGCCGCGAACGAGGTGGCGGGGGCCTGTGTCTCCGACATCATCCGGGAGGGCGTGCTGCCCGTGGCCATCGAGTTCATGGACCGCCCCTGCATCGTGGCCACGGAAGCCTTTGCCCATGCGGGCTATCCCGACTGCGAGGCACTCCTGATCGTGGAGGTCGAGGGGTCGGAGCCGGAGATCGCGGAGCAGATCGCGCTGATCCGGGCCATCGCGGAGCGCCACGACCCGGTCGAATTCCGCGAGGCCCGGACCGAGGATGAGGCGCGGCGCATCTGGCTTGGCCGGAAATCCGCCTTTGGCGCGATGGGCCAGATGGGCGATTACATGTGTCTTGACGGCACCATTCCGGTCAGCGCGCTGCCGGAGGTGCTCCGCCGGATCGGCGACATGTCGCGCGATTACGGGCTGGATGTGGCGAATGTGTTCCATGCGGGCGACGGCAACATGCACCCGCTGATCCTGTTCGATGCGAACAAGCCCGGCGATCTGCAGCTTTGCGAAGCGCTCGGCGCGGATATCCTGCGGCTCTGCGTGGAGGTCGGCGGTTGCCTGACCGGCGAACATGGCGTGGGTGTGGAGAAGCGCGACCTGATGGAGGCGCAGTTCAACCCCGACGATCTGGAGGCGCAGTTGCGGGTGAAGGATGTGTTCGACCCGAAATGGCTGCTGAACCCGGCCAAGGTGTTCCCGCTGCATGTCACCGCCTCGCGCCGTGTCGCAGCCTGAACGGAGACGGAATGCGACCTGAAAGTGAAGAAGAGCTGGCCGAGGCGATCCGCCTCGCGACCGATCCGCTGGAAATCCGCGGGGGAGGCACCCGGACGACGGGGCGGCAGGAAACCAACGCCGCCGTGCTGGAGACGGGCGGGCTGCGGGGTATCCGCCTTTACGAGCCGGGCGCGCTGACGCTGGTGGTGGGCGCGGGCACGCCGCTTGCGGAGGTCGAAGCGGCGGTGACGGCGGAGCGTCAGCGGCTGCCGTTCGAGCCTGCCGACTGGGCGGGGCTGACCGGCGCGCCGGGGATCGGCACCATCGGCGGGGTGGTTGCCGCGAATGCCTCGGGGCCGCGACGGGTGCAGGCGGGGGCCTGCCGCGATAGCCTCATCGGGGTGCGGTTCGTGGATGGCAGCGGCACGGTGGTGAAGAACGGCGGACGGGTGATGAAAAACGTCACCGGCTATGATCTTGTCAAGCTCATGGCGGGGAGCTGGGGCACCCTCGGCGTGCTGACGGAGGTGGCGTTCAAGCTGCTCCCCGCCGCGCAGGCCCAGGCCACGGTGGTGCTCCCCGATCTCGGCGCGGGAGAAGCGGTGCCGGCGCTCGCCTCCGGGCTGACCTCGCCCTATGACGTGAGCGGGGCTGGCTGGCTGCCGGGCGTCGGTGCGATGCTGCGGCTGGAGGGGCTGGAAGGCTCCGTCCGCCACAGGTCGGGCGCATTGGCGCGGCGGCTCGCGCCCTTTGGTGCCGCTGAGATCGTGGACGGGCAGGACCAGTGGCGTGCTCTGGCGGAGGTCAGGCCGTTCCACGGGCAGACGGGTGATGTCTGGCGTTTCAACATCCGGCCCTCGGAAGCGCCGCGCCTTGTCGCGCGGCTGGATGCGCCCGTGGTGCTGGACTGGGGCGGCGGGCTGGTCTGGGCGCTGCTGCCCGAGGGAACGGACGCGCGTGCGCTTGCTGGCCCGCTAGCCGGACATGCCACGCGGATACGCGGCGCGGGAGCTGGAGCGTTCCCGCCCGAACTGCCGCCGATCGCGGCGCTGACGGCGGGTCTGCGGGCGCAGTTCGACCCGCGCGGCATTCTCAACCCCGGAAGGATGGGCTGATGCAGACCAATTTCACGCCCGAGCAACTGGAGGATCCGGGCACTGCCCGCGCCAATCAGGTTCTCCGCGCCTGCGTGCATTGCGGTTTCTGCACCGCGACCTGCCCGACCTATCAGGTGCTGGGCGATGAGCTGGACAGCCCGCGCGGCCGCATCTACCTCATCAAGGACATGCTGGAGCAGAACCGCCCGGCGGATGAAAAGACGGTCAAGCACTTGGACCGCTGCCTGTCCTGCCTGTCCTGCATGTCCACCTGTCCGTCCGGCGTGCATTACATGCACCTGATAGACCACGCGCGCGCGCATGTGGAAAAGACCTATCGCCGCCCGTGGATGGACCGGCTGCTGCGGGGAATGCTGGCGCGGATCCTGCCTTATCCCGGGCGATTCCGGCTGGCGCTCAGGGGCGCGCAGCTCGCGCGGCCCTTCGCGGCGCTGATGCCGGACCGGCGGTTGCGGGCGATGCTGGACATGGCGCCCCGGACGCTGCCGAAGCCCAGCCCGAACGATGCGGCGCAGACCTTTCCGGCGGAGGGGGAGCGGCGGATGCGCGTGGCCCTGCTCATCGGCTGCGCGCAGCGGGCGCTGGACAGCGATATCAACGACGCGACGATCCGTCTGCTGACCCGGCTGGGTTGCGAGGTGGTGATCCCACGCGGGTTGGGCTGCTGCGGCAGTCTCGTCCATCACATGGGCCGGGAGGGGGAGGCCCATGCGCAGGCCGCCGCCGCCATCCGGGCCTTCACCGGGGTGGAGGGGCTGGACGCCATCGTCATCAACACCTCCGGCTGCGGCACCACGATGAAGGACTACGGCCACATGTTCCGCAATGACCCGCTGGCGGCGGAGGCGGCGGAGGTGTCGCGCCTTGCCTGCGACATCTCCGAGCTGCTGGAGCGGCTGGGTGTGCCGGAGCAGGCCCCGCAGGGCATCCGCGTGGCCTATCACGCCGCCTGCTCGCTCCAGCACGGCCAGCAGGTGAAGACCGCGCCGAAGACCGCCCTGAAGCGCGCGGGGTTCGAGGTGGTGGAGCCTGCCGACCCGCATCTGTGCTGCGGCTCCGCCGGCACCTACAACCTGCTGCAACCCGAGATCTCGGCCGAGCTGAAGCGGCGGAAGGTTGCCACGCTGGAGGCGAAGGCGCCCGAGGTCATCGCGGCGGGCAATATCGGCTGCATGATGCAGATCGGCTCGGGCACTGCCGTGCCGGTCGTCCATACGGTGGAGCTCATCGACTGGGCGACGGGCGGGCCGATGCCGCGAAAGCTGGCGGGGCGCGATTTTCCCGGCCATTCCAGGCCCGCCGCGTGATGCGGTGCTTGATCCGCGGCGCGCTTCGCGCGATCCTCACGGGATCGCCCGCTGACCGCGGGACACTCTTGACCCGGATTGCCCCATGAACCTGCCCTTCTCTCAGAACGATCTCTCCCATGTGATCGAAACCGACCGTGCCCATGTCTGGCACCACCTGTTGCAGCACAAGGCGCTGGAAACGGCCGATCCGCGCATCATCGTGGAAGGCAAGGGGATGCGCGTCTGGGACGCGGCGGGGCGGGAGTTTCTGGATGCCGTCTCCGGCGGCGTGTGGACGGTCAACGTCGGCTACGGTCGGGAGAGCATTGCCAATGCCGTGCGCGACCAGCTGATCCGCATGAACTATTTTGCGCAGTCGGCGGGGTCCATTCCCGGTTCGCTGTTCGCCGAAAAGCTGATCGAGAAGATGCCCGGTCTGACGCGGGTCTATTACTCGAACTCCGGCTCCGAGGCGAACGAGAAGGTGTTCAAGATGGTCCGCCAGATCTCGGCGCGCCATCACAAGGGCCGCAAGAACAAGATCCTTTATCGGGAGCGCGATTATCACGGCACCACCATCGGTGCGCTGGCCTCCGCCGGGCAGCCGGAGCGCGCGGCGCTCTACGGCCCCTTCCCGGAGGGGTTCGTGCAGGTGCCGCATTGCCTTGAATACCGCAAGCAATGGGATGTCGAGAACTACGGCCAGCGGGCCGCCGATGCCATCGAGGAAGTGATCCTGCGCGAAGGGCCGGACACGGTGGGCCTGCTCTGCCTGGAGCCGATCACCGCGGGGGGCGGGGTGATCGTGGCGCCGGAGGGCTATTGGGAGCGCGTGCAGGAAATCTGCCGTAAGTATGACGTGCTGCTGCATATCGACGAGGTGGTCTGCGGTCTTGGCCGGACGGGCACGTGGTTCGGCTATCAGAACTACGGGGTGGAGCCCGACTTCGTGACGATGGCCAAGGGTGTCGCGTCCGGCTATGCCGCCATCTCCTGCACCGTGACGACGGAGGCGGTGTTCGATCTGTTCAAGGACGATCCCGCCGATCCCCTGTCCTATTTCCGCGACATCTCCACCTTCGGCGGCTGCGCCTCCGGCCCCGCTGCCGCGCTTGAGAACATGCGGATCATCGAAGACGAACAGCTTCTGGACAACACGCTTGCCATGGGGGGCCGGCTGATGGCCAACCTGGAGGCGCTGAAGGAGAAGCATGCCGTCGTGGGGGACGTGCGTGGCAAGGGCTTGTTCCAGGGCGCGGAACTGGTCGCCGACCGGAAGACGAAGGAGCCGGTGGACGAAAAGCTGGCCCAGCGGGTCGTGGCGGAGGCCAATGCGCAGGGTGTCATCATCGGGGTGACGAACCGGTCGCTGCCGGGGCTGAACAATACGCTCTGTCTCAGCCCCGCGCTGATCGCCACGCCCGATGATATCGATCGGATCACCGACGCGATAGACGTGGCGCTGACGAAGGTCTTTGGCTGATCCCGTCTGTCTTGTCCGCGGCAGCGCTTTGGGGCGGGGCTCGATGCCCCGGCTCAAAGCACGCACGGGCTTTGACTTTGCGCACCATTTGTCCTATCTATCTAGCCAGATAGCTAGACAGGTGTGTCATGTGGACGCTACAGGATGCAAAGAACCGGTTCAGCGCTGTGGTGGACGCCGCGCTTTCCGGGCGCCCTCAGGAGGTGAGCCGTCGCGGGAAGCCCGCGGTCGTCGTCCTTTCCGCTTCTGAATATCAGCGTCTGGTCCGTGATGCGCAGGCGGGACGGCGGAGTTTCGTGTCGCATTTGCTGGATTTTCCCGGGCTGGAGGATGTCTCACGCCCGAAGGTCAGGCCGCGCGACGTGGACTTCTGATGTATCTCCTCGATACCAATGTCATCTCCGCCGTGCGACGACCGGACAGGGCCCCGCAGGTCGCGCGTTGGCTGGCGGCCCGACCGGAGGAGGAGCTGTTCCTCTCCGTCATCACGCTGGGGGAGATCGAGCGCGGCATCCGTCGGCAGGAGGCGCGGAACCCCGCCTTTGCCGCCGACCTTCGCGACTGGGTGGAGCGCACGGTCCTGCTGTTCTCCGACCGGATCCTGCCCTTCGGTGCGGAGGATGCGCTGATCTGGGGGCGGCTTTCGGCGGAGATCGGCCATGACGGGGCCGATCTGATGATCGCCGCGAGCGCACTGGCTCGCGATGCGGTGGTGGTGACAGGCAATGTCGCGGATTTTCTGCCGACGGGCGTGCGGCTGGACAACCCTTTCTGATCATACCGGCCCTTTGGATCAGGCCAGCCCTCTGATCAGACCAGCGTTTCCTCCCGCGCCTGCTGGAAGGCCGCGCGGGCCGCGCGGATGGCAGTATGGTGTTCCCCGGCCCAGCGGACCAATCCCTCAATATGCGGCAGAAAGCTCTCTCCCAAGGGGGTGAGCGCATATTCCACTGCGGGCGGCTTCAGCGGATAGACGGTGCGGGTAATCAGCCCGTCTTCCTCGAGCGCGCGCAGGGTGCGGGAAAGCATGCGCTTGGAGACATCGTCGATCGCGCGGAGCAGTTCCGAAAACCGGAGGGGTCTTTCGGCCAGATGCTGAAGGATCAGCGTGCTCCACCGATCGCCCAACCTGTCGAGAACGTCCCGGACGGGACAGTCAGGTGCATAGATGGCTGTGGATCGGTGGAGCGTCATCGGGGGTCTCCAAGGTTACCTTGCAACGTTGTTGGCCCTTCTTGAGCCTGTCTCCCGTTTGCGTCAATATGCAGGTTACGTTTTGTTACCATATGGAGACGGATCATGGCGCAGATTGCTATTCTGGGCGGCACGGGGAATGTCGGACAAGGGCTGGTGGCGGAAGCGCTGCGGCGCGGCCATTCGGTCACCGTCATCGGCCGCAAGGCGCCGGCGAAAGCGCTTCCCCAGGGTGTGACTTTCGTGCAGGGCGATGTGACGGCGCAGACGGATGCGCTGGCGAAATCCCTTGCCGGCACCGACTTGCTCATCAGCGCCGCACGGTTTGCCGATGTGACGGCGGATCAGGTGCTGGCCCTCGTGCGGGAGGCGGGCATTCCGCGGCTGCTGGTCGTGGGAGGGGCAGGGTCGCTGGAGGTCGCTCCCGGAAAGCGGTTGGTCGATACGCCGGAATTCCCGGATGCCTACAAGTCCGAGGCGCTGCCGGGTGCCGATTTCCTCGACACGTTGCGGGGCGTGACGGATGTGGACTGGAGCTTCCTCTCTCCCGCCGCGATGTTTGGCCCCGGGGAGCGGACCGGGACGTTCCGCCTTGGCGGGGATCAGTTGCTGGTCGATGCGGCGGGGGAAAGCAGGATTTCCTATGAGGATTTCGCTGTCGCCCTGCTGGATGAGGTGGATACTCCGCACCACAGCCGCGCCCGCTTCACCATCGCCTACTGAAAGGGCGGGCCGGCGCGGCGGGGCAACACCCTGCTGCCCACGGGCAATCACATGCGCGCCAACGGCAGTTCAGTGCTTGCCTGCGAGGGGATTTGGGAGAAGCCTGTGGCCGATAGCCAGAGGTCATGATGTCCAACGATCCGCTCCTCCAGCCTTACCAGTTGAAGCATCTCACGCTTCGCAACCGCATCCTCATCACCAGCCACGAACCCGCCTATGCCGAGGACGGCATGCCGAAGGCGCGTTATCGCGCCTATCACGGCGAGCGGGCGCGGGCGGGTGTGGCCCTGACGATGACCGCCGGATCGGCCTCCGTTTCACGCGACAGCCCGCCTGCGTTCAACAACATTCTCGCCTGGAAGGATGAGGTCGTGCCGTGGATGCGCGAGCTGGCCGATGAATGCCATGAGGCAGGGGCCGCGGTGATGATCCAGCTCACCCATCTGGGGCGCCGGACACGGTGGGACCAGGGGGACTGGCTGCCCGTCGTCTCCTCCGGCGGGGAGCGGGAGGCGGCGCACCGGGCATTTCCGAAGCGTGTCGAGGAGTGGGACATCGCGCGGATCATCGGAGATTATGCCGACGCGGCGGAGCGGATGCAGGCGGCGGGTCTCGACGGGATCGAACTCGAATGCTACGGCCACCTGCTCGACCAGTTCTGGTCGCCGCTGACGAATACGCTGGAGGCGCCTTATGGCGGCGATCTGGACAACCGCCTCCGGCTGACCTTCGATGTGCTGTCGGAGATCCGAAGGCGCTGCGGCCCGGAGTTCATCGTGGGGCTGCGGGCGACTTTTGACGAGCGGCTGCCCGGCGGGATCGACGGCGAGATGGGCCTTCGGATCGCGGAGCGGCTGACGGCCTCCGGCATGGTCGATTTCCTCAACGTCATCCGGGGGCATATCGACACCGATCCGGGCCTGACCGATGTCATTCCCATACAGGGCATGCCCGCGGCGCCGCATCTGGATTTCGCGGCCCGTATCCGGGCGGCGACCGGGCTTCCGGTGTTTCACGCCGCGCGGATACCGGACCTTGCCACGGCGCGGCACGCGGTGGCGAGCGGCGCGCTCGACATGGTCGGGATGACGCGGGCCCATCTGGCCGACCCGCATCTGGTGGCCAAACTGCTGGCGGGGGAGGAGGAACGCATCCGTCCCTGTGTCGGGGCGAACTATTGCCTCGACCGCATCTATCAGGGTGGCATGGCGCTCTGCCTGCACAACCCCTCCTCCGGGCGCGAGATCGAGCTTCCGCATCGCATCGCGCCGTCGGAGCACCCGCTGCGCGTGACCGTGGTCGGCGCAGGCCCCGGGGGTCTGGAAGCGGCGCGGGTGGCGGCGGAGCGGGGTCATGCGGTGACCGTGCTGGAAGCAGCCGCCCAACCCGGCGGGCAGCTCCGCCTTGCCGCGCGCAGCGAGCGGCGGCGGGAGATGCTCTCCGTCATCGGATGGCGTATGGCGGAATGCGAGCGGCGGGGTGTCAGCTTCCGTTTCAACACCTATGCCGAAGCGGAGACCGTGGCGGAAACCCGGCCCGATGTGGTGGTCGTGGCGACCGGGGGAATGCCGGACGGCCCCGTCCTTGCCAGGGGCGATGACCTGACCGTCTCTGCCTGGGATATCCTGTCGGGCGACGCGGCACCGGGACGGAACGTGCTGATCTACGACGATGCGGGCGACCATGCCGGATTGCAGGCCGCAGACATGATCGCCAGAAACGGCGGGCAGGTGGAGATCGTGTTCCCCGACCGGAACGTCGCCCCGGAGGTGATGAGCATGAACCTCGTCCCCTACGTGCGGTCCCTGCAGAAGGCAGGCGCGGTCATGACCGTGACCTGGCGCGTTCAGGAGGTGTCGCGTGACGGGAACGGCCTTATCGCGCGGCTGGGCAGCGATTATGGCGACGCGGTGCAGGAGCGGCGGGTGGATCAGGTTGTCGTCAACCATGGCACACGACCCCTTGATGACATCTACTTCGCGCTGAAGCCGGGGTCGCTGAACGGGGGTGCCGTGGATTACGCGGCGCTTGTCACGGGTGCGCCGCAGAGGATCGTCGCGAACGCCTCCGGGAGTTACCGGCTTTACCGGATCGGCGATGCTGTGGCCGCGCGGAATGTTCACGCGGCCATCCATGATGCGCTGCGGCTGGTGCGGCTGATCTGAGCTGGCAGCGGCGGGAGGAAGCGCTATCTCCCGCCCATGAAACGCGCGATCGTGACAGGGGGTGCCGGCCTCATCGGCACGGGACTCTGCGAGGCTCTGGCCTCGGCAGGGTGGGATGTCGCCTCACTCGACCTTCGGGAGGGGGCGGGCGCGGCGCAGCAGGTGATCTGCGACGTGACGGACGAGGGTTCCGTCGCAGCGGCTTTCGAAATGCTGGGCTGGGACGAGATCGACCTGCTGGTGAACAACGCCGGGATCGCGAAACCCTATGGCGGGCCTCTGGCGGAGATGTCGCTTGCCGAATGGCGGCGGGTGGTGGACAGCCATCTGACCGGAGCCTTTCTTGTCACGCGGGCGGCCATTCCCCGGCTTCGGGCGGGCGGGTCCATCGTCAACATGGCGTCCACCCGCGCCGTCATGTCGGAGCCGGAGACCGAACCTTATGCCGCGTCCAAGGGCGCGTTGATCGCGCTGACCCACGCGCTTGCCGTGAGCCTTGGCCCGCGTATCCGGGTGAATGCGATTGCACCTGGATGGATCGCGGAAGGTGCCGGCCTTGGCCCGCGCGACCATGCCCAGCATCCGGCGGGGCGGGTGGGAACGCCTGCGGATGTAGCGGAGGCGGTCCTATATCTTGCTTCTGCCGGGTTCATGACCGGTCAGGTTCTGGTGCTTGACGGCGGCATGACCCGGAAGATGATCTACGAGGACTGACCTGCCCTGCTAACCCGCCAGCCGCTTCCGGGGCAGCAGGATCGCAAGGATCAGCCCTGCGAGAGCAATGGTGGCAGAGGTGAGGTAAAGCGTGTGATAGGTCGTCGAGACGAGCGCCTCCGCCGCGAGCGCCCCCGGACCTCCACCCGCGACCTCGGCCCGCAGGCCTTCCAGCCCGGGGGAACCGGCGCTCTCCAGATGGGCCGACACGATCGCGCCGTAGATGGAAACCGCGACGGCCGCCCCGGCGATGCGGACGAGCGTAACGGCCCCTGTCGCGGCGCCTACATCCTTGCGCGGCGCCTCTGCCTGAACGCCGATCACCGGCGACTGCTGGACGAGCCCATTGGAAAAGCCGATTGCCATCATGACGGCGCCCACCACCCCATAGGAAGTTTGCCCCGCCGGGAGATAGGCCAATACGCACAGCCCGAGCGAGGCAAAGCCCATGCCGATCAACAACAGTTCCCGCAGCCGTCCCGTCCGGGAGATGACCTGCCCCGCGATGAGCGAGCCTATGGCCATGCCGCAGGTGATCGCGATGAAGAACAGGCCCGCTTTCGCGGGGGCGAGACCTGTCGAAAGCTGAAGATAGATCGCGTGATAATTCACGAGACCGATGGCGATGGCCCCGTTCGCCGCCCCGATGAGGAGGAGAAGCGGGAAGCTGCGGCTCTGAAAGAGAGACAGCGGGATGATCGGTTCCGCCGCCCGCCGCTCGAACCGCACCCAAAGCAGGATGCTCACGATCGCAAGCGTTGCAAGCCCCGCCGCGCCGAGGGCCGCGTGTCCCTCGAACACCTGCTGCACGTCCGCGAGCATGACGATGCTGATGATGGCGATTGTCAGCGTCACCGCCCCCGCCACGTCGATCTTGCGTCGCATGTATTTGCGCCGCCGCGGCAGCAGGATGGTAAGACCCAGCATCACCACCGCGCCGATCGGAAGGTTGATGAGGAAGATGCTGCGCCAGCCCCATATCTGCGTGAGCGTTCCGCCAAGCGCCGGGCCGATGGAAGCCGCGCACATGAGCACGAGGCTGGTGAAGCTTTGATACTTCGCCCGTTCCCGCGGCTCGAAAAGGTCGGCGTTCACCGAAAAGACGCTGACCATGACGCCACCGCCGCCAAGCCCTTGGAGAACGCGGGCCGCGATCAGCCAGTTTATGTCCGGCGCGAGGCCGCAGGCGAAGGAGCCGACGAGGAACAGCACAACGGCAAACAACAGCACGGGCTTCCTGCCGAACATGTCGCCGAGCTTGCCGTAGATCGGCATGGTGGCACATTGGGCAAGCATGTAGGCGGCGGTGATCCAGCCGATCCGCTCTGCCCCGTGCAGGTCACTGACGATCGCGGGCAGCGCCGTGGAAACCACTTGCACGTCAAGCATCGCCATGAAGATCGTGAGCATCAGGAGAGCAAAGATCGTCATCTTGCGCGAATGCGGCAGCAGCGCCGCCGGGGGCAGATCGGAGGGAGCTGCGACTGTGGTATCGCTCATCGGCTTTTCCGCTATGGAGATATTGGGGGCGGGTTAAGCCTGACGACGGCGAGAGGCAATCCACCCTGCGACAACATGCGGCATTTTTGCCTCTCGGCAAGGTGCGACGTGGCGGGTGCAGCCGTGCGTCAGCGCCGCAGAGCAGGGACGTGGCCCATATGGACGTGGCCCATGGCGAGCATGGGGCGAGCATGGGGCGAGGCTTGCCAAGCGGCGCGCGTGAGGTCTAAATCGCGACGGACCTCCCTGAACAGCGAAACCATGAGCCTCCGAATGAGCCGGCGTGATCTTCTTCTGGCTGGGGCCGCGATGCCGGTGCTGCTTTCGGTTGTTCCCGCACGGGGCGAGGCGCAGCGGATCGAGACACTGCTGGACCGTATGACCCTGGAGGAAAAGGCGGGGCAACTGACGCTCGTCAACGACCCGTTCCGCTGGCGGCCGGGAAACGTCAATCCCGACGCCTTCGATCCCGGCCAGCAGGCCGTGGCGCAGGAGATCCGTGAGGGCCGGATCGGCGCGCTTTTCAACGGAATCGGCGCGGCGCAGGCGCGGTATGCCCAGCGTCTGGCCGTGCAGGAAAGCCGGCTGGGCATACCGCTGCTGCTGGCCGCCGATGTCATTCACGGGTTGCGGACGATTTTTCCCGTGCCGCTGGCGGAGACGGCCAGCTGGGATCCCGATCTCGCCGCCCGCACGGCCCGCGCCGCCGCAACGGAAGCGGGCGCTTCCGGCATCCATCAGACCTATGCCCCGATGGTGGATATCGCGCGGGATCAACGCTGGGGCCGCGTGGTGGAGGGGGCGGGAGAGGACGTCCTTCTCGGTCGCCTTTTCGCTGCAGCCCGGGTGCGCGGGTTTCAGGGAGACGATCTGCGGGACGCCTCCTCCCTCGTCGCCACGCCGAAGCACTTCGCGGCCTATGGCGCGGCGGAAGGCGGGCTGGATTATGCGGGGGCGGAGCTGTCGGAGCGGGTGCTGAGAGAGGTGTATCTGCCGCCCTTCCGGGCTGCGTTCGACGCGGGCGCGTGCTCCGTGATGTGCGGGTTCAATACGGTCAACGGGATCCCAGCCACTGCCGACCCTTGGCTGCTGCAACAGGTGCTGCGGCGGGAATGGGGTTTCCGCGGCTATGTCGTGTCCGATTACACCGCCGATGCGGAGCTTGTCTCGCATGGTTTTGCAGAGGACGCGCGCGATGCGGTGCGTCTGGCCTTTCTGGCGGGAGTGGACATGTCGATGAACAGCCGCCTCTACCAGCGTTACCTGCCGGAGCTGGTGGCGGAAGGCGTGGTGCCGATGGCCCGGCTGGATGATGCGGTGCGCCGCGTCCTGCGGGTGAAGGAGGCGCTCGGACTGTTCGACGATCCGTGGCGGGGGATGGATTCGGAACGGGAGGCGCGGGTGGTCCGCGCGCCCGCCCATGTCGCGCTGGCGCGGGAGGCGGCGCGCCGCTCTGTCGTTCTGCTCAGGAACGAGGGGGGGCTGCTGCCGCTTCGCCCCGATCTTCGGCTCGCGCTGATCGGCCCTTTCGGCACAGATGCGGACAACGTGCTCGGCCCGTGGTCGATCTTCGGTGAGCGGGAGCATGCGGTCACGCTGGAGGCCGGTATTCGCGCAGCCATCGCCGATCCCGGCCGGCTGACCGTGGTCCCCGGCTCCGGGATCGAGAGCGACCTGCCGGGCGGCATCGACGCGGCGGTTGCTGCGGCAGGCGCCGCGGATGTCGTCCTGCTGGCGGTGGGGGAAAGCCAGTGGATGTCCGCCGAGGGTCATTCCCGCACCGAAATCGACCTGCCGCCGCAGCAGGCTGCGCTGGTCGAGGCCGTCATGCAGGCCGGTCGGCCCGTTGTGGTCCTGCTCAAAACCGGGCGCGCCCTGGCCCTGACCGGCAGTGTGGCAGAGGCCGATGCCATCATGGTCACATGGTTTCTGGGGCAGGAGGAGGGGAATGCCGTGGCTGACCTGCTGTTCGGCTCGGCCGCCCCGTCCGGTCGCCTGCCGGTGAGCTTTCCGCTCAGGACGGGGCAGCAGCCCTTCTACTACGCGCGCCTGTCCACGGGCCGGCCCGCGCAGGCAGCGGATCAGGCCTATACCGCGCATTATCGCAACCTGCCCGATGGCGCGCTCTATCCCTTCGGACATGGTCTGACCTACGGGTCGGTCCGCTATGAGCCGCCCCGGTTGTCGGCGGAGCGGCTGATGGCAGGCGGTCGGCTTACGGCCACGGCGCGGCTGGTCAATGACGGGGCCCGGGATGCGGAGGAGGTGGCCCAGCTTTACCTGCGCGACAGGGCCGCCCAGGTGGTGCAACCACGGCGACTGCTGAAGGCCTTCAGGAATGTCACCGTACCCGCAGGCGGCGCGGTTGAGGTGAGCTTTGATCTGGGGGTGGGTGAACTGGCCTATCTCGGGCCGGACATGCAGCCCACCGCCGATCCGGGCTGGTTCGATCTGTGGATCGCGCCCAATGCGGAAAGCGGCGTCGCCGCCGCCTTCCGTCTCGATTAGGTTTTCTGTGCCGTCTGGCCGAGAGCGGCCAGAATGGCGTCCGGCATGATGGGCAGGTGCCGCATTCGGATACCGACCGCGTTGAAGATCGCATTGCCGATGGCCGGAGCCACGACCGTGGTTGCCGGCTCTCCCAGCCCCACGGGGGCTTCCGTACTGGGCAGGAAGGCGATGTCGATCTCCGGCGTGTCGATCATCCTGAGCGGTGTATAGGTATCGAGGTTGTGATCGCGCACATTTCCGCCCTCGAACTCCGTCCCCTCATAGAGCGCCATGGACAGACCCCAAAGAGTTGCGCCCTCCGTCTGGGCCATCGCGCCATCCGGGTCTACGATGATGCCGGCATCCGTGGCGATTGCGAGCTTCTCTACCCTGACATAGCCGGTTTTGCGGTCCACGTGCACACGCGCGCCGCAGCCCACCCATGTCGGCATGTCACGCTCCTGCCCGAAGCTGGTCGCAAGGCCGATGCCGGTATCGGCCGGCATTTCGCTGCCCCAGCCGATCATCTCTGCCGCACGGCGGAGCGCGGCTGCCTGCCGCGAGGCACCGCCCACCGCAAGCGGCGCGCTCCCCGCGTTCCTTCCCTCCGGCCGGAGCAGCGACAGGCGGAACTCAAGCGGATCACGGCCGAGCTTGTGGGCCGCCTCATCCATGAAACTCTCCACCGCCCAGATCGTCCAGCCCGGCCCGACAGACCGGAGCCAGCCAGGCCGGAAGGTGGCATTGGCAAGATCGTTGGAAATCGCGCGGACCTTCTGCTTGCCCACGCTGTACCAATGGTCGGCGCCGGAAATCGCAAAGGGATCGTAGGGTTCCCCATTCGCGGCCTTGGGCAAGGCAGGGGGTGCCATCACCTGTGTCGGCCAGCCGGCGGCCGCGTCATGCTCCATCGCGGTGACCTGCCCCTGCGTGTCGAAGGCCATGGCCACACGCTGCACGGAGGCGGAGCGGGGGCTGTCGAACAGCACGTCCTGTTCGCGCGTCATGATCATCTTGACCGGTTTGCCGTTCAGCGCCTTGGAGGCGAGCGCGACCGGAACGGCATAGTCGCCGTTCAGCCGCCGTCCGAATCCGCCGCCCAGCATGTAGGTGCGCATCACGATCCGGTCCGCCGGCTCGCCGAGCGCGGCGGCGAGGCTTGGCAGGATCAACGACTGCCACTGGTTGCCGGTATGGATCTCCCAGATGCCGTCGGCGTTGCGGAAGGCGGCGGCATTCAGGGGCTCCAGCTGGAAGTGAAGCACGGTCGCCGTGGTATATTCCGCCTCCAGTTTGTCCGCCCCAGCGGCAAAGGCGGGGGCCGTGTCGCTGTCACCCGTGTCGAGGATCGCACCGGTTTTCCCGTCCGCGATGAGCTTGCGCGCGTGGTCGAGAATATCGCCCTCCGTCACCTTGGCGGTCGGCCCCGCGTCCCAGGTGACCTTGACCTGTGCCGCCGCCCTTTGCGCGGCAAGGTGGCTTGAGGCGATGACCATGACCCATCCCGGAACGGTCCCGGAGGCATCGTCGAGCGTGATGGTCTGCTGATAGCCCTTCACCGCCTTTGCGGCGCTGTCGTCAACGGCCTTGACCTTGGAGCCGACGCGCGTCGGCGGCAGGATGGGTGCAGCCCAGACCGCGCCGTCGATCTTCGCGTCGATGCCGAAGATCGTCTTGCCGGTGATCTTGTTCGGAATGTCCAGCGCCTCGACATCCTGACCGACAAGCCGCAGATCGCCGACGGGCTTCAGCGGCAGCGCCTTCAGCTCATCCTCCGTGAAAGCGCGCGTGATGCCGTCCGAGATCAGTTCCCCGTAGGAAAGGGAATTAGCGCCGGAGGTCACGCGCCCCTCCCGCGCCACGCAATCTGCCGGAGATACGTTCCAGCGGGCGGCGGCGGCTTCGGTCAGGGCGGTGCGCCCGGCGGCGCCCGCCTGCCGGTATATTCCCCAGCTCTGTGCGACGGACCAGCTTCCGCCCGTCACCATCATGCCCCATTTCGCGGCGCTGTCCACATGGGTGATGCGCACATCCGCCCACGGAACGTCCAGTTCGTCCGCGAGGATCCGGGCGATGGCGGTGCCGACATGCTGGCCCATCTCCGCCCGGATGATGTTGACCTCCACCTTTCCCTGACTGTCGATCGTGTACCAGATCGTCGGCTCGAAGACGGCGCCCACGGGCGGCACCGGCACCCCATCCGGCTGGGCCGGGTCCATCGCGGCGAATGCGTGGCGGGCATAGCCGAAAGTGACGCCCGCGGCTGTCATGGTGATGAGGAAACCGCGCCGGGTCAGGCCACGGATGCCCTCTCCCCGCGGCGGAAGACGAAGGTTACCCATTGGTCGTCTCCCGGAGTTCGGCCGCAGCCGCGCGGATGGCCTTGCGGATGCGGACATAGGTCATGCAGCGGCACAGATTGCCCGTCATCACCGCGTCTATGTCGGCATCGGTCGGGTCGGGGATGTCTTTCAGAAAGGCCGCTGCCTGCATGATCTGGCCGGGCTGGCAGTAGCCGCACTGGGGCACGCGGATTGTCCGCCATGCCTTCTGCACGGGATGGGTGCCGTCGGGGTGCAAACCCTCGATCGTCGTGATCTCCGTGCCTTCCACCGACGAAAGCGGCGTGATGCAGGATCGCGTCGCGCGCCCGCCGACATGCACGGTACAGGCCCCGCACATGCCGATCCCGCAGCCGAACTTCGTCCCGGTAAGCCCGGCGATGTCACGGATCACCCAGAGGAGCGGGGTGTCATCCTCGGCATCCACTGTCACCGGCTGTCCGTTCAGGGTGAACTTGGTCATCTGGTCACCTCCTGACCCGTTCAATGTGCAAGCGGCGGCTCCGCACGGATACGCGCCACGGCCTTTTCCAGATCGGGCCAAGGACGTTCCGTCGTGCGGGTCGCGCGCAGATAGGCGGCGATGGCGGCCACCTGACCGTCATCAAGCGCATGGCCGAAGGCGGGCATGACGATGCCCGTCATTCCCTGATCGGCGCGCAGCCCGTCAAGGATCACGTGGATCAGGTTGGCCGGATCGGAGAGCCGCGTGGAGGAGTTGATGCCCAGATCGGGCCGCCCCTTCACGATCTCCCCGCTGTTGTAGTGACAGGAGGCGCAGGCCGTCGCATAGAGACGCTGCCCTTCCTGAAGCCGGTAGTCCGCCTGCGGCGCCTCTGCCTGCAACGCGGCGAGAACGGCGGGGCTCTGCCCTTCATCCGCGGGAGGGGCGCCGACGATATCGCCCAGATAGATGCCGATGGCCCAGAGGTCGCTGTCGGGGAGCTCACGGATCCCCGCATGCACCACGGGCGCCATCGGCCCCGCAGCCGCGCCGTGATAGGTGGTCGCCCCGGTTGCGAGGTAGTCGTGAAAGTCCGCCGCGCGCCAGGGAACGCCCGCGGGGTTCCGCGCGGTCAGGGGCGGTGCATACCAGTTGTCGATGGGCGCGCCCTCATACTGCGCGGCCTTCTGCTCCGCGCCAAGACTGTTGCGCGGCGTGTGGCAGGCGCCGCAATGGGCGATGCCTTCCGCCAGATAGGCGCCACGGTTCCATTCTACGGGTTTTCCGGGGTCGGGCACAAAGGGATGCAGATCCGCAAAGAGGAGCTTCCAGCCAGCCTGAAGGAACCGCAGGTCGAGCGGGAAGGGCAGCTCATTCGTCTGCTTCACGGCCTTCACCGGCGGCACACTGCTCATGATATAGGCATAGAGCGCCGAGATATCAGCATCCGTGATGCGGGAGAAATGGTCGTAGGGAAAGGCGGGAAAGAGATGCTCCCCCTTTTGCCCGATACCTTGGCGCATGGCGCGGGCGAAGGCCGCTTCAGACCATGTGCCGATCCCGGTCTCCGGCTCCGGCGTGATGTTGCTGGAGTAGATCGTGCCGAAATCCGTCTTCATCGCGTAGTTGCCCGCATAGGGCGCCGCATCGCGGGAGGCGGTGTGGCAGGTCGCGCAATAGCCGGCCGCAGCGAGAATTCGGCCTTTTTCAACCAGTGCCGGGTCGAAGCTGTCCGGCGCGGGCCTTGCCACCGGCGCGATGGCTGGATGCCAGGCGTAGATACCGAAGCCGATCGCGCCCACCACAGCGATCGCCGCAAGTCCACCGAGCACGCGCCCAATCATTTTCGCCTCGCTTCCGCTGGGTCCAGTCATCTTCTCACCCGCTGCGGGCGAGTGCAATCCACTTTGAAAGTAGCCTCTCCGCCGCCTGCGGCATTATGTCGGCGGAATAAGTCCTTCCTCCGCCTCAAGGTTAGTGTGAAGATCACACACGTCCATACGAGGCGGTCCGCCATGACGGAAACTCTGCCGAACAAGAACAGGATCACTGCGGCCTCGGCGCTCTCCACGCTGGCGTCACTTCTGTGGTTGCCGCAGGCGGCGCTGCTTGCGGTGTGCATCGGGCGGATGGCGGCCGGTTCCGGCGACGTTCTCCTGCCGGTTGCGGGCTTTGTGGTTCTCCGCCTTGTCCAGGCGGGTGTTCAGGCGCTGTCGGAGCGGCTGGCCTTTCGCGCGGCCAGGGCGGAACTGTCCGGGCTCCGGTCGCGGGTGGTCACCTTGCTGGCCGGCCATGCCCCGTTCGATGCGGCGCGCCCCTCCTCCGGGCTCGCGGCAAGTGCGCTGGCCGAGCAGGCCGAACTGATCGTGCCCTACCTAAGCCGCTTCCGCCCCGCGCGGTTCCGGGCGACGGTGGTGCCGGTGGCGATCTTTCTGGTGATCTTTCCGCTGTCGTGGCTGGCGGCGCTGGCGCTGCTCATCGCGCTCCCGGTCATCCCGCTGTTCATGGCGCTGATCGGCTGGCGGGCAAAGGCGGCGAGCGAGGCACAACTGGGCGCAGTCGGCACGTTCAACGGTTTCCTGCTCGACAGGCTGCGCGGCATGGCGACGATCCGGGGGTTGGGCGCCGTGGGTGGGGCGGAGGCCCGGCTGGCCGCGATGGCGGGCGATCTTCGGGACCGGACCATGGCAGTGCTGCGGATCGCGTTTCTTTCCTCCGCGGTGCTGGAGCTTTTTTCGGCTCTCGGGGTGGCGATGGTGGCGGTCTATGTGGGCTTTCACCTGTTGGGAGCGTTGCCCTTCGGGGCTTGGGGGGCACGGCTTTCGCTGCCGGAAGGGATGTTCATTCTGCTGCTTGCGCCCGCGTTCTTCGAACCGATGCGGGACCTGGCGGCGGTGTGGCACGATCGGGCGGCAGGGGAGGCGGCGCTCGACAAGCTGGACGGGCTTGTCCACTCCGGGATGACGTTCGCCGGTGCTCTGTCCCGGCCCATCCGGTCGGGGGAGGAGGTGAAACCGCCCTCGGTACTGCTGGAAGCAGCACAGCCCGCCCGGGAGGACAGCCGCCCGGTAAGCTTCAGCGTGGCGGCGGGTGAGCACGTCGCCCTGACCGGGCCAAGCGGGTCCGGCAAGTCCACTGCCATCGGCCTGATCGCGGGTCTCGTGCCGCTTGCCTCCGGCCGGGTGCTCCTGGGCGGGGTGCCCATGGCGGGGGAGGGCGCCGCGACGTTGCGCGCGGGGATGGCATGGCTGGGGCAGGAGCCGCACCTTCTTCCGCTGTCGCTCGCCGAGAATGTGCGGGCAGGCCGGGAGATCTCCGATGAGGACGTCGCCGCGGCGCTGTCATTGGCCGGGCTGTCGCGCCTCGCCGCGTTGCGCGGTGGCACGCCGCTTGGTGAGGACGGCGCAGGGCTCTCCGGCGGGGAGGTG
Source organism: Haematobacter sp. (assembly GCF_032102465.1). Lineage (NCBI taxonomy): Bacteria > Pseudomonadati > Pseudomonadota > Alphaproteobacteria > Rhodobacterales > Paracoccaceae > Haematobacter > Haematobacter sp. The sequence continues at coordinate 41,724 of NZ_DAMDHB010000011.1, read as the reverse complement.
ATGCGCCTGGCGCTGGCGCGCGCCGCCGCATCGCCTGCGGGCCTGATCCTCGCGGACGAACCAACCGCCCATCTGGACAGAGCGACCGCGGATGCAGTGACGGAGGGATTACTGAGGCTTGCCCGCGGCCGCACGCTCATCGTCGCCACCCATGATCCCCGGCTTGTCGCGCGGCTGGACCGCACCATCGCGATGGCTCCCGCAAGCAGTGAGGCTGCGGCATGACCCGTATGCGCAAGGACTTTGCCCCGGTGGTTCGCGCGCTTGCCGCAGGGCGGGAACGGCGGCTTCTGCTCGGCGCAGGGCTTGCCGCGGTTACGGCTCTGGCGGGTGTCGCGCTGCTGGGTCTTTCGGGATGGTTCATCACCGCGACGGCGCTCGCGGGGTTGTCGACGGCAACGGCGCTGAGCTTCGGTGTCCTGATGCCTGCCGCGGGAATTCGTCTGCTCGCCGTTCTCCGCACCGTGGCCCGCTATGGTGAGCGGCTGGTGACCCACGGCGCGACGCTGGGCGCGCTGGCGGAGCTGCGGGTGCGCCTGTTCCGGGGGTGGAGCCCTGCCGAGGCTGCAGGCGCGCTTGCCACCCGCCCCTCGCGCCTGCTTTTTCGGATCAGCGCCGACAGCGAAGCGCTGGATTCCCTTTATCTGCGGGTTGCCGTCCCGCTGGCGGCGGCGGGCTTGGCGGGGCTGGCGGTCGGGCTGGCATTGTCGCTGGTCTCGCCGGTGCTGGGTGTTGGCGCCTTCATCGTGCTCATGGCGGCGGTGGCGATCATTCCGCTGCTCTCGCTCCGGGCGGGGTCATCCGCGATATATGCGCGCAGCCGATGGCTGGAGGGTTTGCGCGGCCATGTGATCACGCTTGTGCGAAATCAGGCGGATTACGCGATGACCGGCCGTCTTGCGGCAGAATGCGAACGTATTGCCGTTTTGGATGACGCACTGGGGCGCGCGGACGACCGTGCCAATCGCGTCGAGGTCGCTGCCGGCGTTGGCGCGACCGCCCTCAGCGCCGTGCTGATCGCGGCTGTGACACTCGCCGTTGCAGGGATGGTGGCGGAAAACCGTATCGGTGTGCCGGTGGCGGCTTTCTGCATTCTGCTGGCCGTGGCGGCAGGTGATCCGCTGGCCGCGTTGCGGCGGGTGGGCGCTGAGGCTTCCCGCGCGCGGGTGGCGGCGCGGCGGCTTGGCCCCCGGTTGGGGATGCTGCCTTCGCCTGCGCCGCTTCCCCTCCCGCCTGATGGGCAGGCCGTGGTGTTGCGGCATGTTGCCGCTGGTCCCGTCACGCGCGGGGAAACGCTGCATGACATCACACTGACCCTGCGGAGGGGGGAGAAGGCCGCCGTCATCGGCCCGTCAGGGGCGGGTAAATCGACGCTTCTTCTGCTGCTCGCGGGGGAGATCCGGGCGAGGCGGGGAGAGGTGGCCGCCCTGCCGTCTACCTTGCTGACCCAGCGGAACGAGCTTTTTCAGGACAGCCTCGCCGATAACCTCCGCCTTGCTGCCCCCTGCGCCGATGACGCGGCGCTGGTCCGCGGGCTGGAGGACGCAGGGCTCCACCGCTTCACCGCTCGCCTTGCCTTTCCGCTGGGCGAGGGGGGTATCGGCCTGTCTGGCGGAGAGGCCCGCCGGCTGGCCCTCGCACGGCTGTTTCTCCGGCCCGCGCCGCTCTGGCTGCTCGACGAGCCGACGGAGGGCATAGATGCAACAACGGCACGGGATATCGCCCAGCGGCTTGAATTGCACCGGTCCGGTCACACAATGGTGATCGTGACCCATGTGCAGCGGGAGGCGGACGGCGCCGACCTGCTGATCGCGATGGAGGAGGGCCGGATCGCCCGCATCCATCGGCCAGGGGAGGCGGGCTATACCGCCGCCCTTTCGGCGCTGCGTCCCGATTAGGACGGCCGCGCCCCTGCCAGACCGACGCCCGCGCGCCGCGGACGCCTTGGAACGGAGCAAGAGCTCGCCCGGAAAGGCCAGCCATGGATTTTTTTGACGTCGTTACCCTCTCGCGCCTGCAATTCGCCCTGACGGCGCTCTACCACTTCCTGTTCGTGCCGCTCACGCTTGGCCTGTCCGTCATGCTTGCCGCCATGGAGACCGTCTATGTCATGACGGGCCGAGTGATCTGGCGCCAGATGACCAAGTTCTGGGGCACGCTCTTCGGCATCAACTTCGCGCTCGGCGTGGCGACCGGCATCGTGATGGAATTCCAGTTCGGCATGAACTGGAGTTATTACAGCCATTACGTCGGCGACATCTTCGGCGCGCCATTGGCCATCGAGGGGCTGATGGCGTTCTTTCTGGAGGCGACCTTTGTCGGTCTGTTCTTCTTCGGCTGGGACAAGATGTCGAAGGTGGGCCACCTCATCGCAACCTATTGCGTCGCGATCGGCTCCAACTTCTCGGCCCTTTGGATCCTTATCGCCAATGGCTGGATGCAGAACCCGGTGGGGGCGCATTTCAACCCCGATACGATGCGGATGGAGGTCGGCAGCTTCTTCGAGGTGCTGATGAACCCCGTCGCGCAGGCGCGGTTCGTGCATACCGTTTCTGCGGGCTATGTCGTGGCGTCGGTCTTCGTGCTGGGAGTGTCGGCCTGGTATCTGCTGCGCGGCTGGCACGTCGCCGTCGCCAAACGGTCGATCACCATCGCGGCCTCCTTCGGGCTTGCGGCTGCGCTGTCGGTCGTGGTGCTCGGCGACGAGTCGGGCTATCTCACCTCCGAGCATCAGAAGATGAAGATGGCGGCGCTGGAAGGCATGTGGGAAACGGAACCTGCGCCCGCTCCCTTCACCCTGTTCGCCATCCCCGACATGGAGGCAAGGGAGAACCGTTACGCGATCCGTATCCCGTGGGTCATGGGGCTGATCGGCACGCGCTCGCTCACCACCGAAATTCCGGGGATCCTCGATCTTGTCGAACATGCGAAGGAGCGGATCCGGTCGGGCATGATCGCCTATGACGCGCTCCAGACCATCCGGGCAGAGCCTGACGCGGCCGCTTCCGGTGCGGCGCGTGTTTCCTTCGCCGAGAGGGAGGACGATCTCGGATATGCGCTGCTGCTCAAGCAGTATATCGACGATCCGCGGCTGGCGACGGAGGATGAGATCGACCGCGCGGCCTGGAGCACGGTGCCCAACGTGCCGGTGCTGTTCTGGGTCTTCAGGATCATGGTGGCTGTCGGGTTCTTCAACATCCTGCTGATGGGCACCTTCTTCGTGATGAGCACGAGGCGATCGCTAGATCGGCACCCCTGGTTGCTGAAAGTGGCGGTCTGGGCGATGGTTTTGCCTTGGATTGCGGCGGAATGCGGCTGGATCCTGGCCGAATACGGCCGTCAGCCCTGGGCAGTCGAAGGGGTATTGCCGGTATTCCTCAGCGTCTCCGACCTGTCGGCCGGAACGGTGTTGATGACGGTCATCGGGTTCACTCTGATCTATGCCACGCTGATCGTGATCGAGGTCAAACTCATGCTGGCCGCCATCCGCAAGGGCCCGCAGCCGGATTACGAGCCGGAGGCGCCGCTCATCCCGAAACCCATCGTGACGCCAGCGGAGTGATGCCATGATCCTGCATGATTTGCTAAGCTACGACGCGCTCCGCCTCATCTGGTGGGTTCTTCTGGGCGTCCTTCTGATCGGCTTTGCGCTTTCGGACGGGTTCGACCTGGGCGTGGGGATGCTCCTGCCCTTCGCGGGTCAGAACGATGTCGAGCGGCGCATCGTCATCAACACGGTCGGGCCGGTCTGGGAGGGTAACCAGGTGTGGCTGATCCTGGGCGGCGGCGCGATCTTCGCTGCCTGGCCGCCGCTCTACGCGGTCTCGTTCTCGGGCTTCTACCTCGCGATGTTTGCGATCCTGTTCGCGCTCATCCTAAGGCCCGTCGGCTTCAAATATCGTTCGAAGCGGGAGAGTCTGACCTGGCGCTACAACTGGGACTGGGCGTTGTTCATCGGGGGTTTCGTGCCTGCGCTCATCTTCGGCGTAGCGGTGGGCAACGTGCTTCAAGGGGTGCCCTTCCGGTTCGGCCCGGACATGCGCATCTATTACGACGGCTGGTTCATCGGCCTGCTGAACCCCTATGCGCTGCTCTGCGGCGTGCTGTCAGTCGCGATGCTCGCCATGCACGGCGCAGCGTGGCTCATCGTGAAGACTACGGGGCCGGTGCAGGCGCGGGCACGGCGGTTCGGCACATGGGCGGCGATAGCGACGCTGCTGCTCTACGCCCTTGGCGGGCTGCTGCTCTGGGCCTTCATCGACGGCTATGTGGTCACGAGCACCTTCCCCGAGAACGGGCCTTCCAACCCGCTGGCCAAGACGGTGGAGGTCTATGCGGGCGCCTGGTTCACCAACTACGCCGCCCATCCGTGGATGCTGATCGCCCCTGTAGCGGGCGTCGTGGGCGCGCTCGGCGTTCTGGGCATGATCGCGGCGAAGCGGGAGGTCGGGGTGCTTCTGCTGAGCAAGCTTTCGATCTTCGGAGTGATCTCCTCCGTCGGGCTTTCCATGTTCCCGTTCATCCTGCCCTCCTCCGAAATGCCGGGGGCGAGCATAACCGTATGGGATTCATCCTCAAGCCACCTGACGCTGTTCATCATGCTGGTGGTCACGGTGGTCTTCCTGCCGATCATCGCCCTCTACACCGCCTGGGCCTACAAGCTGCTCTGGGGCAAGGTGGAGAAAGAGGATGTGACCGGCGACAGCCACGCTTACTGAAAGGATCGGAATATGTGGTACTTCGCCTGGATACTCGGCCTGCCGCTGGCCGTTACCTTTGCCGTGCTGAATGCAATGTGGTTCGAGATACTCGAGGACGGTCGCGAGACGCTGGACGACGGCCGCAACCGGCGCTGACGCCATGAGAAAGCCGGCCCGAAGCGATCCGGGCCGGCTTCGTCGGTCGCAGCGTGTTACTGCTTCGGCAGGGCATAGGCGACGAGGTAGTCGCCCGGTTGCGTCTGCATGAGGTTATGCCCCCCCGCCGCGATGACCACGAACTGCCGCCCGCTCTCCTCCGAGAGATAGGTCATCGGGGTCGCATTACCGCCCGCCGGCAGGCGTCCTTTCCACAGGATATCACCCGTCTCGAGGTCCATCGCGCGGAGCGACTGCTCCCCCGAGGCCGCGATGAACACGAGCCCCGACTTCGTGGTGATGGATCCCCCAAGCCCCGGAACGCCCAGGCTGATCGGCAGGCGCGAGCGGATGGTGCTGCCCGCAATGGTTACACCGCTGTCCTCGGCCGTGCCCGAGCGGCGCTGCCAGAGCACCTCTTTCGTCGTGAGGTCAACCGCTGTCACAAGGCCGTATGGCGGTGCGAGGCAAGGGGCCCCCAAGGGCGACATGAAGGGTTTCAGGTCCGCGGCATAGGGCGTGCCCTCCTGCGGGACCGCTCCGCCCACGCTGACACCTGGACGGCCATCGGCAGCCCTGAGACCCGCCGCATCCGCTTCCGGCCGGGGCATCAGCCGCAGGTACATGGGCACCCGGTTCCAGTTCGCGACAAGGATCTTGCGCTCCGGGTCGAAGGAGCCCGAACCCCAGTTGTTACCGCCGAGCGAGCCGGGGAAGAAGAACACGGGATCCTCGCCCGGAGGGGTGAGCGGCCCGTCCCAGCGGGCCTCGCGGAAGCGGATGCGGCACCACATCAGATCGAAGGGTGTCGCTCCCCACATGTCCGTTTCGTCAACACCGAGGGGTTTTTTCGGATCGATGCCCGAAAACTCCGGCATCTCAACGGAGAAGGGCTGGGTCGGGGAAATCCGCTCGGCCTCTGCGCCGCCTTGCGGAACCGGGCGCTCCTGAACCGCGTAGATCGGCTCGCCTGTGCGGCGGTCGAGAACGAAATTCTGCCCGCGCTTGGTGAGCTGCACAAGAGCTGGAACGGTTTCCCCTCCGATCTGAAGATCGACGAGGCTTGGCTGAGAGCCGACATCCATGTCCCAGACATCGTAGTGAATGGTCTGGAAATGCCAGCGAAGCGCTCCGGTTTCCGCGTCGAGAGCGAGGATCGAGCCGGAGTAGCGGTTGTCGAAGTCGCGGCGGTGGCCGCCCCAATAGTCCGGCGTCGCGTTGCCGGTCGGCATATAGACCAGCCCCAGCTCATCATCGGCTGAGATCGGCGCCCATGAGTTCGGCGTGCCGCGCGTGAACTCCTCCCCCTCCGCGGGCATGGAGTGGTCTTCCGGGCGGCCCATGTCGAATGCCCAGTCGAACGCGCCGGTAACCGCGTCGAAGGCGCGGATCACGCCCGAAGGTTCATCCGTCATCTGGCCGTCAGAGATCCAGCCGCCGATCACCACCCGTCCGCGCACGACCTGCGGGGCGGAGGAAACATAGGAGTAACCGGGGATGACATGGCCGAGACCCTGTTTGAGATCGACCTGGCCGTTCTGGCCGAAGTCCGCACAAGGCTCGCCGGTCGCCGCATCGATCGCCAGAAGGCGCGCGTCCACCGTTCCGCCAATGATGCGCGCCGCGCATGCGGCCCCGGCCGGAACCTCGCTTTCGGGCGCCTGATAATAGGCCACACCCCGACAGGCGGCCGAGCCGGTCACACCCGTCAGGTCGGTATGGCTGTTGAAGCGCCAGTTTTCCTGCCCGGTTTCCTCGTCGAGCGAGACGATGTCGTTCCGCGCCGTGCAGAGATAGAGCGAGCGTCCGATCTTCAGCGGAGTGGCCTGCAGACGCCGCACCGGTCCTTCGGGTGGTGGGTAATCTCCGGTGCGATAGGTCCAGGCGACTTGCAGATCCCGGACGTTTTCCGGGGTGATCTGCTCCAGAGGCGAAAAACGCGTGCCATGCTGGTCGTTTCCATAATGGTGCCATTCGCCCTCGGGTGTGTCCGGGACATAGTTGGCCTTTACCTCCGGCAGGGGCCGCGTCGCGGCGATCTCATGGATATCGCCTTGCGCGAAGCCCCAACCGAAAAGACCCAGCAGGGCGAGGGCAAAGCCAGCCACTACGGCGCGGCCCAGGAGTGCGGGGCGCGGACCCGAGATCAGGCCGCGGCGATACCAAGGGGTCAGGAAGAACAGCCCGAACAGGAACGGTCCTGACAAGCGGGGCAGCAATGTCCAGAAATCGACCCCCACCTCGCCGACAGCCCAGACATAGGTCCAGGCGAGCATAACGGCATAGAGCCATCCGGCCCAGGCGTTGCCGCGCCAGACAAGGATACCGGACACGATCACGGCAAGGCCGGTGATAAGGAAATAGAGTGATCCGCCCAGAAGCGCGAGCTGCGCGCCCCCCCAGACGTAGGCCAGTCCGATCAGCACGAAAAGGGTCGCAAAGACCCTCGCCGCGCCGCGATGGCGGCGTTCTGTTGTCGGTGTCACGGGGACAACCCTCCGAATGCTCGAACCGCAATCGGGAGACTGCGGTGAGACTTCCGTCAAACATAAATGACTGATGGGTCATTTATGAGGTTGTCGCGGTTATCACAACCCCGCGTCTTGAACGTGATCCGCCCGCGTCAGGAAAAGAACAGGGAGATCTGCAGCTCCAGCAGATGGACCGCCGAGATTTCCCCGCCCGGATTCAGCACCCCGCCTTCGACCATCGCCACCCAGAGAGGCGCGACGAGCAGCTGGGGATTTTCCGCGAGCCGGGGGTCACAAACTTCGCCACGGGCAATGCCCATGCGGATCGCGGCGGAAATATAGGCGTTGGTGGGCTCGTAGATGCTGCGAAAGTAGGTTTCGGCCAGAAAGCGCGACGCGCCGCCTTCGGCGACCACCAGCCGCGCAAGCGAGGCGCGACCGGAAGCCTCGAGCTGTTCCGCAACCGGCAGCATCACACGGCGAAAATGTTGCCCCAGCGTCTCTCCGGGCAGAAATACCGGAGTATCGCGGAGCGCGTTCCGCTCGTCCATCGCGCGCTCGACAACACCCTCGAACAGGGCCTCCTTCGTGGGGTAATAGCGGTAGGGCGTGCCCTTGGCCATTCCCGCGCGACGCGCGATTCTGTCCATACGTGCGCCCGCGACGCCGTATTCCAGAAACTCCGCCATGGCTGCATCAAGAATTGCGGTCTGGGTCCGCTGGGTCTTGGCAGGGCTTGGGCCGCGCGTGGCAGGCCGGGGGAGCGAGGGATCGGTCGGCATGAGGGATAGGAAGATAGCAGAAGAAGCGCCCCCCGGCGAGGGGCGCTGTTCTCCGATCAGGCATTTCGTGCTTTGGCGGTGGTTTCTTCGTCGGTTCTGCCGGCGAAATAATTCGCCAGCAGCGCGCCCGAGATATTGTGCCAGACGCTGAAGATCGCGCTCGGCACGGCTGCGAGGGGCGAGAAGTAGGCGGTCGCCAGAGCAGCACCAAGACCGGAGTTCTGCATCCCGACTTCGATCGCGATCGCCTTGCGCTTGGCCAGCGACAGACCCGCCGCCTTGGCGGCGAAGAAGCCGATGAGGTAGCCAAGCCCGTTGTGCAGGACGACGACCGCAAAGATCATCAGGCCCGATTGGAGGATGGAGCCGCGGGAGGCCGCGACGACCGCCGCGACGATGAGCACGATGCCCATCACGCTCACAAGCGGCAGGGCGGGGACGGCCTTGCGCACGAGCCCGGGCATGATCTTCTGCGCCGCGAAGCCGAGGGCGAGGGGGACCAGCACGACCTTCACGATCGACAAGAACATCGCCCAGCCGTCCACGGGAAGGAATTCGCTTGCCAGCATCCACACGAGGAAAGGGGTGACTACGGGCGCAAGCAGGGTGGTCACGCTCGTGCAGGCCACCGACAGCGCCACATCGCCCTTGGAAAGATAGGTCATCACGTTGCTGGACGTGCCGCCCGGGCAGCACCCCACGAGAATCACACCCGCCGCGACCTCGGGCGGCATGGGGATGATCTTGGTAAGCAGCACCGCAAGCAGCGGCATGATGAGGAACTGCCCGATCACGCCTACGCCGACATCATAGGGGCGGCGGACAACTTCGCGAAAATCGTCGGCCGAGATCGTCAACCCCATCCCGAACATGATAATGGCGAGCAGCGTGACGATCCACGGCGTCACAAGGCGGAACACATCGGGAAGCAGGAAGCCGAGCACCGCAAACAGGATCACCCAGAGGGCGAATGTCTTACCCACAAAGGTGGACAAACGTTCAATTGCTTTCATCAGGTCTCCCCCCTCTCGCAACTTTATTCCGGAGGGCGTTAGGCGCTTTACACGCGGGAGGCAAGCCATGGCGCATGGCAAAAGGGTCCGCTGTGGCGGACCCCTTCCTGCTGACTGTCCCGATCAGGAGCGCAGGAACGCGGCTAGCCGCGATATTTCTTCCTGACGCACTTCGTGGCCGCCATCATGCAACTGAAGGTCCACATCCGCACCTTGACCCCTGAGCCAGCCGGCGAGCTGTTCGGTTTGGGCAAGGGGGCAGATCGGATCGCGTCTGCCCGCGGTGATCAGTACCTCGCGTCCGGCGAGCCCGGCGTTCGGTTCGGGTGTCCAGGGGATCAACGGATGCATGAGTACCGTGCGGTCCAGCAGTTCCGGGGCCCGGAACAAGACGGAGGCAAGAATGTTCGCCCCGTTGGAATAGCCCAAGGCATAGACCGCCGCATTTGGATGCGCTGTGCGATGGTGGCGGATGAAGGCCGCCATCTTTTCCGTCGCCCGGTCCAGGTCGGCCATGTCATAGACGCCCTCTCCCGTGCGGCGGAAGAAGCGCGCGGCCCCGTGCTCGGACACATCGCCACGGGGCGAGACAAGGCCCGCGCCGGGCAGAATCTGCTCCACCAGCTCGGCGAACTGATGCTCGTCCCCGCCGGTGCCGTGCAGGGCAAGCACCAGCGGCTGGCCGGGGGCGGGAGCGCGGGCGATATGGTGATAGCTGTCGAGGGGCATGGAATGCTCCTTTCGTGTGGAGCGCGCCGCCGCCCTGTGGCCTGCGGCGCGCCGGGAAACGGGATGGCTCAATCCGTGATAGGCGTCAGGAGCCGCTCGATCTGCGGGCGGAGATGTGCGTGCTGCGTCGGCAGTTTCAGGGCTTCGCCGAGATGCGCGGTATCCTCGTCCCGGTCAAAACCCGGCTCGTTGGTCGCCACCTCGAACAGCACGCCGCCCGGGGTACGGAAGTAGATCGCCCAGAAGTAGTCCCGGTCGATCACCGGCGTCACGTGATAGCCCGTGTCCATCAACGCCTTGCGCACCTCAAGCTGCGCGGCACGGTCCGGCACGGCGAAGGCCACGTGGTGTACGGAACCGGCACCCTGACGGGCGGACGGTGCGCCGGGCAGCACTTCAAGGTCGATGAAATCGGCGCCGTTGCCGTCCTTCACGCCAAAGCGCGTGATGTCGCCCTGCCGGTCTATTTCCTCATAGCCCATGAAACGGAGCAGCTCGCCCGTCGCCCCTCCGTCGCGGAGCCGCATGGAAACGCTGTGGAAGCCGTGAACGCCCTCATCCGCGGCGACCGGGCCCCCCGCCCAAGGGGCGCGACTGTCGTCTGCCACTTCGACCAGAACGAATCCGTCGCCATCAGGCCCCTGGAAGCGCAGGCGTTTCTCACCGAAGACCTCTTCCTCCTTCATGCCGCCGATATTGTAACCCGACAGCCGCTCCTTCCAGTAGGGGAGCGATCCTTTGGGCACGGAGAAGACCGTTTCGCCCACTTCTCCCGTGCCGGGACGACCGCGCACGATATGGGGGAAGGGAAAATAGGTCATAACCGAACCGGGCGTGCCCACTTCGTCACCATAGTAGAGGTGATAGACATCGGGCGCGTCGAAGTTCACCGTTTTCTTCACCCGACGCAGGCCGAGTGTCTTGGTGAAGAAATCGTTGTTTTGCTGGGCATCCGCGGCCATGGAGGTGACGTGGTGAAGCCCTTTGATCTGTTTCAGCATGGTCGATCCCTTTCCGAGAACGGAGGGCCGATGGAGCACCTCCTGCTGTCTTGGGAACAAGATGGGGCGGATCACCCCATAAGAGAACGTTCATAATATTGCATTGATTATTGCGTATGACGTAATAATGAAGATATGGGCGAACTCGAATCCCTCCGCACCTTCCTGACCGTAGCCGAGGCGCGGAGCTTTGCCGGCGCGGCGCGGTTGCTTGGCACCACACCCGCCTCCGTCACCCGGACGATTGCCGCGCTGGAAGATCGGCTGGGCGTCCAGCTTTTGCTGAGGACGACCCGGCAGGTGTCGCTGACATCGGCGGGAGCAGGCTATCTTGAGCGCGTGGCGCCACTCGTCAGGCAGATCGAAGTCGCGACGGAGGAGACACGTTCCCAGCATGGGGTGACTGCCGGAACGTTGCGCATCGCCGCGCCGATGTCGCTCGGTCAGCGGGTATTGCCTGCCGTGCTGTCACAGTTTGCAGCGCGTCACGGCGGCACGCATGTCTCCGTCGTTCTGTCGGATCGTTTCATCGATATTGTCGGAGAGGATTTCGATCTCGCCATCCGCATCTCTGGGCCACCGGCGGATAAATCCACCGTCTGGCGCAAGCTCTGCGATGTCCCCCGGCTGTTGGTGGCCTCCCCCCGTTATCTCGCCGCGCGGGGCACGCCACAGGAACCGGAAGACTTAACGGAGCATGACTGCCTTGGATATGCCGAGGATGCCCGCGAACCAATCTGGGATTTGTCTTCGGGCGCCCGTCGCAGGAGCCACCGCGCAAAGGGCATATTCAGCGCGAACAACGGTGATCTGCTGGCCGATCTTGCGTTGAGCGGAGAGGGGATCGCGCTCCTCCCCCGCTTCATTGTCGCCCAGGCGCTGGCCGAGGGCCGGTTGAGACCGGTCCTCCCGGATTGGCGGCCTCCCCCGGTCTGGCTTACTCTCTATTACCCGCCCTATGAGCGGTTGCCGGTGCGGGTCGCGACGTTCTCGGACTTCTTCGAGGTCTATGTGAAGGAGACGCGTCCCCTGTAAGCCTGTGGGGCCACAGTCATCGCGCGGCGTCAAGCTCTCGCTTCTTCGGGAAATACCAGCGCATCACCTTGCGCAGCTCATCCGAATTGGGCCGTGCCCAGTTCCGCATGAGTTCGCAGCCGAAAGCGATGGCAGTGGTCGGCTGAGCACCCGCAGCTTCGATCCTGCGAAGGGCGCTTTCATGCGAAACGGGGGAAATCCCGCCGACCGCATCGACCACCGGATAGACCTCGTATCCCTCCCTGAGCATGTCGAGGGTGGGGAAGGCAAGACAGACCTCAGTCCAGAGGGCTGCGATCACGACCTTCTTTCGGCCCGTCGCCTCCACCGCGGCACGGAAGTCCGCGTCCTCCCACGCGTTCACGCCCGTTCGATCAATCTCCGGCACTCCCGGCAGGACATCGAGGATTTCCTGCGCCGTCCCCTCGTTCACGCCCATATCCACCGCTACGGTCGAAAGGATGACGGGAACGTCAAATGCCCTTGCCAGCTTCGCCGCCGCGACGACGTTCATCATCACTACCTCCTGCGGGGCGGATTTCACGGTCCGCACCTGCTCGGGTTGGTAATCGATGATGACGAGCACACAGTTCTCCGGCGTCAGAAGGCTGTCGGCCTTCGGGTCGCGGATCGGTTCGGGATCGAGTTTCGGCATGGTCGCACCTCAGATTTGCGGCATTTCGCCCGGCGCCACGGACATGACATCGGACCATTCGGGATGTTTCTCATATTGCGCACGGACATAGGGGCAGAGCGGGATGATCCGGGTGCCGCTTGCCCGCGCATCGTCAACCATATGTGCCACGAGGGCCGCCGCCGCGCCGGTCCCGCGGAGGCTGTCTGGCGCGCCGGTATGATCGGCCGAGATCACCCCATTGCCCCGGCGGGTATAGGTGATCTCCGCCACGCCATCATGGTCTGCCAGACTGGCGGTGAACCGCCCGTGACGGGCATCGCGCTCTTCCCGGCCGAAAATGAAATCGCTCATGCAGTGCTTCCCCCTCTCCCGGAAGATGGGTCTTTGGACAGTTCTTCAAGTGCTGCTCTTCAGGTGCCGGTCCTTCAACTTTGCGGATCCGGGGAGAGAACGTTGAGGATGTCGATGAGTTTCCGGTCCCGCTCTGCCGCAAGATCGGCGATGCTGCGGTCGCCCACTTCCTCCTGCACGCCTTCGACAAGCTGCTCACGGAGCGCGGCATCCATCACCGGCGTGCCCAGATCGGCCCACCATGTCTGCATCGCGGGCACGAGGTGGTCGTAGAAATGGGCCATGCCGCCCGTGCCGCCGCCAAGATGAAAGGTCAGATGCGGCCCCATGATTGCCCATCGGAGGCCCGGCCCCTCGCTGATCGCGAGGTCCACATCCTCAACGCTCGCCACACCGGATTGCACGAGATAGGCGGCCTCTTTCCAGAGCGCGGCCTGTAGGCGGTTGGCGATATGCCCCGGCACCTCCTTGCGGACGCGGATCGCGCGCTTGCCATGCGCATTGAAGAAGGCGACCGCCCAATCCGCCGCCTCCTCGGAGGTTTGCTGCCCTCCGACGATCTCCACCAGTGGAATGAGATGCGGGGGGTTGAACGGATGCGCGACGACCAGCCGTTGAGGATGCGCCATGCCGGTCTGCATGTCGCTCGCCTTCAGGCCCGAAGTGGAGGAGCCGATGACCCGATCGACCGGCAGCGCGGCGTCGATTTCGGACAGCAGTTTCTGTTTCAGCTCCAACCGCTCCGGCGCGTTCTCCTGAACGTAGTCGGCCCCCTCGACGGCCTGAATATGGCTCTCCCAGATGGAGAAGCGGGCCAGAGCCTCCTGCGCACTGCCGCTCGCGCCAAGTGCCGCAAGCTGGGGCCAGCAGGCGGCCACCAGTCCGGGTGCTGCCTCCCGCGCGGCGGGCGAGGGGTCGCTGCACCGAACTGTGAAACCCTGGGCCAGAAACCATGCGGACCAGGACGCGCCGATCGTGCCGCCGCCGATCACCGCTACTGTTTTTACATTCTCAAGATCGATCAACGGCATAAGGCCCCTCCCGTGCATGATGCACTGCGGAGGCTAGCGGTGTAATGGTTGCGCCGCAACGGCAGAGGAGAGAGAGGAATTGTCGGCATTGCCATCTGCCCCCTCCATGCCATATCCCTCACGGGCAGCGATCCTCCGTGGAGCTTCTTTCCGGCATGCAGGAACCCAAGACCCAGAACCCGCACCTCCGCAGTGAAATCGAAGCGTTCCTGTCTGATCTCCTGATGATCGAGGACGAGGCGCGGCTCGGTGCAACACTGTCGGCAGCCAATGAAGCCATGCGGCAGGCGGGCGAGAATTCCGGCTGGCCTCTCGGCGGCGGCGCCTGCGGTGAGATATTGCGCCGGGGGGCTTTCTCGATGGAGCTGGCGGGTCCGGTGTCGGACTGGGGCGCCGCGATGCGCATGACTGTGGCGAACATGCTGGAGACACCCGTCCCGACGGCGCTGATGTGGGGGACGGCCGGCGCTCTTTTCTATAACGACAGCTATGCGCCGCTGCTCGGCTCGCGGCATCCTGTGGCGATGGGGCGCTCTGCTCTCTCCGTGTTGCCGGAGGTTGCCGACTGGAACGGTGACATTCTGCGTCGGGTCTTTGCGGGAGAGACGCCCGCCTACCGGAACCAGCGTCTTCGGCTGCGGGATGGAGAGCATGAGACGGAGCATGTGTTCGACCTTTTCTATGCGCCGGTGCGGGACTTCGGCGGCGAGATCAGGGGCGCATTGTGCAAGGTGGTGGAAAATACCGCCCGCATTAACGCGGAAACCGCGCTTGCGCGGCGCGAGGCGGAGCTCGCCTCGCTGACCAATGCCATGCCTGCGCTTGTCGCGCTCGTGGATACCGATCTGACCTACCGCTTCGCCAACGACTACTACCGACAGCTTCTGGGCCATGACCCGGCGGCGATGATCGGCCGGACCATCCCCGAAATGATCGGGCCCGCGCTGATGGAGGACCGGGAACCCGGACTGCGGAGAGCCTTGCAGGGCGAAGACGTGCAGGACTATTTCCACCTGCGCGATCTCAAGGGGGAACTGCATTACTTTGCCGTGAGGTATCTGCCTCAGCGGGATGCCACGACGGGTGAGATCATGGGGATCATGATTCTCGCCTTTGACGAAACGGATCGTGTTGCCCGGCAGGAAGAGCTGACCTATTCCAACCACCGCTTCAGGCGCGCCATCGATGCGATTCATGGAGTGCTGTGGACCAACAGCGCCGATGGGCGGATGGTCGGGGAGCAACCCGGCTGGGCCAGCCTGACCGGTCAGTCCGAGGGTGAGTATCAGGGCTATGGCTGGGCCAACGCGCTGCATCCCGACGATGTGGAGCCGAGCATCGCGGCATGGCAACGGGCCGTGGCGACAAGGGGTGTGTTCGAATACGAGCACCGCGTCCGCCGTCACGATGACGTCTGGCGGACCTTCGCGGTCCGCGCTGTGCCGGTCATCGGTTCGGACGGGCAGATTCGCGAATGGGTGGGCGTCCATACCGACATCACCCATCAGCGGGCTGCCGAGGCTGCATTGCGCGAGCAGGCCGAGACGCTTGCCGCCGAGGTCCGTCAGCGCGAGCGCGCCGAGGCCGATCTTCGCCTGCTGAACGAAGCGTTGGAAGCACGCGTCATCAGCGAGATCTCCGAACGGCGCGATGCGGAAAAGAAGCTCGCCCATGCGCAGAAAATGGAGTCGCTGGGCAAGCTCACCGGCGGGGTCGCGCATGATTTCAACAACCTGTTGCAGGTGGTTTCCGGCAATCTGCAGCTGCTTGCCCGCGATGTCGGCGGCATTCCGCGCGCGGAAACGCGTGTGGCAAGCGCCATGGCCGGGCTGCAGCGGGGGGCGAAGCTTGCCGCCCAGCTTCTTGCCTTCGGGCGGAGGCAGGCGCTGGAGCCGAAAGTGGTCAATGTCGGCAGGTTCATCAGTGGAATGGACGAGCTGCTCCGTCGTGCCCTTGGCGAAGGGGTGGAGGTGGAAACGATCCTTGGCGGCGGGCTGTGGAACACGTTCATCGATCAGGCGCAGGTGGAGAATGCTCTCCTCAACCTTGCCATCAACGCGCGGGACGCGATGGAGGGAAGCGGGCGGCTGACGATCGAGGTGGCCAACGCACATCTGGATGACGATTATGCCCGGCAGCATGACGAAGTGACCCCGGGTCAATACGTGATGATCGCCGTCTCGGACACCGGCTGCGGCATTCCGCCCGAGATCGCGGAGAAGGTGTTCGAGCCGTTCTTCACGACCAAGGGGGAGGGGAAGGGCTCCGGCCTTGGCCTTTCCATGGTCTATGGATTCGTCAAGCAGTCCGGCGGCCATGTGAAGCTCTATTCGGAGCAGGGGCATGGCACCACGATCAAGCTCTATCTGCCGCGTTCGCTGGAGGCGGAGGATATCGCGGTCCTGCGCGATGAGGGCCAGATCGTCGGCGGTCATGAGACCGTGCTGGTGGTCGAGGATGATGACGAGGTGCGCGCCATCGTCGTGGATATGCTGAAAGACCTCGGCTATCGCGTGCTGAAGGCGCCAGACGCCTCTGCCGCGCTGAATGTCGTCGAAAGTGGTGTGCCCATCGACCTCATCTTTACCGATGTCGTCATGCCGGGACCGCTGAAAAGCCCCGATCTCGCCCGCAAGGCGCGGGAGCGCATACCGGGCGTCGCAGTGCTGTTCACCTCCGGCTATACGGAGAACTCCATCGTGCATGGGGGGCGGCTCGACGCGGGCGTGGAGCTGCTTTCCAAGCCCTACACCCGCGAGGCTTTGGCCCGGAAACTCCGCCATGTGCTTGCCAACCGCGATCAGCAGGCGGGTGGAGGGCGCAGCGGCAGGGCCGACACCCATGCAACGGTACGCTCCGCTCTCCGGGTGCTTCTCGTGGAGGACGACCCGTTGATCCGCATGGACACGGCGGAAATCCTGCGGGAAGAAGGCATGACCGTTGAAGAAGCGGGGAGCGCGGAAGCCGCGTTGCGGCTCCTCTCCTCCCAATCGTTCGATGTGCTGGTGAGCGACTATCACCTGCCAGGGCTGTCCGGGGCGGCGTTGGCGCGGCAGGCGGCTGAGCTTCAGAAGACCATCAGGGTGGTCTTCGCCACAGGAGACGCAGCGGCCGTGGCGCCGGGTGCGGCGGAAAGCGTGCTGGCCAAGCCATATACGGTGGAGGCGCTGGTGAATGCCGTCAGGGGGCAGGGGCCGGTCGAGAGCTGACTTCCCACCATGTCAGCCGGAGAGGGCGGCGAGGTAAAGCCTCACCGCCTCCTGAACATGCCGGAACCGGTCACCGCCCAGGTGCTTGCCGCCATACCACCGCGTCACGACGATCAGATGATCGCGGAGCTCTGCCCGCTCCAGCATCCGCAGGATGACCATGCCCGCCCCGCTTTCGCCGTCATCGTTCTTGAGCGGGCCCTCCGCCGTCAGAAGCCCCCATGTGTTGTGGGTGGCCTTGGCGAATTTCCGGTGGCGCTTCAACTCGGTGAGCAAAGCGGTCGCCTCCGCCGCCGAGTGACAGGGCGCGCCGGAGACGGCGTAGCGGGAGCCGCGGTCTGAGATGATGTTGTCGAGCGTCAGCACAGGGAGGGGGTGACCCGTCCTTGGCCCCGCGTCAAGTGGCGCTGTCGATGACATCGAGTGCGGCGGTCACGGCGCTGCCCAGATCCCACTTCCGCCCCGTGACCCGGCCGAGCGCCCCCGCGAGTGCGGTGAGGGCAAGCGGTACGTAAATCGGCTCTGCCGTCGGACCCATATGGCCGACCCGGACAAGCCGGTTCCAGGTATCCGCGCGCCCGGCGGAGATGACGACCCCATAGTGCTGCCGCATCGCGCTCCGCAGCGCCGTTTCCTCCACGCCGTCCGGCAGGCGGATGGCGGTGCAGGTCGCGGCGGCGGTTTCCTCCCGTGCGGGCCACAGGGCAAGGCCCATCGCCTTTACCCCCGCCCGCATGGCAGCGCCGGTGAGCGCATGACGCGCCCACACCGCCCGGGGCCCTTCGGCAAGGTAGCGGTTCAGCCCCGCGGCGAGGCCGTGAACTTCCGCGACCGAGGGAGAGAACGGGAAGGCGCGCGCCGGGTCCTCCATACCCTCCCAGTCGAGAATCGAGAGGAAGGATCCGCGAGGGCTCGCCGGATTGGCCCGCATCTTCTCCCATGCCCGCGGGGATACACCCAGCAACGTGAGCCCCGGTGGACACCCCAGACATTTGTTCGAGCCGGTAACCAGCAGGTCGATCCCCCAGCCTGCCATGTCCACTTCCATTCCGCCGCAGGACGACACCGCATCCACCACAAGGAGTGCGCCATGCTCCCGCACCACCGCGCCGATCTCTGGCAACGGGTTCACCGTCCCGGAAGGGGTGTCGTGATGGCAGACGGCGACGACGGCGGTTTCGGGATGGCGGAGAAGGGTCTGCCGGACGGTCTCCGGGTCGATCACGGCGTCGAAGGCCGTGCGGACTTCTCTCACCACCCCGGCGTTGCGCGATAGCCACTGGCTGTAACCCGCCCCGTAAACGCCCGATGCTAGGTTCAGCACCGCGTCTCCCGGGGCGACCAGCGACAGCGCCGCGGCTTCCAGCCCAAGCACGGGTTCACCTTGCAGGATCACGGCCGTCGGGGCAGGCAGCGCGCGGCGCAGTTTCTCCAGCGTCGCAGTGTAAAGGGCACGAAAGGCCGGGTCGGCATCGGAAAGCACGGGCCGGGCGAGAGCCGAAAGCACCTCCGGGTAGCAGGTGACAGGGCCGGTCGTCAGGGTGAAAAGACTGCCGGCCTCTGGGGGAAGGGGCATCTCGATCTCCATCAGGTCACGCCGACCCTAGACCCGGCGTGACGGGCAGGCAATGCGCATGACACAGGCGGCGCCTCCGCTTGACAACGCTGGCGCCCCGGCTCACTCCGGCCGCGTGATGGAGAGCAGCGGAGCAGGTGATGACCGGCACACTCGAGGATGGCTATACCCCCGTGCCGAAAGGCAAGCTGGCGACAGTGGTGACCTGGCTGGAGATGACGTCCCCTCCTCCCGTCGCGTCGCCGGACTGGCCGCAGGGCGTCACGTTCCAGAAGATCGCCCCGCCCGCTCCTGCCGAGTACCGCACGCTGTTCCGGGCGATCGGGGAGAACCTGCTGTGGGTGTCCCGGCTGAAGATGCCGGACGAAACGCTGGCAGCCACGCTCTCCCACCCGGAGGTGGAGCTGTTCCACCTGCTGCGGGACGGTGTGCCGATCGGGCTGGTGGAGCTGAACTTCCGCACGCCGGGTGTTTGCGAACTGGCCTTCTTCGGACTGGTGGAGGGGGAAACCGGCCGCGGTCTTGGCAAGCCGATGATGCGCGCGGCGCTCACCGCCGCCTGGTCGCGCCCGGTGAGCAAGGTGTGGCTGCACACCTGCCATTTCGACCATCCCTCCGCTCTGGCCTTCTATCAGCGGATGGGGTTCCGGCCCGTGGAGATGCGGGTCGAGGTGCTCGACGATCCGCGCCTGTCCGGCCTGCTGCCCCGCGAAGCCGCCCCGCAGGTTCCCCTGATCGACTGATGCCTTTTCACGACGCACGCGCTCGGTTAGGACCGGAAGCGCGATGTGGAGGACGACATGGCCAGCGAGGAAGCAAAGGGCGCGCCGGACATGCTTGTCCGTGCCATCATCCGTGCGATCTATGATGGCGACCTTGTCATGGGGCAGCGATTGGTAGAGGCGCAGGTGATGGCGCGCCACGGTGTCAGCCGCTCCACCGTGCGGGAGGCGTTTCGCCGCCTCGCCGCCGAAGGAGTGGTCGATATCGTGCTGCACAAGGGCGCGACCATCCGCCGCCCCGGTCAGGAGGAGATGATCGACCTTCTCCGCGTCACGGAGGCGCTGGTGGGCCTGAACGCCCGCCTGGCGGCCGAGCGGATGAGCGATCCCGGCATCCGTCTTGCTTTTGCCGAGGAGACGGCCGCGATGCTGGATGCTGCTCCCGACAGCGAGGGGGTGGATTATGCGCGGCTCAGGACGCGCTTCCACCGCGCGTTGCTTCGGGCGGGCGGCAGCGTCGAACTGGGGCGTAGCCTGCCGAAGCTGCAACTCCATCTCATTCGCGCCTACACCGCCATTCCGCGCGCGGCGCATGTGTCGTCCTACCGCGCGATACGGGAGGCCGTGCTCTCGGGAAATGGCGAAGCCGCGGAGGAGGCGGGGCGGCGGCATGTGGGCCTGCTGATCGACGCCGTGCGCGCCGGGGCATGACGGCGTAAAACCCGGCCAAAGGGCGGATTGCCGTCTTCTGCCCGCTGCGTCAGTGTCTGGGCAGGAGAGAGGGACATACCAATGCCGGAACTGGCCGACCATCCGCTTCGCCGTACTTTGAGCGATGAGCTGCACGCGCGGCCCTCGCCCCCTGTGCCGGTGCCGGCGGAGGCATTCTACATCGCGCTGACGCCTGCAAGCCCCATCGGCCCGCGTGACCGGACAGCCGAACGGGCCCATCTTGCCGAATTGCTGGCCCGGTACGACCTGCCCGCACCGCCGCCCGGTGCGACCCATTTCACCGGCCAGATCGGCGATGCGGTGCTGAAGTGGGAAAGCCATGCCGAGGTATTCAGTTATACCGTCATCACGCCGCGGCTCGGGGCCGTGCCCTTTTCCCCAGACCCTTTGATACCGGTCGAGTGGCTGGCGTCGGCTCCAGGGCTGCGTCTCGTTTCCGCCTGCTTCCGGGTGGAGGAGATGCCGGAGACGGAGGCCGCGCTTTCCCAGAAGCTCTCGAACTGGTTTGTGGCCGAGAGCCTTGCCGCCGCGCGGGTGATCGACCGTCATGCCGTGGCGGCCAGCGATTTCCGCCTGGATGAGGCAGGCCATACACGCTTTGCGCTTTTCGTGGAGCATGGCACCGGGCCGCGACGTGTGGGGCGGTTGCTGCAGCGCCTGTGCGAGATCGAACTCTATGCCACCCTCTCGCTTCTGGGTTTTGCGGCGGCGCAGCGGATCGCGGCCCCGATGGCGGAGATCGACGCGCGGCTCACCGCCATTGTCTCCGGCCTTGCCACGGGCGGGGCGAGCGCAGAGGAAACGCTGGGGCAGCTACTCTCCGTGTCGTCCGAGCTGGAAGGGCTGATCGCGGGCGAAAGCTTCCGCTTCGGCGCGACGGGCGCTTATGAGGCGATCGTTCATCATCGGGTGACTGCGCTTCGCGAGGAGCGGATACCCGGCTACCAGACTTTCGCGGAGTTCATGCAGCGTCGTTATGACCCGGCCATGCGTACGGCGCGTTCGGCAGAAAGGCGGCTGACCTCCATGGCGGATCGCGCGGAGCGGGCGGGTGACCTGCTGCGCACGCGGGTGGATGTCGGCCGTTCCGCGCAGAGCCAGGCCCTGCTTGCCAGCATGGACCGCCGCTCGGATCAGCAACTGCGCCTGCAGCACACCGTGGAGGGTCTGTCCATCGCCGCCATCAGCTATTACGCGGTGAGCCTCGCCTCATATCTCCTGCTGCCCTTCGCCGAGATGTGGCATCTGCCAAAATCCCTGCTGACGGCAGGGCTGGTGCCGGTCATCATGTTGGGTGTGGCCCTGATGCTTCGTCGCATCAGGGCCGGTTTTCACGACTGAAGATCTCAATCGGCGGGCTTGCGGAACACGACCAGCTTGGCGGTGAGCACCTGTACCTCCTCACCCTTCTGGTTGAGCGTCCGGCTTCTCAAGGTGATCATTCCAAGATCCGGTCGCGACCGGGACGGTGCGACGTCAAGCACTTCGGATTCCACATGAAGCACGTCGCCGGGACGGGTCGCCTGCGGCCAGCGTATCTCGCCGCCCGCGCCGATGATCCCCCCTGCGAGCGGTGCCCCGCCGCCGACGAGGAGCCGCATCGTGACAGCCGCGGTATGCCATCCGCTCGCCGCCAGCCCGCCGAAAAAGGAGGCACGACCCGCTTCTTCGTCAAGATGGAAGGGTTGGGGATCGTAATCGGCGGCAAACCTTCGGATATCCGCAGTCTCCATGCGATGCTCGCCGCTGCGGAACTGCAACCCCGGCGTGATATCCTCCAGATAAAGTGGTTCCATCGGGCTCCTCCAACGTTTAGAGTATGAGCGAACGCCAAATGCGCAAAGCTGTCAACCGGGACGGTGGCACATGACCCGATCCAGCCGAAGCAAGATGGCCGCGAACCGAGAGCAGATCCTCGCTGCGGCGATGGCGCTGTTTCGCGCGCGTGGGGTGACGGAGGTGGGTATTGCCGAGGTCATGGAACGTGCGGGAATGACGCAGGGCGGTTTCTACCGGCATTTTGTCAGCAAGGACGCGCTGGCCGCAGCGGCCTGCGCCGCGGCCTTTGCCGAGGCTGAACAGGCCTGGCGAGGCGGAGCGTCGGAGGGGGAGGGTCACGTGACGGAACGGCTCCGTGCCTTCTATCTCCGCCCCCGCCCTGCGGAGCGGACCTGCCCGATCCTGTCCTTTGCGGCAGACGTGCGGAACGCGCCAGACACCCTGCTCGCCGCCGCGTGGCGGGACGGAATTTCACGGCTTGTGGCGCTTTACGGGGAGCTGACGGGCGTTCCTCCCGACATCGCGCGGGCTGGCGTGGCCGGGCTTGCAGGCGCGCGGCTGCTGGGTTTCGGCGATGCTTCGCTGGACGATGGGGACGGGGCGGCTAGTTTCCCGGACGAACCCGCCGATTGCGCACAGGCCCGAGGGAAAATGAAATGAAGATTGTGCTCCTGTTTCTCGCGGCCCTGCTCCTGCCCTTTACCGCCGTGGCCAGCACGGTCCCGCGCGAGGTGGCCCGCGTGCAGGCAGAGGATATGGCTGCTTGTCAGAAGGCAGGCGGCCGGGCGGTCGCTGAGGCGGGATATCTTGTCGCGGCGGATCTGAATGGGGATGGGCGTCCCGACTATGTCACGGATCTTGCCCATCTGTCCTGCGAGGGGGTGGCCGGTTTCTTCTGTGGCACCGCGGGCTGTCCTGTTACCGTCTGGCTGTCCGGCCCCGGCGGGTACTTTGCTGCCGATGCGGGCCATGCCGAAGCCTGGCGGCTGGAGGGTACGACCGTCGTCCGCCGGATCAACGGGCAGCTTTGCAGCCCTCCACAACGCAGCAGCTGCGAGATCCGCCGATCCTTCGCGGGGGTCAATCGTCCCGCCGCAGCACGCCCCGCCGCGACTCAGGGCTGGCAATTGCGCCGAACCCAGGGGCTGCCGCCCGTCGCCATATCGCCGGGGCCGGGAAACATCTTCTCCATTTCCGCCTTCTGCCTCGGGGATCAGCCATGGCTTGCCGTGGTCTTCAGGGAACGCCCGCGCGAGACCACCGTGCGGATCGACTTCGCGTTCGCGGACGGCGTGCTGGGCGGCCCCGCCAGCCGCCAGCGGGGAACGTCCGATGCTTATGTCATCAGCCTCGCGGGAGGGACCTTGGCGCGGCAACTGTCCGGCCGGGATGGGACGCTTGGGCTGTCTGTCAACGGCGTATCGCAAGGGGCACTGCCGCTGCGCGGTTCGACATCAGCCCTGCGCGGCGCTCTTGCCGGATGCCTGACGCTCTAGCGGTCGCAGGCTTCCTTGGCCGATCGCAGCCCCGATGAAAAGCGGCAGACAGATTGGAGGGCCCACGCGCGGATCCACCCAAGCGCCGTGCGTCGCGCCGATGGGTTTGGTTTCGCATCAGGGTCAACATTGCTCGCGGCCCTTCCTTCCATCCCCAACCGCTTGTCGCAGAGAGACTAATCCGCGCGGAAAGACCCACTCAGATCAGTCGTCAAGGCGGAGCGGCCCCAGACGCGGATACATATCTCCCGGGCCGGGGTTATCCGCCGGAGATTGACCTCCGAGATGCGTCATGACCCCCCAGACAGCATTCAGGGCGGTCTGCACCGCACCTTCGACCCAGGCCGGCGTCCAGCTTATCCCGTCACCCGCAAGGAAGATGCCGCGTTGGGCGGCAGGCAGGCCGGCTTGCATGAAATGTCCATACATCCGGTGATTGTAGCGATAGTGGCCCGGAAGCGCGCCCTTGAACGCGCCGAGGAAGTTTTCGTCGGCCTCCCAGCTCACGCAGATCGGCTGGCCGACGATATGGCTGGCGATATCGGTCG
This sequence comes from Haematobacter sp., assembly GCF_032102465.1. Lineage (NCBI taxonomy): Bacteria > Pseudomonadati > Pseudomonadota > Alphaproteobacteria > Rhodobacterales > Paracoccaceae > Haematobacter > Haematobacter sp. The sequence goes on along the minus strand of NZ_DAMDHB010000011.1, from coordinate 17,756 downwards.
TCGGATAGATCTGTTTCAGTGCGGCAAGCGCAAGCTCCACCCGCCGTTCGCAGGACAGCGGCAGCACCTTCAGCGCGTCTGTCATCCATGAATAGCTGAGACAGATCACCGCCGGCTGATCGGGGCCGTTGTCGAAAAGATAGGTTCCGCGGGTGATACGGTCGGTCAGGGTCATCGACAGTGGCTCTCGCCCGGTGTCGGGGTCGATATCGCGCCAGAACGGACGATCCACCATGACAAAGGTCTTGGCGGCCTGCATGTAGCGCGTGCGGTCCAGCGCCATCCACAGCTTCTGGTCGAAGATCGTCTCGTCCACGCTGATGGAAGTGGTGAGAAGGTGGCTCTGACAGGTGACGATCACGGCCGGGTAATCATCCTCCCGCCCCCAGCGATCCCGGATGCGAAGATCGCCCGCGGGCGATCGGGAAATCGCCATGACGCGGCCCCGCGCCGCGCCCCCGTTCAGGGAGGCGAGCGTCGTGCCACGGGGCCAATGTGCCAGCCGCTCCGGCGGGTGACGCCAGAGCTGCTGCGGCATCTGCTCCACCCCGCCCACGATGAACCGCTGGTTGTCATCCAGTTCGGCCAGATTGACGCGCAGGATTTCGAGCATCGAATTCGGGAAATCGCTGTCCCAGCCCCCTGTGCCGAAGCCAACCTGCCCGAAGACCTCCCGGTGCCGGAAGCCGAGGCGGGAGAAGGCGGAGGAGGAGGCGACGAAATCGTAGAAGGTCCGTTCGTCCCAGTCCCGCACCAGCGGATCCCAAAGCTCTTTCAGCCGTGCCGCGTCGCGGTCGCGCATGGCGGCCTGCAGGTCGGAAAAGCGGGCATGCTCCTCCAGCGCGTCGCGATAGGCGGCGGCGACCTCATGGTAGAGCGGGGGCAGATCGGCGAGTGTCCGGGCATAATGCGTCTCCCCTTCCAGATCGATGACCGTGGACCCTGCGGCCGGGGTCAAGGGGTTGGGGAACGGGTGGCTTTCCAGCCCCAGAAGGTCGATATAATGATAAAAACCGCGGGACGAGACGGGAAACCGCATGCCGCCCAGTTCCGCGACGATGCCGTCCGCACCCTCAAAAGGCTCGGACCTGAGCCTGCCCCCGAAGCGCGCGGCTTCGTAGACCACAGGCCGCAGGCCGAGCTTCATCAGCTCATAGGCCGCGACGATTCCCGCAGCCCCCGCGCCGATCACCGCGACCTGCGTTCCATACCGCTCCTCCGGTATCGCCCCGAGGCCGGAGGAATGATCCAGCCAGTCATCATAGGCGAAGGGGAAGTCCGGGCCGAAGGCGCTTACGCCCGGCTGGGTGTCGGTGTCGAGGAGGGTCATCGGTCTTGCCTTGTGCTGTCCTGCGCGCCGCTGCTGGCCAGAGCGCCTGTCTCGTGGCAGAACTATGCTCAAAATTTCGCTCGGGAGGAAAGCCCATGAAACTCGCCGTCTATCAGGCGCCGCCGACCGACGGAGATGTGGAGGCCGCCTTTCGCCGTCTCGAAGCCCAACTCCGTGCCGCAGCGCTTGCTGGGGCAGATGTTCTGGTAGCGCCGGAGCTTTACCTGCCGGGGTACAACCGTTTCGACTTGCATTCGCAAGTGAGCGAGGCGGATGGCGCCGGTTGGCGGGCGCGGCTCTCCGCTCTGGCACGTGCAGCGGGGGCGGGGCTGGTGGTCGGCTGGGCCGAGCGGGCGGAAGGCCGGTTGTGGAACGCGGCGACGTTCTTTGATGCGGATGGCGCGGTGCGCGCGCATTACCGCAAAATCCAGCCCTATGGGCCGGATGAGACGCGGACATTCGCTCCGGGAGACGACTACGAGACGTTTTCGCTGGAGGATCGGTCTGCCGGGCTGCTGATCTGCTATGACATCGAATTTCCCGAACATGCACGGGCCTTGGCGGTGCAGGGTGTGGAGATGTTGCTCGTCCCCACCGCCAATCCAGCAGGTTTCTCCCATGTGCCGGAAATTCTCGTGCGCGCGCGGGCGGCGGAGTCGGGTGTGGCCATTGCCTATGCCAATTATGCGGGAACGGAAGCAGGGCTGACTTATGGCGGCGGCTCGGTGATCGTGGCGCCCGATGGGATGATCCTGGCCTCTGCCGGGGCGGGGGAAGCATTGCTGATCGCGGAGCTTCCGCCACGTGCTGAGACAGAGGGCGCACGGCAGTTGAAGGCGCGGCGGCTCGGCTAGACGGGCAGGACGGTGACGGCATCGCCCGGATGCAGCTCTGAACCCGTGTCGGGCAGAATCGCGAGGCCATCCGCGATCGCGGTGGGCAGGAGTGGGAGCGCCTGTGCCACGCCCTGCATCAGCCGCACCAGCACGACCTCCGACCGACCGCAGCGGGGGAAGGCGGCGAAGGCGGCGGTTTCGGTGCGACGCTCGACCATCGGCAGGCTCGCCAGCGTGCGCAGCAACGGCTCGCCGAACAGATGCCAGCAGGTGAAGGCAGCAACCGGCGTCCCCGGCAGACCGAGCCAGAGAGCTGCGCCGATCTGTCCGATCATGACCGGCTTTCCGGGCTTGAGGGCTACACCCCGCACCGCGAACCGCCCGCCCGCCCGCCGGAAAGCCTCCGCCATATAGTCGGCCTCTCCGACAGAAGACCCGCCCGTGGTGACGATCAAGTCGCATCCCGCCAGATCGGTGAGAGCGGCCGTGATCGCAGCCGGATCGTCGGGGAGATCGCCGGCATCCTGAAGATCGACCTCCGTGCGGGAAAGTGTGGACAGAAGAAAGGGGCGGTTTGCGTTCCAGACCTGCCCGGGAGCGAGGGAAGCGCCGGGAGGTGCGATTTCGTTTCCGGTGCAGAAGAACCCCACGCGGACCCGCCGCCGAAGGGAAAGCGTGTCGGCGCCGACCATGGCCGCCGCGAGGGCTGCGGCGGGTGTGATGCGGATCCCCGCGCTCAACACGGCGTCGCCCAAGCGAAGCTCGGACCCCGCGCGGCGCACATTCTCCCACATCGCGGGGGGGCGGCGACAGCGGATGCCGGGGGTTCGATGCTCCACGTCTTCCAGCATAACCACCCGGTCCGTTCCGGGCGGGAGCGGGGCACCGGTTCGGATGGGCAGCGCATTCTCCACTATGGCCCCCGCCGCCGCATCCCCGGCGAGCGCATAACCATCCATCGCGGCAAGGTCGAAACGCGGCAGGTCCAGCGGGGAGAGAAGCGGCTCCGCCAGAACTCGGCCCTTGGCCGCAGCCAGAGGAACCCGTTCCACTCCGGTCACGGGTTGGGCGAGTGCCCTTGCCGCCGCCTCCGCCACGGAGAGGGAGACCGGGCCGATGCACGCGGGCATCGTCATCGGAGCGGATCCGGCAAGGCAGGTTCCGTCACCCGCCCCGGATGGCTCCAGACATCCCATCCCGCCGCTCCCGCGAGGGTGATGAGCGTGATGCCGGACCGCTCCGCAAGTGCCACCGCTTCTGCGGTAGGGGCGGAGACGGCAATGAGCAGGGGGGCACCCAGCATTGCGCATTTCTGCACGAGGTCGATGGAGAGGCGGCTTGTCATCACCACGCCCCCCGAGGCCGGATCCATATCGGCGGTCTTCAACGCCCCGCAGAGCTTGTCGAGTGCATTGTGGCGTCCAACATCCTCCCGCACCATGACGATCCCCCGCGCAGGTTGCCAGAAGGCGGCCGCATGGAGAGCACCGCTCTGCGCGCGGAGCCGCTGCTGCGCCCCGATTCCCGCCACCGCAGGGGCGATGTCTTCCGCCCTCACGGTCCACGGCGGGGTCGCGACGCGGGGCACGTCCCGCAGCACCTCCTCAAGGCTCTCGATCCCGCAAAGACCGCATCCCATCGGACCGAAGCTCTGCCGCCGCCGGGCCACCTGCCGGGCCTCGGCCCCCGGGGCCAGCCAGATCTGAAGGTCGATCCCACGGGAGGTTGCGACAGCCTCGATCCGCTCGATTTCAGCGGGACGGGCGATGCCTTCGGTCAGGGAATAGCCCAGGGCGAAGTCGTGCAGGTCCTCCGGCGTTGCCATCATCACCGCCTGCGTCGACCCGTTATAGGACAGGGCGACCGCCGTTTCCGCGGGCAGAACACGCTCTCCCTCGCTGACCTGATCGTCTCCGAACCGCAGGCGGCGGATGCTGCGCTGACTGGGGAAGGGCGGCGATAGGGCGGGTGTCGTTTGCGGTTCCGTCTCCCTGAGGATGAGGGCGGCGATGGCGGCGGTGTCGTCCAGATCAAGCACGGGAACCGCAAGGCTGCCGGGAGGGAGGCTGTCGCTCGCCACGGCGCGGATCGTTGAATCGCCGGGCTGGATCAGGGGGTTTCCCGTCTCCGCCCGGTGGCATTCGATCTTGGGGTGCGCATCACGCTTCCAGCCCTCCACCAGCACGATGTCAACAGGCGCCAAGCGGGCAAGGTGATCCGCGAGGGACGGCTCCGCCGCACCCCGCAGCTCATGCATCAACGCCCAGCGTTGCGAGGTGGAAAGCAGCACCTCCTCCGCCCCGGCTGCCCGGTGGCGATAGCTGTCCCGGCCCGGCTCATCGACGTCGGCGTCGTGATGGGCATGCTTCAGCGTCGAGACGCGGTAGCCGACGCGGGTGAATTCCGTGACGAGCCGTTCCATCAACCCGGTCTTGCCGCTGTTCTTCCAGCCGGTGATGCCGAACACCCTCATACCGGGCACTCCGCGAGCCGTTGGCGGGCTTCATCCAGATCTTCGGGAGTGTTGACGTTGAAGAATGGATCGCGGTCGAACATGGCAAGCACCATCCCGGCGCGTTCTGCCACATCACGGATACGGCGGGTGCCCTCCGTGATATCCCGGTGCAGGGCAGGGGCGAGCGCGGTGGACCACAGGCCGAAGGTGGGATGGGCAACGGGCCTGCCGTCGTATCCGCTGGCCGCAAGGACCACGGCGGCGCGGGTTTCCTCCTGCCGCGCCCGAAGTCGCGCAACCAGATCGGCCGGCAGGAAGGGTGTGTCGCAGGCCGCTGTGACGATCCAGTCGGCCTCTCTGGCGACCGCCCATTCCATCCCGGCCAGTATGCCCGCAAGCGGCCCCGGATGGTCGGAAATGCTGTCGGCGAGAACCGGCAGGTCAACGTCGAAACGCTTGGCGTCTCCGTTGGCATTCAGTGCCAATGGAAACGCCTGTGCTCCCATGCGTGTGATCACATGTGAAAGGAGTGTTCCGCCCCCTAGACGTCTGAGCGCCTTGTCGCCCCCCCCCATCCGCCGCGACAGACCCCCGGCGAGGATGACCGCAGGCAGCCCTGTGCCGACCATTCAGACCCGCTCGGCTGCAGGCTTGCGGATCGCCGGCAGCGCTTCCCGGACAAGGGCGCGCAACGCATCACCCTCGGGTTCCTTGGCAAGGGTCAGAAGCCGTGATCGCATGCGCGGCTCCCAATAGTCGTTGATATGTGAAGCCAAGCCGATGGCCGCTTCTTCCGGCGGCTTGGTTTCCATGAAAAGCGCGATCTGGTTCGCCATGCGGACCAGCCGTTCGTCCGTATTGCTCATGACCCCTCACTCACTCCGCCGCTGGCAGAACGCGGCGGGAGCGTTCCGCCAGAGCGGCATATTCCTCCTGCCAGGCGCTCGGCCCGTTGGAGGGCGCCACCTGCACAGCCGTCACCTTGTATTCCGGACAGTTGGTGGCCCAGTCGGAATAGTCGGTCGTGATCACGTTAGCCTGAGTTTCGGGGTGGTGAAAGGTGGTATAGACCACACCCGGGCTTACCCGATCCGTCAGCTCCGCCCGGAGCGTCGTGTCTCCAGCGCGGGACGCAAGCCGGACCCAGTCTCCCTCCCGTATGCCGCGCACCTCCGCGTCGTGGGGATGGATCTCCAGCACATCCTCCGCGTGCCAGACGGTGTTGGCCGTCCGCCGGGTCTGTGCACCGACGTTATACTGGCTGAGGATCCGCCCCGTGGTCAGGAGCAGGGGGAAACGCGGTCCGGTCCGTTCATCCGTTGCCACGTATTCGGTGCGGATAAGCTTGCCCTTGCCGCGCACGAAATGGTCCACATGCATGATCGGCGTGCCCTCGGGGGCCTCATCGTTGCAGGGCCACTGCACGGACCCCATCCAGTCCAGCCGGTCATAGCTGACGCCGGTGAAGGTCGGCGTGGTGCGGGCGATTTCCGCCATGATCTGGGAGGGGTGGGTGTAGCGCCAATCCGCCCCCATGGCATTCGCCAGCATCTGGGTGACTTCCCAATCCGCATAGGTCGCCTTCGGTGCCATCACCTTGCGCACGCGGTTGATCCGGCGTTCAGCGTTGGTGAAGGTGCCGTCCTTTTCAAGGAAGGAGGAACCCGGCAGGAAGACATGCGCGTAGTTCGCCGTCTCGTTCAGGAACAGGTCGTGGACGATGACGCATTCCATCGCCGCCAGCCCGGCCGAGACGTGTTTCGTGTCCGGGTCCGACTGCAGGATATCCTCACCCTGACAGTAAAGCCCCTTGAAACCGCCCTCAACCGCCGCGTCCAGCATGTTCGGGATGCGCAGGCCCGGCTCGGGGTCGATGGTCACTCCCCATTCCGTCTCATAGATCGCTCGCGCGTCGGCGTTCTTCACATGGCGGTAGCCCGGCAGTTCATGCGGGAACGAGCCCATGTCGCAGGAGCCCTGAACGTTGTTCTGACCGCGGAGTGGATTTACGCCCACGCCCTGACGCCCGATGTTTCCGGTCAGCATGGCGAGGTTCGCTATGCCGATGACGGTGGTGGAGCCCTGGCTATGCTCCGTCACGCCCAGTCCGTAATAAATCGCCGCGTTTCCGCCCGTGGCATAGAGCCGGGCCGCCGCGCGCAGCTCTGCCGCCGGAACGCCGGTCAGCGCCTCCGTCGCCTCGGGGCTGTGGCGCGGGTCGGAGACGAATTCGGCATAGTCCTCGTATTCGTCCCAGTCGCAGCGCTCACGGACGAAAGTCTCGTTTACCAGCCCTTCGGTCACGATCACATGGGCGATGGCGGTGACGACGGCCACGTTGGTCCCGGGCCGGAGGGGGAGATGGTGGTCCGCCTTCACATGCGGACCCTCCACCATCTCTGTCCGGCGCGGGTCGATCACGATGAGTTTCGCGCCCTGCCGCAGCCGCTTCCGCATCCGGCTGGCGAACACGGGATGGCCGGAAACCGGATTGGCGCCGATCACCACCATCACATCCGCAGCCTCGACCGAGTCGAAATCCTGCGTCCCCGCAGAGGTGCCAAAGGTCTGGCCGAGCCCGTAGCCAGTGGGCGAATGGCAGACACGGGCGCAGGTATCGGTGTTGTTGTTGCCGAAAACGGCACGGGTCAGCTTCTGCACGAGGTAGGTTTCCTCGTTCGTGCAGCGGGAGGAGGTGATGACGCCGACGGAATTCCGGCCGTACCGCTGCTGGATGCCCTTCAGCCGAGCCGCCGCGAAGGTCATCGCCTCCTCCCACGACACTTCGCGCCACGGGTCGTTGATGGTTTCGCGGATCATGGGTGACAGGACGCGGTCCGGGTGCGTGGCGTAGCCCCATGCGAACCGGCCCTTCACGCAGGAATGGCCGTGGTTCGCCTTGCCTTCCTTCCATGGCACCATGCGGACCAGTTCGTCGCCCCGCATCTCCGCCTTGAACTGACAGCCGACACCGCAATAGGCGCAGGTCGTCACGATGGAGCGGTCGGGCGTGCCGATTTCGATGACGGATTTCTCCTGCAACGTTGCCGTCGGGCAGGCCTGCACACAGGCTCCGCAGGATACGCAATCGGAAGTCAGGAAGCTGTCGCCTGCGGCACCCGCCGCTACCCGGCTGTCGAAGCCGCGCCCGGTGATGGTCAGGGCGAAGGTTCCCTGCACCTCCTCGCAGGCGCGCACGCACCTGTTGCAGACGATACATTTCGCGGGATCATAGGTGAAATACGGGTTCGATTCGTCCTTGGGGAGCCACTGCGGATTGGCCTCGCCGGATGTGTTGCGGGCGAAATGCGTGGCCATGCCGCCCTTGGGCGCGGTATAGCGCACTTCGCGCAGGCCGACTGCACCGGCCATGTCCTGCAGCTCGCAATCTCCGTTCGCAGCACAGGTCAGGCAGTCCAGCGGGTGGTCGGAGATGTAAAGCTCCATCACCCCGCGCCGCAGGTCCTTCAGGCGTCCGGTCTGGGTCTTTACCTTGATGCCCGGTGCCACCGGCGTGGTGCAGGAGGCAGGCGTGCCGTTCCGACCCTCGATCTCCACCAGACACAGCCGGCACGAGCCAAAGGCCTCCAGATTGTCGGAGGCGCACAGCTTGGGCACGGTAATGCCGATTTCGGCAGCCGCCCGCATGATCGAGGTGCCCTCCGGCACCGTCACTTCGAACCCGTCGATGGTCAGGCTGACCATCGTCTTCGACTTTGACCGGGGGGTGCCGAAATCGCGATCGTCGGGGATGATGAAATCCTTCATGACCTGTCTCCGATGCGGCGGTTGCGGGTGGGGATGCGCACAGGAACAGGGGCCACGAGGCCGAGCCATCGCGCGATGAGGGCAATCATTCCGCAGCCTCCTTCTGAAGTGCGAAGTCATCGGGAAAATGGGTGACTGCGGACATGACGGGATAGGGCGTGAAGCCGCCGAGCGCGCAGAGCGAGCCTGCCTTCATGGTGTCGCAGAGCGATGCCAGCACCGGCATGGCCGCAGCATCTCCTGCGGCGATCCGGTCCAGCGTCTCCATGCCCCGAACCGCTCCGATGCGGCAGGGGGTACATTTGCCGCAGGACTCGATGGCGCAGAATTCCATCGCGAAGCGGGCGAGTTTCAGCATGTCGGCACTGTCGTCGAACACGGTCAGCCCCGCATGGCCGATGAGACCACCCGCCGCCGTGAATTCTTCGTAGCCGAATGGGGTATCGAAGAGATCGCGCGGAAAATAAGCGCCGAGAGGCCCACCGATCTGCACGGCCTTGACCGGCCTGCCGGTGCGGGTGCCTCCGCCGATATCCTCAACGATTTCGCCCAGCGTGAGGCCGAAGGCCGTCTCGAACAGCCCGCCATGCCGCACATTACCGGCGATCTGAAGAGGCATGGTGCCATGCGAGCGTCCGATGCCGAAGTTCCGGTAGAACGCCGCGCCGCGATCCATGATGATAGGCACGGAGGCGAGCGATATGACGTTGTTGACCACGGTCGGCCGGCCCAGAAAACCCTCAAGCGCCGGGAGTGGCGGCTTGGCCCGAACCGTCCCGCGCTTCCCCTCGAGACTGTTCAGGAGCGAGGTTTCCTCGCCGCAGACATAGGCGCCCGCACCCGTGCGGACCTCCATGTCGAAGGCATGACCCGATCCCAGCACGTTCGGGCCAAGCAGACCTTCGGCCCGCGCCACGCGGATGGCGGACTCCATCATCTCTATCGCGTCAGGATATTCGGAGCGGGTGTAGAGATATCCGCGCGTTGCACCCACGGCGATGCCCGCGATGGTCATACCTTCGATCAGACAGAAGGGATCGCCCTCCATGAGCATCCGGTCCGCGAATGTGGCGCTATCCCCCTCATCGGCGTTGCAGACGATGTATTTCCGGGAGCCGGGCGCGTCATGAACGGTCTTCCACTTGATGCCGGTCGGAAAGCCTGCACCGCCGCGGCCCCGAAGGCCGGAGTCCGTCACCTCCTTCACCACCTCCGCGGGCGTCAAGGAGAGGGCGCGCTTCAACCCGTTCAGCCCGTGATGAAGTTCGTACTCCTTGAGAGACAGCGGGTCGATGACGCCGACACGCGCGAATGTCAGCCGCGTCTGGCGCACCATCCACGGCAGTTCCTCCGTCAGGCCAAGGGCCTTCGGATGGCTGTCCGGCGCATCAAACAGCCGGGCCACATCGCCCGGTTCCATGGGGCCGAAGGCCATGCGGCCAAGGTCGGTGACAATCTCCACCAGCGGCTCAAGCCAAATCATGCCGCGGGATCCGTTACGGATCAGGTCCACCTGCAACCCGCGCCGCGCCGCTTCCGCGAGGACCGCAGCAGCCACCTTGTCCGCACCAAGCGCCTTCGCAGCAGCGTCTCTCGGGACATAAATCCTCATGCCCGTGCCTCCGCGATGATGCCATCCATCAGCGCCTCATCTGCCCGCGCGACAAGCCGCCCGTCGATTTGCGCGGACGGGCCGCAGGCGCACAGGCCGAGGCAGAACACGGGCTCCAGCGTCACGGCCCCGTCCGGCGTCGTGCCATGCCAGTCGATGCCAAGCGCCCGGCGAACATGATCGCCCAAAGCGTCTGCGCCCACCGCCTGACAGGCTTCTGCCCGGCACAGTCGCAGGACGTGCCGCCCGGCAGGAGCCTTGCGGAAGTCGTGATAGAAACTGACAACGCCATGAACCTCGGCACGGCTGAGATTGAGCGCCGCCGCGATCAGCGGTACGGCGCCATCAGGAACAAAGCCGAAGCTTTCCTGAACCTCATGCAGAAGCGGCAGCAACGGGCCTTCCCGCCCAATATGATTTGCGATGATCGCGGCCATCTGGGCTTCCAGATCGGCAATGGGCGCGGCTGGCTTGAGTGCTTGCATCGGCTCCTCCCTCAAGCGCCATTCTAGGCATCATGGGGGCCCGATCAATTCCGACTTTCCGTGGAGCTATAGGAGTTTTCTATCAACCAGCGTTCTCGCTTCCGTAAGAAGCGCGTTCACGGTCGGGCTGTGCGGATCCCGCCGCGCCACGATCAGGCCCACCATCCGCCCCGGATTGCCAGCCCGGGACCGGCGGATGGGAATGGCGACAAGCCCGCGCCCGGTCCCAAGGCTTTCCGCAATCAGCACCGGCATGACGGAGGCCCAACGACCCGTGGCAACGTGGCTCGCCAGAACGATGGTGGAATTCGACTCGACGATCGGGCGGGCCGGGGTGCCTGCCGCGTCCAGCAGACGGTCGATGATCCGGCGGTTCTGCATGTCGGTGGTCAGCAGGCAGAGTGGCAGGCGTCCCACCTCCGCCCAGCTATGCTGTCCCGGCCCGCCTCTTCGGCATCGGCGGCCACGAGGAGACAGTAGTCCTCTTCATAAAGCGGGATTTCGAGGTGACGTTTGCTGTCCCCGGTATAAGTGATGCCTGCATCCAGTTCGAGCCGGTCGATCTCCTCCATGATCTCCGTTGCGGCGCGGGAGAGAATGCGGAACGTCACCTCCGGGTGACGCTCGCTATAGGGCGCGATCAGCCGGTGAACCATGGGCAGCGCGGTGGGGATGACCCCGATCCGCAACTCGCCTGACAAGCCGATCCGGGCCGCGCGCATCTCCTCCCGCATGGCTCGCACATCCCCGACGATGACGAGCGCCCGTTCATAGACGCGCTCCCCCTCCGGCGTCAGCGCTTCGAATCGGGCACCACGACGCACCAGTTGCACGCCAAGGATATCCTCCAACTGCCGGATGGCGGAGGAGAGCGTCGGCTGCGTTACGCCCACGGCCTCTGCTGCGCGACCGAAGTGTCGCTCGTTGGCCAAAGCGATGAACATCTCGAGTTTGTCGATCATGGCGCCTCCTCCTGTGGCCTGTCATGCAGGCCGTGATCGGACCGTCTGTCAGGCGAGACCCGCGGCACTGCGGTCGGGCGAGGCATCACATCCGGCCTTGTTTTGCCTGACCTGCTCCGCCATCGGTGATGGAGCGTTGGGATTGCGCAAGGGGACAGAGTTCGGCGTGCGCTTGCAGTCCGGGCTATTCCTTCTCCCCCCGGCTCCCCGGTGCTTGGCACGGCTGGCGATCGCGGCCCCCGAGTCTATGCCCCCATAATGGCGGAAGCGGTTTCGCCTCTTCGAAACTTCAAGCAACGATGACAGGGAACGCGCCGCCTAACAGGTGCCGTGCAGGATACGCAGCTTAGGGCGGTCGGGCCGGATTTCCTCGTAGTGCTTATGACGGATGCGGATAGCGGATTTTATGTGAGCGGTGAGCTTGTGGCGGAGGGCTGAAATGCCGCCTTGAGAGCCGGCGGTATCCCCTCCGACCCTCAAGGCATGCGCCGCATTCGCTTCTCAAAATCTCAACAATTCTCACATACCACATGAAAATGGTGGTATATCTAATTGTTCAGAAAGGAATTTCGTCGTCAAGATCGTTGGACCGTCCGCCGCCGTAGCCACCGCCCGAACGCCCTCCGCCCTGACCACCGTACGAGGGACCCTCGTCGTAGCCACCATCGTAGCCGCCGCCCTGGCTTCCGCCGCCTCCACCACTTCCGCCCTCGCTGCGACCGTCGAGAAGCGTCAGCTCACCGCGGAACGGGCGCAGGACGATCTCGGTGGAGTAGCGGTCCTGACCTGACTGGTCCTGCCACTTCCGCGTTTCAAGCTGGCCCTCGATATAGACCTTGGACCCTTTGCGGAGATACTGCTCGGCAATCTTGACCAGCGGTTCGGAGAAGATTGCGACGGTGTGCCATTCCGTGCGCTCCTTGCGCTCGCCGGACTGGCGGTCGCGCCAATTCTCCGAGGTGGCGATCCGCAGGTTGCAGACCTTGCCGCCGTTCTGAAAGCTCCTGACTTCCGGGTCGCGGCCCAGATTGCCGACCAGAATAACCTTGTTGACCGAACCCGCCATTTCGCCTCCGATTCATTGCTTGCTCCACATAACCGCGACGAGGGGGGGAGGCCAACCGACTATTGCGCTCCTGCAGATTTCCGCTGGTCAGGGCGAAGATTATTACTAAGATTGCGACCGATAAGAAGAACCCGAGCGGGGGACATCTGAATATGCGTCACACAGTCATGACGCTCACTGCGGTTGCGGTGATGCTGGGCGGTGCAAGTACGGTTGCGGCAGAAGGGCTGACCGCAACACGGTCAACCAAATCCCGAATGCAGCTTTTCCAGAGCCAGACCCGGCTTCTGGATACGCGCCTCTCCGATCAATACCAGAGCTCCACGCGGCTTCAGCCAAAGACCGTGGATCGCAAGGCACCTACACTTCCCAAGTATGCGGGGAATTACAAAGGCCAATATCTGGCGGTCGCCCGCGGCGCGGCGCGCAAGCACAATGTGCCGGAGGACCTGTTCCTTCGCCTTGTGCAGCGTGAGTCCGGTTGGAATCCGCAGGCGGTTTCCCACAAGGGTGCAACGGGGCTGGCGCAGCTTATGCCGGATACTGCGGTGCTGCTGGGCGTGGACGTCAACGACCCGCATCAGAACCTCGAAGGGGGGGCCCGCTACCTGCGCCGCATGTTCGAGCGGTTTGGGGACTGGCGGCTGGCGCTGGCGGCGTACAACGCCGGGCCGGGCGCGGTGGAACAGCACGGTGGCGTGCCGCCATATCAGGAAACCCAGTCGTATGTTGTCGCGATTCTCGGCAACGGATGATTCGCGGCTGATGCGGTTGCGTGCTCATGCCTCCCGTATGTTGCGGTATCAATAATCCGTTCGACAGCTAGTTATTACCTTGGTGTTATGCGGGATGCCGGTAACTTCTTAATTATCGCCTGAAATGCAGGCGCTTCCTGTTCCAGAATTGCCCGGAAGCGTGTGATCCATTACCGAACCCTCCATCTTTCGGATGAATGCGGCGCCATGGCGCAGGTCCGACCACCGTGCGTTTCTGAGGAGCGCGGCAGGGGATCGAGGGGAGACATGACTATGACAAAAGATTCGACCGCCTCGCGCGGTCTGGGCATGGTGGCGATACTCTGCTGGGCAGCGGTCGTGCTGGACGGGTTCGATCTGGTCGTCCTGGGTGCGCTTATCCCGACGATGACCGATCCCGCCGCGCCTTGGATGAGTACGGCTCAAGCTACCGCGATCTCGACGGCGAGCCTTGTTGGCATGACGTTGGGGGCGCTTTCCATCGGCTGGGCGACTGACCGGATCGGCCGGCGCAAGGCGATGCTCTGGGCGGTGGGATTTTTCTCGGTGATGACGCTGGGGTGCGCCATCGCCGCGACGCCATTCCAGCTCGGGGCGTTCCGCTTCCTCGCGGGCTTTGGTCTGGGCGGGTGCCTACCGACGGCCATCGCACTGGTGACGGAGTTCTCCCGCGGCAAGGCGGGCAAGGCGAGCACCACTGTGATGACCGGGTATCACGTGGGCGCGGTGGCGACGGCGATCCTTGGTCTTATTCTGCTTGCGCCGTTCGGCTGGCGCGCCATGTTTCTGGCAGGGGCGATTCCGGGTTTCGTGCTCATCCCGCTCATGATGAAATGGCTGCCTGAGTCCCCCGCATTCCTTCTGTCGCAAGGACGGCGGGCAGAGGCCGAGCGCATCGCCGACGCCTATGGTCTGACCCTGTCGGAACCCCCGCCGAAGGCGGAGCGCGTCTCGCCCGGCAAACTGATCGGCCCCGGCTTTCTGCGCAACAGCCTCGCGATCTGGGTGACCTCCTTCATGGGGCTGCTGCTGGTTTACGGTCTGAACACCTGGCTTCCCGCTCTGATGGTGGCGGCGGACTATGGGCTGCAACGCGGGCTGTGGTTCCTGCTCCTGCTGAACGTCGGGGCGATCGTGGGGCTCATTGTCGCGGGGCGCGTCGGTGACGCGATCGGGCTGAAGCGCGCGGCCTGCCTGTGGTTCTTCGCCGGTGCTGTCCTGCTCGCGCTGCTGGCGATCCGTATGCCGCTTTCGTTGCTCTATCCGGCGGTGTTCCTCACGGGCTGCTTCGTGTTTTCGGCGCAGGTGCTGGTATATGCCTTCACCGCCGCGAACCATCCCCCGGAAGTCCGCGCGACGGCCATCGGTCTCTCGGCAGGCGTCGGTCGTCTCGGCGCCATCATGGGGCCGCTCCTTGGCGGTATGCTGGTGGGCCTTGGCCTTGGCCATCCGTGGGGGTTCTTCATCTTCGCGGCGGTTGGCCTTATCGGGGCACTGGCCCTCTCGCTCAGCGTGGTTCGCGTCTATCGCTGACGTATCACAGGACGGCATGACCTTGTTTTCGGCCCCGGTTGCTGCCGGGGCCGTTTGCTTTTCGGCGTAGTCATGCAAACTTTGCATGGCTGCCTCAAGATTGAGTTTCTAGCCCCCGCCACTTAGCACTTTTCAAATGAGCCATGTCAGGAGGAGCCCCATGACCCATAACCTCGATGATCGGATACGCCATGCTGGCCTTCGTGATCGGATCATGTCGGCTGAGGAGGCTGCGCGGCTTATCGGGGATGGCATGGTGCTCGGCATGTCGGGTTTTACGCGGGCTGGAGAGGCAAAGGCCGTGCCGCTTGCGCTTGCCGAGCGCGCGCGCAAGGAGCCTTTGCAGATCACGCTGATGACGGGGGCGAGCCTTGGCAACGATCTGGACAAGACCCTGGCCGAAGCTCATGCGATCTCCCGGCGCATACCTTTCCAGTCCGATCCCTTCCTGCGGAAAAAGATCAATGCGGGAGAGGTGATGTTCATAGATCAACACCTCTCCGAAACCGTCGAACAGCTCAGAAATCGCCAGATCCCCGGTGTGGACATAGCGGTGATCGAAGCGGTTGCCATCACCGAGAATGGCGGGGTGGTGCCCACGACATCGGTTGGGAACTCCGCCTCCTTCGCCATTCTCGCGCCGAAAGTGATTGTGGAGATCAACCTGAGCCAGCCGGTCGGGCTGGAGGGGCTTCACGACATCTATATACCAAGCTATCGCCCCAACCGCATGCCCATCCCGGTCGTCACGCCCGAAAGCCGCGTGGGCTTGCCATATATCCCGATCCCGCCGGAAAAGATCGCGGCTATCGTCCTGACGGAGAAGCAGGACAGTTCATCCACCATCCTCGACCCCGATGAGGATACGCGCGCCATTGCGGGTCACCTCACCGAGTTTCTGATGCATGAGGTGCGGCAGGGGCGGCTTGACGAGCGGCTCGCTCCGCTTCAGGCAGGGATCGGCACTATCGCAAATGCTGTGCTGCACGGGTTTCTGGACACGCCGTTCCATGATCTGAAGATGTATTCCGAGGTCCTGCAGGACTCGACCTTCGATCTGATGGATGCCGGCAAGATGACCTTTGCCTCCGGCTCCTCGGTGACCCTTTCCGCCCGGAAATATGCGCAGATGCTGCCGCGCTTTGCGGAGTTCAAACCGAAGCTTCTGCTTCGCCCGCAGGAAATCTCCAACCACCCGGAGGTCGTTCGGCGTCTGGGGATCATCGCCATCAACACGGCGCTGGAGTTCGACATTTACGGCAATGTCAACTCGACCCATGTGACCGGGACGCAGATGATGAACGGCATAGGGGGTTCGGGCGACTTTGCCAGGAACGCCTACCTCTCGGTTTTCGTCACGAAATCTGTCGCGAAAGGTGGCAGCATATCCTGCGTTGTGCCGATGGTCAGCCATGTCGATCATACCGAGCACGACGTGGACATTCTGGTGACAGAACAGGGCTTGGCCGATCTGCGCGGTCTTGCCCCGCGGGAGCGGGCGCGCGTAATCATCGCCAATTGTGTTCATCCCGCATGGCGCCCGCAGATCGAGGACTATTATGCCCGTGCTTTGACGCGAAGCGGTCATACGCCGCATGTGCTGGAAGAAGCGCTGTCCTGGCATGTCCGCTTGCAGGAAACAGGGCGTATGGATTGACGCAGCGTTCAATGTTGCTTTCACAACACCTGTATAGTAGGGATCGCAACATATATTGCGGTCCTTGAGGGAGGAAATCCGTGTTGTGGAGGAGTTGCACCGCAGGCCTGGCGGCCCGCGCGATATCGCATGAGCTCAAGGCATGAGCAGCGCTGACTTTTCGTCGCCGGCCGCGCGCCCGGGGATGGCTGCTGTCGATATCGGCTGGACGCCCGTTCGCATCGCCGTGGTGGCGTTGAGCTTTCTGCTAAACGCGCTGGACGGGATGGATATCGTCATCATGTCCTATATCGCGCCTGTATTGGCGGCGGATTGGGGCCTGACACCGGAAAACCTCGGCATCGTCTTCAGCGCGAGCCTCGCGGGCATGACGATCGGCTGCCTCTTCGTCGCGCCGCTGGCGGACAAATGGGGACGACGGCCGCTGATCCTCGGCATGTTGAGCATCATCACCCTTTGCATGCTGATCAGCAGTTTCGCACAGACGTTGTCAGAGCTTGTGGCGGCCCGGTTCGTCATCGGTATTGGCATCGGCGCCATTCTGGCGGGCGTGACAGCGATTGCTGCGGATTTCGCGCCACCGGCACGTCGCGGGCTGGTGGTCAGCATGGCCATTGCCGGCTACCCGCTGGGCGCCGTGACGACAGGTCTGCTCAGCGCGCATCTGTTGCCCGTGCACGGCTGGCGCTTCATGCTGTTGGGGGCGGGAACCATCTCGCTCATCGTCATCCCGGTGATCTTCCTGATCCTGCCGGAATCCCAAGACTATCTGATGCGAAAACAGCCACGCAATGCGCTTGCGCGGCTGAACAGGCTCCGGGCCCGGCTGGGGGAGGAGGTGCTGGACCGCCTGCCTCCCAAGCCTGCCGCAACGCGCACCTATGACGCGGGCGAAGTGTTCGGCGGCGGTCGCAAGATCGGGACGCTCTGCCTCTGGCTCGGGATCTTCATGGGTTTCATGACCTTTTACTTCGTCGTCTCATGGATCACGCAGCTTTCCGTTCGTGCCGGGCTGCCGCTGGATCGGGCGATCTATGCGGGTGCGCTGTTCAACCTTGGCGGCTTCGTCGGCACGCTCATAGTGGGTTGGCTCGGGAGCCGGCACGGCCTGCCGCGTGTGACCACGATCACCATGATGATCGCGGCCTGCCTGATCGCCTTGTTTGGCGCGCTTTCCATGCCGCTCGCAATGACGCTGACGATGGCGTTCCTCGCCGGTATGGCGACGAATGGGGGGTTCAATGCAGATTCCGAGGTTATCCGGCCAGGCATTCCGATTTGAAGCCGGCCACCATTC
>NZ_DAMDHB010000010.1:0-114357 GCF_032102465.1 Haematobacter sp. | reverse complement strand
CTGATCATGACCTCAGGCCATCCGGGAAATTACACAACCTCGACGGACGTGACCGCCGGCGCGGGACATGTGTCCAAGAGCGCGGGTGCTTCCGAGATGTCCGCATGTTGGCCGTGGCTAAGGGTGAAGGCCACCGCTCGCCCACAACCATCTGTCAGAGCATGGATTTTGGTGGTTAGACCGCCACGCGAGCGCCCGATGGCCTGACTCTGCGCCCGCCTTTTCCGCCGTGTGCGGAGCGGTGGGCATGCACGGCGGTGCTGCCGATGCTCAGCTCGTCCGGCAGTTCGGCCTGTGTGGCCAGCGTGGCGAAGATGCGCCCCCAGAGGCCGCGATGGCTCCAGCGGTTGAAGCGATTGTAGATCGTCGTAGGTGGGCCGTATTCTGGCGGGCAATCCTCCCACCGGCAGCCGATCCGCAGCACAGGGATGATCCCGCTGATGACGCGACGGTCATCCACCCGCCGCGCCCCAGGCTGGTTCTTCGGCAAGAGCGGCTAGATTGCCGCCCACGCCCGGTCCGCAAGCCAAAAGCCACCCGACATCGCTTACCGCCCCTGACCAGTACCGAAAGTGAATTAGAAGATGCACATAAAAAGCAAGTCTCTGATTGGGTTTGGAGCCTAACTTAGTTGCCTAGCCATGCGATCTGCGGAGCGGTGGTAGCGGATGCCTGCTCCAGTGCATGGAGAACAAGACCTGATTGGGCCGAAGTGCTCGGTATGCCAACCGGCGATGCGTCTGCCATAGGCATCAGTATAAAAGTGACGTAAACTAATATTCCAAGTGAGGACGGGTGCTCGCTTGCCACGATCAATTTCAGTCTTCTGGACTCAGTCATTCAGTGTTTGGGGCGTGCCACCGATCTTCGCCATGATAGACATGACTACCAACGAGAACCGTTCTGACCCCTATTGTCAAAAGACAACGACCTCGCGCGCTCCAGGCGAAAACCTCTTGGTCGTCTTGTCTATAATGCTCCATCCCGCTCGAGAACTGGAACGTCACAAAAACCCGGCATGGTTCAAGCAAATAGTGACCCACGCAGAAGTTACAGACCTTTACCGATTGCTTAAGCATGCTTAACAATCGCGCACGACCTACCCTTATCTAATATCTCATGACTTACCCCGGCGCTAACAACGTAGGGCAGCGTCGAACTCCGCTAATCAGTAACTTTCTTCACAAATTGCGACTTAAGTCCAATCGCCCCGATTCCCGGGATTCTGCAATCAATGTCGTGATCACCATCAACCAACCGAATGCTGCGCACCTTGGTGCCGACCTTGATAACGCCAGACGATCCCTTGAGCTTGAGATCCTTGATCACGGTGACGGTGTCGCCATCCGCTAGGAGATTGCCTACGCTATCGCGCACCTCGGTACGGCCCTCAATGGGACCGGTAAGAGGCCATTCATGCCCGCACTCGGGACAGTTAAGCAGTGTTTCCCCCTCGTAGGTGTAGGTGGAGCGACACTCGGGGCAGGGAGGCAAAGGTTCTATCATACCTCGGCCTATATCAGAGCGGGGCAGGTCGAGGCGAGACGAAATCATCGCCGTCGTTCTCGATGGACCGACTGTCTCTCGATCCCTTCTATCGGCTATTGGCAACTCAGCCGCCTCTCGCCCGATTCTGGAAGAGGACAGTAAGGCGGTTATCATGTTTCATAAGTTACCCTTCAAAAGCCTCATTGCAGCAACGTGGCTTCCCATCCAGACGCGGGCTGGCAGGGGACGGACCGTCGCACTCCAACATGATCTTGGAGGGGCTGCGATTTCCTTGAATCCGCCCATTGTGCTCTTGCCCGAGGATAATGCGCGATCTGCCATCAACTAGGGGCTGCGCGGACGAGGCATTTCCCCCGCCGCGTAGAAAGAGGAGAAGAGACTGAGCGGAAATCAGGCATCGGGCCGCCAGCCTGAACTAGCTTCGGCTGACATAACCGCAGATGCCGCCGATTAGCGGCGATGTTCAAGGCAGGATCGGTACAGCCGCAATTTTGGACCGACCGCCCCTCAACGCGCACCGTTTCCCGACATCGAGGGCTTGCGCCTCCAGACACCGACGAGCGCAGGCTCTTCCGCCGTGCGCCCGTCTGATGCCGTCATTTGGTTTTCTCAGCGACGGCTTTGGAAACCTTGTCTTTGGTGCTGGGTGCGGCAGCAATCACCTTCGGCTTTACCGCCTTCGGTTTCTTCTCATCGCGTTTTCGCTTGTCCATGCCCTTGGCCATTGGCCTGCTCCTCAGAACTGCCGCCTAAATCGACGGTTCAGACAAATTAGACCTTTGCGGGAAGATAGATAGCCCTTTCTCAAAGGGGGGCGTCCGGCAGCGCAATCGTCATGGATGCTTCAAGCCGGAGAATGGGTGAGGGCCTCTTGAAACCATCCATATACCATCCATATACCATCCAAATGGAACAAGGAGTGCTGTCATGGCGGGACACACACTCACCAAGATGACAGACAGCGAGAAGATCACCCTGAATCTGGGTTACGTCGATCTGGGACGGATCGACCTTCTGGTGCAGGAGGGGTTTTATTCCAACCGCAGCGACTTCATCCGCACGGCGATCCGCAACCAGCTGGCCGCTCATGACGAGGTCGTGACCCGGTCGCTTGAGCGTAACACCATGGATCTCGGCTTGCGCACGATCACCCGAGCCGAGCTTCAGGCGCTGCGCGAGAAGGGGGAGCGGCTGCATGTCAGTGTCGTCGGCCTCGCGCGGATTGCGCCTGACGTGACCCCCGAACTCGCCGTGGCAACCATCGGTTCGATCACCGTGCTCGGCGCTTTGCAGGCAGGCGACGACATCCGGAAAGCACTCGGCGACCGTATCCACTAATCACCTGAACCAAGGAATTGCAGCATGAAACCACTCGACCTCGGCGCGCTGCGCCGGGCGATTGCCGACGTACGCCCAGGCAATGCCCATGATCTCGTACGCCGCACCCTCGCGCAGCACGGTCTCGCCGCTGACGGCAGCGGCGCAGCGGCGACAAATCCGCTTTCCGCGCTTTCCGCGCTGTCCGGCATGGGCGCAAGACTGGACACTGCGCCGACAGAGCGGCTGGTTCCGGGTGCGCGCTTCGACAGTGGGCACTTTGTCTGCGATGCGGGGGGGCGTGAGTATCTGAAGTATGTCCCCGCCAGCGCCGCGAATGGTGCTGCAGGGGTGATCATGATGTTGCATGGCTGCACCCAGAACGGCGCCGATTTCGCGGTGGGCACCGGGATGAACGCGCTTGCCGAACAGCATCGGCTCATCATCGTCTATCCGCGGCAGTCGCGGGGCGATAACGCGCAGTCTTGCTGGAACTGGTTCAGCCCCGGTGACCAGCGCCGGGGCAGGGGCGAGCCGGCGATTCTTGCCGGCCTCGCCTCCGAGATTTCAAGGGACCACGATATCCCCCCGGCACTGACCTTCGTCGCCGGACTGTCGGCAGGGGCGGCGATGGCGGTGATCCTTGGCCAGACATATGACGATGTCTTCGCCGCTGTGGGTGCGCATTCGGGACTGCCATTCGGCAGTGCAAGGGATGTGCCATCGGCCTTCGCGGCCATGGGGGGCAGGGCAGGCGAGATCGCCCACAGACGGGACCTGCGCGCCACACCTACGATCATCTTCCAGGGCAGCGCGGATCAGACCGTGCACGGATCGAATGCGGGCCGGATCGGGGCAGACGTCCTTGCCGCCGGGCCGAAGCAGACGCTTCTGGACAGGATTTCCGGGCAGACGAATGGGCGCAACTTCGTCCGCGAAACCACCACGGCAAGCGACGGGGCGGTGCTGCTGGAGCATTGGACGATTGAAGGCTTGGGCCATGCCTGGTCCGGCGGAAATCCTCGCGGCACCTACAGCGATCCCAAGGGTCCTGATGCAAGCGCCGAGATGGTGCGCTTCTTTCTCAGCCTGCGGAAAGACTAGGTTGCCGCCGCGGCAAGGATTTGCAGCGTCACGCGACAACCTCCCGTGATGCCGGCCAGACGACCGGCCTCTTCTAGGTGCCTTCCAACGACTGGATGGAGGATTACTGGACGGAGAACGTGCGCTATCAGACAGGCGCGTCTATCTGAGCTAGGGCTTCCGCATCAAGCGGATGTCCGCCGATCATATCGGCGCCCTGCCCGCCCGTGCGGCGACGGTGGAATTCCGCGGCACCGGCAACCAGATCACGCCGCCATTCGACAAGGCCCCGCCCAACTGGTGTTCGAAAGCATGGACGCGATCTTTGTGATCTATCTGCTGGATGGCACGGGGGCGGTGGTGGAGAACCTGCATCAGGCGGGCGCGGGGGTGGGGTGTTTCCTCACCCCGCATCCAGGCCGCTACAGTTTGCAGATCAACGCGTCCCGCGGCTGGGATGCGGCTGGAGCCGCCGTGATGGGACCAATGTCCTATTTGCTCCGCGCGCTGCAGGGGGATGCTGGCAGGGCGCGGGGTTCCGCCACGGGGCGCTCCGGGCGCTAGGATCGACCTGCGGGGGTCGGAGGGAGCCGGCCACCGCAGGGAAGGGGGAAACCAAACGGCGCAGGCGATGGCCGATGGGGCGCAGGATTTGCGGACCGCGCTGATGTGGATGACCATCCGCTGCTCTGCGACGCGCTGTCCATGACGCCGACCGGGCCCCGTGGGGATCGGGGAGGTGGCGGCGGTAGGCAGCCTAGCGGCGGCGCTGGACCTGGAGGCGTGGCCGTTATTGCTGGACCTCAACCTGCCCGACTTGGATGGGATCGAAGGCGTGGTGCGGATGCGGCAGGCGGCGCCGATCATCGTCGTCTGCGACATAATATAATAAAGTCAATTAATTACGTTACTGCTCCCCATCATCCTGATGACTATGAGGGGAATGTTTCTGTTTCATCCCTGCCACCCGGGAGAAGTTTCACCCCTTTTCAGATCAAATTTCAGAAGCCCCCTCCGATTTACTACAGTAACTCGGTAGACTAACATTACTTTATCGCTTCCTGACCGTGATCCAAGATGACATATCTACTGAGCCTTCTGGACAAGAGCCCTGTCGCAACGGCGACCGATACGGATGCCCTGGCCGCCACCATCGCGCTGGCAGAGGCTGCCGACCGGCTGGGCTACCATCGCTACTGGCTGGCCGAGCATCACGGGTTCGACGCACTCGCCAGCGCCGCGCCGGAGCTTCTTGTTGCCCATCTGCTGGCACGGACCCGGGCGCTTCGGATCGGCACCGGCGGCATTCTCCTGCAACACTACAGTCCCTACAAGGTGGCGGAGATCGCTTCCGTGCTGAGCCATCTCGGGCCGGGGCGGGTGGATATCGGGATCGGCAAGGCGCCCGGAGGCCTTCCGCAGAGCATTCGCGCGCTGCAATCCGAACGCCTGACACCGCGGGACTTCAATATCAAGCTGGCGGAGCTGGATGGCTGGCTCAAGGGACGCCCGTCCGGCGCCGAACTGCGGCCCGCACCGCGGCAGGGGCTGGAACTGTTCCTGCTGGGCGCGAGCCCCGATAGCGCCCAGAGGGCGGCGGACCTCGGCTGGGGTTATGTCCATGCCGGGCATCACGACGGCGATGCGGACAGCCTGCGCGCGACGCTCGCCCTCCACGCTGGGGGCAAGGGCGCCTCACTGCTCTCGGTGACGGCCTTTGCCGCGCCCTCGCGCAGCGAAGCGGAGCAGGCGGTGGTGGACCTGCGGGTCTATCGCCTGCAACTGCCCGGCGGGCAGGCAGTGAACCTCGGCTCCCTTGCCGCGGCTGAGGCCTATGCGGCAGAGTCAGGGGCGCAGGACTACAGCATCAGCGAACGCCGTCCCCGGATCGTCGCAGGCACGGGAGAGGACATTCACGAGGAACTGGCCAGCCTGCAACGCGATCATGGCGTGCGGGAATTCATCCTCGACATTCCGGTTGCGGATGCCGCGCGGCGGCTCCGTTCCATCCAACTCATCGCCCGGGCGCGTCAGCGCCGGGCCGCGTGAACAGGAGCAGGCACATGGCCGCAGACATTACTTTCGGGATCATGCTTCAGGGCGCGGGCGGGCATATGAACGCCTGGAAACACCCCTCCGGTCCGGCGGATGCGAGCGTGAACTTCGACTTTCTCGCCCGGACGGCGCGCAAGGCAGAGGCGGCGGGCATCGCTTTCGCCTTCGTGGCCGACGGGCTGTATATCAACGAAAAGTCGATCCCGCATTTCCTCAACCGCTTCGAGCCGCTGACGCTGCTCTCGGCACTCGCACGGGAAACGACAAAGATCGGCCTCGCCGGGACGGTCTCCACCTCCTATTCGGACCCGTTCACCGTGGCGCGGCAGCTGGCGTCGCTCGACCTGCTGTCCGGGGGGCGCGCGGGCTGGAACGTGGTGACGACACCTCTGGAAGGCTCCGCGCTGAACTATTCGCGCGCCCATCCCGAACACGCGCTGCGCTACGAGATCGCCGACGAATATCTGGAGGTCACGCAGGGTCTCTGGGACAGCTGGGACGAGGATGCGATCCCGCGTGACCGGGAGACGGGCCGGTTCTTCGACCCCGAAAAGCTGCACACGCTGAACCACAAGGGACGCTTCTTCCAGGTGACGGGGCCGCTCAACGCGCCGCGCTCCAAACAGGGGCAGCCGGTGATCTTCCAGGCGGGATCGTCGGATGCGGGCATCGGGCTTGCCGGGAAATATGCCGATGCCGTGTTCACCCATTCTCCCGATCTCGACGAAACCCGCGCCTTCACCAATCGCGTCAAGGACGCTGCTCAGGCACATGGCCGGGCGCGCTCCGACGTGAAGGTGTTTCCCGGCATCGCCCCGATCATCGGGCGGACATCTGCGGAGGCGGAGGAGAAATACCGGATCATCCGCGACCTGATCTCCGTGGAGGAAGCACTGGCCTATCTGGGCCGTTACTTCGAGCACCACGATTTCAGCCAGTATGACCCGGACGCCCCCTTTCCCGATCTGGGCGATCTCGGCCGGAACTCCTTCCGCTCCACCACGGATCGGATCAAGCGCGTGGCCCGTGAAAAGGGTCAGACCCTGCGTGAAGCGGCCCTTGCCGCCGCCACGCCCCGGCCGAATTTCATCGGGACCGGGCCGGATGTGGCGCGGGAGATCATCCGCTGGATCGACGCGGGCGCGTGTGACGGCTTCATCCTGGGCTTTTCCGTCATCGCGGAGGGGCTTCAGGACTTCATCGACCTCGTGATCCCGGAGCTTGAGGCGCAGGGCCGGTACAACCGCGAGCTTCCGGGAGAGACTTTGCGGGACCATCTCGGCCTGCCATTCCGGGAAAGCCGCTATCGCGCGGGGCCGCTCCCGCAGGCCGCAGCCGTATAGGAGAACGTCATGACCGTGGCAGAACGGATCACGGCGCCCCAAGGCGCCGCACGGGAGAGGATTGCCGAAACCATAGATGAATTCGTGGTGTTGCGGCAGGAACTGCACCATCACCCCGAGCTGGCCTTTCAGGAGCGCCGGACCTCCGCACGGATTGCCGCGCTGCTGGAAGGCTGGGGCTACGACGTCACCCCCCTCGCCGGGACCGGGGTGATTGGGACGCTCCGCAACGGGGAGGGGCGGCGGCTGGCGATCCGCGCCGACATCGACGCGCTGCCGATCCATGAGGCGACCGGCCTGCCCTTCGCCTCCGCCGTGCCGGGGGTAATGCATGCCTGCGGCCACGACGGGCATACGGCGATCCTGCTCGCCGCGGCGCGCTATCTGGCGGAAACGCGGCGCTTCCGGGGCACGCTGCACCTGATCTTCCAGCCCGCCGAGGAGATAGGGCAGGGCGCCCGGCGGCTGATCGGCGAAGGATTGTTCGACCGCTTTCCCGTGGATGCCATCTTTGGCCTGCACAACTGGCCGGGGGTGGAGGAGGGGCGTTTCGGCTTCATCGAAGGGCCCGCAATGGCCGGCATAGATCAGGTGGATTTCCGTGTGCGCGGCAAGGGAGGCCACGGCGCCGCCCCGCATGAGGCCGTGGATCCCGTCGTGGCCGCCGCCCATGCCATCACCGCGCTTCAATCCGTCGTCGCCCGCAATGTCGATCCGCTGGAGGCAGCGGTGGTGACGGTCGGCACGATCCACGGGGGGGCCGCGTCCAACGTCATCCCTGACAGTGTGGAGATGAAGCTGACGCTCCGCTCCTTCTCCGCCCGAACGCGGGAAGTGCTTGCCGCCCGCGTTCCCGCGCTGCTGACCGGCGTGGTGCAGGCGCTGGGGGCCACCCCGTATATCGACTACCGCCCGGGCTTTCCGGCGGTGGTCAACCACCCGGCCCAACTCCGCATCGCGCGGGGTGCGGCGTTGGCCGCCTTGGGAGAGGAGGGGGTGCTGCCCATCCTCGCGCCGCGCACGGCGAGCGAGGATTTCGCGTGGTACCTTCAGGAGGTGCCGGGCGCGTTCCTGATCCTCGGCAATGGAGAGGGCGCGCCCCTCCATTCCCCGGAATACCGCTTCAACGACGCCATCCTGTTGCCGGGAGCCACCCTCTGGGCCGCCCTGGTCGAAGGTTTTCTTTCGGGAGACATCCAATGACACCCATCGTCCTCCTCCGGTCCTCTCCGCACACGCCGGAGGCCCAGCCGCTGATCGAGGATCTGATCCGCGAATACGACATCCGTTACGGCACCACGTTCGACCCCGCCGGGGCGCGGGCGGAGGTCTATCGCTATCCGCCCGCCGCCTTTGCTCCCCCATCCGGGGATTTCCTCCTCATCCGGCGCGAGGATGAGACGATCGGAGGCGGGGCCTTCATGCGCCATGACGCCGATACGGCCGAGCTGAAGCGCATCTGGACCCGGCCCGATCTGCGCAAGCAGGGGCTGGCGCGGCGGATCGTTCTGGCGCTGGAGGAAAGCGCCGCGGCGCTCGGCTACACGCGTCTCTATCTCACCACAGGGTTCCGGCAACCGGAGGCGGAGGCGCTTTACGTCTCGCTTGGCTACCGGCGGCTTTTCGACCCGGCGGTTGACCGCGCCCTTTATCGGACACTGCCGTTCGAGAAACATATCGGTGCCAAGGCCGGTCAGCCGGGCACGACGGCGCTGAAGGAACCGGCTGCCACCCCGGAGGAAGCGACCGAACGCACCCGCGCGGCCAAGGCGGCCCATGCCACGAAGGTCGCCGCCGAACACGCTTTCCGAGAGGCGGCGGAATGAAACGCGCGGCCCTTACGCCCGCGCGTCTTCCCGGTCGCCCTGCCACGTCCCTCGCGCTGCGGCATCGCCGCGCAGCCGTTTCCCTCCGGCCCGGCGCCCTTTCGGCAGGAAAGGACATGAGATGACCGCCACCGATTTCTCCACCACCACCACCGCAACTCCGCGACAGCCGGGGCGCTTCGACGGGCTGCGCATCGTGCCCTCCCGCAACTACGGTCGTCTCTTCGGAACGCTGGCCGGCGCCGTGGTGCTGGCGGCGGTGCTGAATTCGGTGCTGGGCAATCCGCGCTGGGGCTGGCCGGTCTTTGCGGAATGGTTCTTCTCGGAACCTGTGATGGTGGGGCTGGGGCGGACGCTGTGGCTCACGCTGCTCGGGTCGATCTTCGGCTTGGCCCTCGGCACGGTGCTGGCGCTGGCACGGGTGTCATCCTCGCCGCTGATGGTTGCTGTCGCCTGGGGGTTCATCTGGCTGTTCCGGTCCATTCCGCTGATCGTCCTGCTGCTGCTGCTCAACAATCTCGGCTACCTGTATGAGACGCTGTCCATCGGCATTCCCTATACCGCGATCACCTTCTGGACCTATCCGACCACCCAGTTCCTGACGCCGTTCTGGGCGGCGGTGATCGGCCTCACCCTGAATCTCGGCGCGTTTTCGGCCGAAGCGATCCGGGGCGGGATCCTCTCCGTCGATCAGGGTCAGCATGAGGCGGCAGCGGCGCTCGGTCTGCCCAAGGGTCTTCAGTCGCGGCGCATCGTTCTGCCGCAGGCCATGCGGGCGTTTCTGCCCACCGCCTTCAACGAGGTAATCGGTTTGGCCAAGGGGACATCCATGGTCTATGTCCTTGCGATACCGGAACTTTTCTATACCGTGCAGATCATCTACCGGCGCAATCTGGAGGTGATCCCGCTGCTGATGGTGGCGACGGTATGGTATCTCTTCATCCTGTCCGTCCTGTCGCTCGTGCAGTATTTCGTGGAACGTCATTTCGCCCGCGGCGCGCTGCGCAATCCCCCGCCCAACCTCTTCCGTGCAGTCCTGGAACGCGGCGGGGTCCTCTCCCCGAGGAGGGCAGGCTCACCGCAGACGGCAGCCGTCCTGTCTTCCGCGTCGTCTGCCGGCTGGGCGGAGGCGCTCCCGTCTGGCGGCACGGTGAATGTCGAGCATGTCTCCAAGAGCTATGGGGCGAACAAGGTGCTCAACGACGTGTCCCTGACCTTTCCGGCAGGCTCGGTCACCGCGATCCTCGGTCAGTCTGGCTCCGGCAAATCGACGCTGCTGCGCTCCATCAATCACCTTGAGCGGGTGGACGAGGGCTTCATCTCCATCGACGGAGAGCTGATCGGCTACCGCCAGGAGGGCGACGCGCTTCATGAGCTGCGGGAGCGGGACATCCTGAAACGGCGGGCCGATGTCGGCATGGTGTTCCAGAATTTCAACCTGTTCCCGCATCTGACGGTGCTGGAGAACATCGTCACCGCTCCCCTCGCCGTCCGCGGCCTGTCCCGGGAGGCGGCGGAGCGGCTGGCGCGGGATCTGCTTGCCCGCGTCGGGTTGGCCGACAAGGCCGGGGCCTATCCGCGCCAGCTTTCCGGCGGCCAGCAGCAGCGGGTGGCCATCGCTCGGACACTTGCCCTGAAGCCCAAGGTGCTGCTCTTCGATGAGCCGACCTCCGCCCTCGATCCCGAACTGGTGGGGGAGGTGCTGGCGGTGATCCGGGAACTCGCGCGCTCCGGCGTCACGCTCGTCATCGTGACGCACGAGATGGGCTTCGCGCGGGAGGTCGCCGACACCATCGTGTTCATGGACCGGGGCAGGGTGGTGGAATCCGGGCCTCCCGAGCGGATCTTCAGCCGCCCCGAGCATCCCCGCACGGCGGAGTTTCTGGGCCGCGTGCTCTGATCCCCGTGCCCGTGGCCGCGGCCCCTCCCGTCGCGGCCGTGCTGCCCCCGTCTCCGCGCCGCCCTTCCCGGTGCGGAGACGGGGGCAGCCGAAATAGTTGCGGCCGAACCGCTTCATCGCCGATGACCGCGACCTGCCGCCCGAAATCTCATGATCTCCTGTCTTGCAAAGAGGCTTCCCATGTTTCCCTCCCTGCTGAGAGGCGCGGCCGTGATCGCTGCGACAGCGCTGTTCCCCCTGCTTCCGGCCCACGCCGCCGCGCCTGCGGTCGATCTCAGCCCAGAGCAGCCTGACCGCATCCGCACAGACCGGGTGGAGGGCGCCATCGCGGCGCTGCCCGCCGGTTTCCGCTTCGTGTCGCCGGGCAAGCTCACCGTGGCCTCCGTGCCGGGCAGGCTGCCCTTCGCGGTCTATGCGACGGATACAAGCACGCCTGTCGGCGGTGAACCGGACGTCGCGCAACTGGTGGCCGACAGCCTCGGTCTGGAACTGCAGCTGATCCCTGTGGCCTGGGCCGACTGGCCCCTTGGCCTTGCCTCCGGGAAATACGATGCGGTGATCCACAACGTCACCGTGACGGAGGAGCGCAAGGAGAAGTTCGACTTCGCCACCTACCGCACCGATCTGCTGGGCTGGTATGTCGCCGCCGCCAGCCCCATCACCCATATCGACAAGGCGGCAGACATCGCGGGGCTGAAGGTGTCCGTCTCCTCCGGTACCAATCAGGAGCAGATCCTGCTGCGCTGGATCGAGGAGAACCGCGCGCAGGGCCTGCCCACGACGGAAGTTCTCTATTTCGACGATCAGCCGGTGCTGGACCTCGCGCTCCAGTCCGGGCGCATCGATGCCTACCTTGGTCCCAATGCCACCTCCGCCTTTCAGGCCGCGCAGGAGGGCAAGACCCGCGCCGTGGGTACCCTCTCCGGCGGCTGGCCCGTCACGGCGGAGATCGCGGTGGCGGTGAAGAAGGGGTCCGGTCTTGCCTCCGCGGTGGCCACGGCTCTGAACGCGCAGATCGCGAACGGCACCTATGCCCGGACACTGGCGCGCTGGAACCTCTCGGCCGAGGCCATCACCGAAAGCCGTGTCAACCCGCCCGGCCTTCCGAAGAAGTAAGCGCCCTTCTTCAACTACAGCATCAGACGATTGGACCATGCCATGATCCCCGCTTTCTCCCGCCGTGGTTTCACCCGATTCATCACCAGCTTTGCCATTGGCATGGCCTTCACCTCCGCCTGCGGGCCAGGCTGGGCCGCGGCGGATGTGTTCGATCTTGACCCAGATCGCGACGATCTGATCCATACGGCCAGGAACCCGGCGGCCATCGCGAGGTTGCCCGAGGGTTTCGCCTTCGCCACTCCGGGCTTCTTCACCATCGCGAACACGGCCTCCGGCGGGCCACCGCTTTCCACATATGCGAATGACGCAAAGACCGTAGTAGGCGCCGATCCCGACATCGCACGCCTGATCGCCGATGCGCTGGGGCTGGAACTGAAGACGGTGGTCGTGGCCTGGGCGGACTGGCCGCTGGGGCTTGTCTCCGGCAAGTACGACGCCGTGATCTCCAACGTCGGGGTGACGGAGGAGCGCAAGGAGAAGTTCGACTTTTCCACCTACCGGCAGGGGCTGCACGGGTTCTTCACGCTTGAGGGGCGGGGGATCGGCCCTATCGCCGAACCGAAGGACATCGCGGGGCTGCGGATCATCGTCGGCGCCGGCACCAATCAGGAGCGCATCCTGCTCGCCTGGGACAAGCTGAACCGGGCAGCCGGGCTTTCCCCGGCGGAGCTGCAGTATTTCGATGACGAGGCCACGCGGCTCATCGCGCTCCGCGCTGGCCGGGCGGATGTGATCGTTCAGCCGAATGCCCAGCTTGTCTATATCGCCGCGCGGGACGGGGATATCCGCCGTGTCGGCACGCTCTCCGCCGGCTGGCCGGAGCGGTCCGATGTGGCGGTCACGACGCGGAAGGGGTCGGGCCTTGCAGAAGCGGTGACGGAGGCCATCAACGGCGCGATCCGCGACGGAAGCTATGCCGCCGTTCTGGAGCGCTGGCAGTTGACGGAGGAGGCCCTTCCCGAAAGCCGCACCAATCCGCCCGGCTTGCCCAGATATTGATGAGGTGATGCGCATGGATTTCGATCACATTGCCTTCCTCGTGCCCGGCAACTACGCCGAGGAGGATCCCTTCACGGGGCTGGAGGCGACGCTCCGCCTGTTCGAACTGGGCGAGCGGCTGGGATACGACAGCGGGTGGGTGCGTCAGCGGCATCTGGAACGCGGGATCTCCTCGGCGGCGACGTTCCTTGCCGCCGCCAGCCAGCGGACGCGTTCCATCGGCCTCGGCACGGCGGTGATCCAGCTCGGCTATGAGCACCCGTTCAGGCTGGCGGAGGATCTCGCCACGGTGGACGTGCTCTCCCGCGGGCGGTTGAACGTGGGAGTTTCCGTCGGACACCCTCCCTTTGCCGCGCTGATCGGCGGTTATCCGGTGGAAGGCGACTACGGCCACACGCGGGCGGAGGAGCTGGCCCGGCTGATCGCCAGCCCGCCGCTCAGCCCTGAACGGGTCGCAGGCAATGCCTCCGGCGCACAGGTGCCACGGCTGCAACCCGTGGCCCGCGGGCTGTCGGAGCGGCTTTGGTATGGCGGCGGTTCGCAGCGTTCCGCGGTCTGGGCAGGCGGCGCGGGGTTTCATCTGCTGACCGGCAACATCGTTTCGGGCGAGGGGACCGATGACTTCCTGACGGCGCAGCGGCGGCTCATCGACGCATTCCGCCGCGCGGGAGGGGGGCGCGTGGGCCTTGGCCGTGTGATCCTGCCGACGGACAGCGCCGATTTCGCAACGCGACGCCGCTATGTCGATTTCGCCCGCAGCCGCCACGCCCGGACGCTGGAACCGCAGGGCGCGCGGCGAACGCTGTTCCTTCCCGATATCGTCGGGACGGTAGAGGAGATCGCCGCTCTCCTTTCCCGCGATCCCGTAGCGGCGACCGCCCGTGAATTGCGTCTCGAACTCCCCTACGAATTAGCGGTGGAGGATTACGAGCAAATCCTGACCGACATGGCGAGGCTGCTGCCGGAATGGCGCAGCGCAGATCAAACGACGCAGAAGGAGGCCGTCTGATGTTCGAACCCGGTTCGATTTCCCGGCAGACCCCGTCCCCGTCCGCCCACCCTTGTGCCGATCCTGCGGGTGCAATCCACGGCGATATCACTGCGCTCATCGGTAACACGCCGCTGCTGGAGCTTCATCGCTTTCGCCGCGTTCATGGCCTTGGTGCGCGCATCGTCGCGAAGGTGGAATATCTGAACCCGGCGGGAAGCATAAAGGACCGCACCGCCTGGGCCATCATCCGGGAGGGGGAGCGGTCCGGGAAGCTCCGTCCGGGGGCGCTGATCTTTGACCTGACCAGCGGCAATACTGGCATCGGTCTCGCAGCCATCGGGGCTGCACGCGGCTATCGCACCCGCTTCTACACCCGGGACTGCATCAATCCCGGCAAGATCGACCTGTTGCGCAGCTATGGGGCGGAGGTGGTGCAAATACCGAACCGGCGCTTTCTCGAGCCGAATGCGAGAGACATCCTGCTGGCGGAGATAAAGGCGCTGAACCCGGACGGATTCTTTGCCGATCAGATCGGCAATCCCGCCAATCCCCGCATCCATTATGAAACCACCGGGCCGGAGATCTGGCGCGACACCGGGGGCCGCATCGATGCGCTGGTCGCGACCGTCGGGACGGGCGGCACCGTTTCCGGGGCGGGGCGCTATCTCCGGGAGCGCAATCCCGCCCTCCACGTAGCCGTGGTGGAGCCTTCGCTCGCCTCCCTGCCGTCGGAGGCCGATCCCTATCCGGATCAGATCGAGGGCGTGCACCGTGTCTCCGACATCCCGGTGGAAGCCCTGCCGGGTGTCTATGATCCGGCTCTTGCCGATGAATGGCTGGAAGTGGGCACGCCCGAGGCCCGCGCGGCGGCGACATCGCTTTGCCGGACAGAGGGCCTGTTCGTCGGCCTGTCCGGCGGGGCGGCCATTGCCGCGGCGGCCCGCCTCGCGGCACGGCCGGAAATGGCCGGCCGGCTGATCGCCACGATCCTCGCCGATAGCGGTGAGCGCTACCTCGCCCCGCCGGTCACCGGACAGGGCGGCGTTGGACCGCGCCAGCCGCTGCCGGGGGCGGAGCGGCCCAACGCCGCCTGTGAGCCGAGGTGCTCATAACGCTGCGCGGCGGCCCTCCCATATCATCGGCCGGGGCAGGCCCTTCGGCCCGGAAACACGCCGGACATCGAGACCGGCGTGGCGGAAAGGCAGCCGCCGGCGGAGGCATTCCGTGCCGGGATCAGGCTTCCTTGGACTGCAATGCTCCGCCATTTCGTTTGGTCAGTCTTTTGATGCTCGTTCCCAAGGGTCCGCCACCGCGCGCGGCCTCCCGAATTCGGGACGAGCGCGAATGCCGGAGACGAGATGCGAGCAAGCATTCGGGCGCGTGTCAGGGTGGCGGATGGTTCCTCGCCTCCAAACGACAGAAGCCGGTCCCCTGCCCGGCGTGCCAGCGCCTTGGCCGCCGACCTTCCCGCCGGGCCGAGGGTCGCTATCATCGTGTTCCGGGTTGTGGATGGCAGGCATGCTCGCCGATGATCATGATGCCAGTGAGATGTGCCTCGCCAGGGAGCGATCCCTTCAGTTGCGGCGCGATGCGCGTCCGATTTTCGCGGGGACAGGATATGAACCCGCAGCCCAACCCGGCCATGGGGCATGGGCCTCTCCCCATGAAAGGCTGCCGTTGGGGAGGCGTTGGCAGGGATGACCGGAAATGGGACCATCCCGCAGGTTCTACGCGCCCGGCACTGTCGGGGCAGGATGACGCTGGTCGGGATTATCCCGGCGGGGCACCCTGACCTCCGGCATCGCGCTGATGAGCATGCGGGCATAGTCGCTTCGTGGCGCATCGAAGACCGTCTGGCAATCGCCCTCCTCCACGATCTCGCCGCGATAGATGAGCGCCACGCGATCACACAGATAGCGCACGACGCCGAGATCGTGGCTGATGAAGAGGTAGGTCAGCCCGAGACGGTTCTGCAGGTCGATGAGCAGGTTCAGCACCTGTGCCTGCACGCTCACATCCAGCGCGGAGGTCGGCTCGTCCAGAAGCAGCAGGTCAGGCCCGGAGGCCAGAGCGCGTGCGATGCAGATCCGCTGCCGCTGACCGCCCGAGAATTCGTGAGGGTAGCGGTGCATATGCTGGGGGCCAAGGCCGACAAGCGCGAGAAGCTCTGCCGCCCGCTCGGTCCGCTGGCGTGGGGTGAGGTTCAGGATGTCATGGTGGATGACCATCGGCTCCGTCACGATGTCATGAACCGACATGCGCGGATTGAGGGAGGCATAGGGGTCCTGAAACACGATCTGCACCCGCGCCCGCAGCCGCCGCAGCTCCGCAGCCGACAGGTGCGACAGATCCTGCCCCTCGAACCGTATGCTGCCGGATGTCGGCAGATCGAGCTGCAGGATGGACCGGGTGAGCGTTGTCTTGCCGGAGCCGGATTCGCCTACCAGGCCGAAACTTTCGCCCCGGTTTACGGTCAGGGACACATCTTTCAGCGCCGCCACTTCGGCCGAACGGCCGAACAGGCCGCGGCGGCCGGGAAATACCTTGGAGACATGGGAAATCTCCAGCACCGGCACACCGGGGCTTGCCGGTGCGGCTCGCAGGGTCGGGGAGAGGTCAGGCATGGGCGGCCTCCTTGCCATGAGCGGTGATCTCGCCCGCCCGCAGGCAGGCCGCGATATGGCCGGGCCCGACCGTCACCGGCGGCGGCAGGCCGTCGCGGCAGGCAGAGACCGCCAGCGCGCAGCGGGGTGCGAAACGGCATCCGGGCGGCGGGGTGACAAGGTTCGGCACCTGTCCCGCCAACCCTTTCAGGTCACCCCGTTGCGTCTCCCGCGTCGGGATAGCGGCCATGAGAGCGCGGGTATAGGGATGCACCGGGCGCCCGATCACCTCCGCTACCGGACCCGCCTCCACGATGTTGCCCGCATACATGACGGCGACGTGGGAGCATGTCTCGGCCACCACGCCGAGATTGTGAGTGATCAGGATGACACCCATGTCACGCTCCGCCACCGCCTGCTTGACGAGGTTGAGGATCTGGGCCTGCACACTCACGTCGAGGGCCGTTGTGGGCTCGTCGGCGATGAGGAGGTCGGGTTGTCCGATCAGCGCCATTGCGATCAGCACCCGCTGTCGCATCCCGCCCGAGAACTGGTGCGGATAGGACTGGAGGCGTGTCTCCGCCTCTGGGATGCCGACGCTGGCGAGCATGCGTGCCGCCAAGCGCCACGCGGCGCGCTTGCGCTCCCGCCCCGAGGCATTGGAGGGACAGTCAAGGATCGACGGCTCCTGTCGTGCGGCTGCCAGCGCGACATCGGCCAGCTGTTCACCGATGCGGAACGCGGGGTTCAGGTTGGTGGTCGGATCCTGAAATATCATGCCGATACGCTTGCCGCGAAGGGGCTGCATCTCTGCTTGCGAAAGCTTGAGCAGGTCGCGCCCGGCGAAGCGGATCTCGCCCCCGGCGTACCGCGCGGGCGGGGAGGGCAAAAGGCGGGAGATCGACAGGCCCGTCAGCGACTTGCCGCAGCCGGATTCGCCGACCAGCCCCCATATCTCGCCCCTTGCCACGGTCAGGTCGATGCCATTCAGCACCTGCGCCTCGCCTTCGAAACTCCGCATGGTCAGGCGAAGGCCCCGGATGGACAGCAGCGTATCCGGCATCTCAGCGCCTCCCCTTCGGATCGAGCACGTCGCGAAGCCCGTCTCCCAGCAGGTTGAAGCCGAAAACCGCGACAAACATCGCCACCCCCGGCGCCATCGCCGTCCACCAGTAGTCCGGCATGTAGGACCGGGAGACGGAAAGCAGGGTGCCCCATTCCGGCGTCGGCGGCCGCACCCCGATACCGATGAAGCCAAGCCCCGCGACCGTCAGGATGGCAAAACCCATGTCGAGCGACATCTTGACGATCACCGGCGAGACGACATTCGGCAGCACATGGCGGAACAGCACGCGGGAAGGTCTGGCCCCCAGAGCGCGGGCGGCAGTGACGTAGTTCTCCTCCCGCGTGGCCAGAACCTCACCCCGCACGAGCCGTGCATAGCCCGGCCACCACGAGAGCGAGATGGCGATCACCATGTTCAGAAAACCCGGACCCAGCGCCGCGGCGATTGCCATGGCGAGGATCAGCGAGGGAATCGTGAGGACCAGATCGGTGAAGCGCATCAGCGCTTCATCGATCCAGCCCCCCGCGAACCCGGCGACAGCGCCGATCAGGGTGCCGATGATCGTGCCGATCAGCACCACGCTGAACGCCGCCAGCACCGAAACCGTCGTGCCCGCCATGACGAGCGACAGCACGTCCTGCCCAAGCTCGTTGGTGCCGAACGGATGGGTGAGGGAGGGGGGCAGGAACCGCGCCGCAGTATCGACACCGCCCGCGACATGTTCCGGGTAGGGGGCGAGCCATGGGCCGAAGAGGGTCAGGAAGACCACCGCCGCGACCAGCAGCGCGCCGATGACGGAGAGCTTGCTTTGCCGGAAGCGGAACAGCGCGCGCCGCAGCCGGTCGGTGCCGGGTGCCGGCTCAGGCCCTGTTTCGGACGGGGCAGAGCCGAGGGAGGAGGTATCGGGGACGTCGGTCATGAATAGCGGACCTTCGGATTGATGACGCCATAGGCGAGATCGATGACGAGGTTGGCGATGATGAACAGAAGCCCGATCACCAGCGCCACGGCGATCACCGGCATCATGTCCTGCGCGAGGATCGCCTTGGTGGCATAGAGGCCGAGCCCGGGCCAGTCGAAGACCGTTTCCACCAGAACCGTGCCGCCCAGCAGCCAGCCGAAGTAAAGTCCGATCACCGTGAGCGTGGCGGAGACCGCGTTCCGGGCCACGTATTTTCGGATGATCTTTCCGCGGGGCAGGCCGAGCGCGCGGGCGGTGGTCACATAGTCCTGCCCCATCACTTCGATGGTGGATGCGCGCATCATCCGCATGATCGTGGCCAGCGGGGAAAGAGACATTGCGATGGCGGGCATCGCGAGGTGTTTCAGCACGATCACGAAGGTTTCCCAGTCACCGGAAAGCAGTGCGTCGATGGTGTAGAACCCCGTGACGGTCGGCGGCGGGTCGAGGATGATCGGTAACCGCCCCCCCAGCGGCAGCCACATCAACCACATGGCGAGGCACAGCTGAAGCAGCAGCCCAAGAAAGAACCGCGGCATGGAAATCGCGCCGATCGCTGCGATTTGGCTCAGATAATCGGGCCAGCGGTTGCGCCAGACGGCAGTGACGAGGCCCAGAGGAATGCCGATGACGACGGCGAGCGTCAGCGCTGCCAGCACGAGTTCCAGCGTGGCGGGCAAATAGGCCGCGATGTCCTCCGCCACCGGCCTGCGCGTGGAGAGAGAGGTGCCGAGGTCGCCATGGGCAAGGCCCCCGACATAATGAAGATACTGCTCCCAAACCGGCCGGTCGAGACCGAACTCCCGCGCCAGTGCCTGCACTTCGGCGGGTGTGGCGTTGGGGCCGGCGGCAAGCCCCACGGGATCGCCCGGAAGAAGCCGCGCGATGGCGAACATGATGATCGTAAGCCCGATCAGAACGGGCACGAGCAGCAGCAGCCGCCGGAGGATGAACTGGACCATCGCGCTGTCCTTTCGCTGGAAGAGGGGCTTCGCGCCCCCGGCTGGCGGGGCAGGGGCAGGGGGCACCGCCCCCTGAGGCTGTCAGAGGGAGAGGGGCCAGGCCTCGATTGCGTTGGAGGCAACGGGGCTGAAGCTGTAGCCCTTCACCGCGTCCCGCATACCGAGCTTGCGCCGCTCGATGACGCCGAAGATATCGGGCGCATCGGCCACGACCCTGCGCTGGAACTCGGCATAGATCGCCTTGCGTTCCTCGGGGTCGAGCGTGGTGCGGCCCTTTTCGATCAGGGCATCCACCTCCGGGTTGCTGTAAACCGCGTTCTGCCAGCCTCCGTTGCGGGAGGAATGGTAGGCGGCAAAGGCGATGTTGTCGGGGTCGCCGTAGTTGGCCGTCTGATAGACCGGAAACAGATCGGGGAAGGTGTCGGGCGACTGACAGGCGGCCACCATATCCGGCCAGTTCATCGGCTGGATGTCGAGGCCGATGTTCAGCTGCTTGAGGCTGTCGAGCAGGATGAGCGACCAGCGGCGCTGCTGCTCAAGGCCCGAGACATGCACCATGCGGAGAGTGAAGCCACCTTCCGGCGTGGCGGTCTTGGAGAGGTATTCCTTCGCCCTTGCCAGATCGGTCCGATAGACTTCCAGCGTGGGATCGAAGCCGAAGATGGTGGAGGGGAGCGGCCCCTGCATCAGATCGGCATAGCCCGCGGCGTCAAGGATCCCCTGGTAGTTCGTCGCGCATGAAATGGCCTTGCGCAGATTGGGATCGGAGAGCGGCCCCTTGACCGTGTTCATCTTGATGGAGAAGGTCCGGTATTCCGGCTCGATCACGCGGACCACACCGGGGGCGTCCTTCAGCGCGTCCATGTCCTCGGAGGTCAGATCGACGGCGATATGCGCCTCTCCCCTTTGCAGCATGAGGCGCTGGGTCGCCGTTTCGCGCACGATCTGCCAGATGACGCCCTGAAGGTTGCCGCCCCCCGGCTGCCAGGCATCCTCCACCCGTGCGAGATAGTGCAGCGTACCCGCCTGCGACCGCTTCAGCGCGAAGGGGCCGGAACCGGCAAGGTTCTTCATCAGCCAGCCTTCGCCGTTATCGCTGCCAAGGTTGGCCTCCACAGCCGCTTTCTCGGCGATGAACATCCACGGCAGAACCTGGAGAAAGGCAGCGAAAGGTGAGGAGAGCTTGAAGCGCGCGGTCTGCGGATCGACTGCCGTCACGTTTTCGGGCGTGACGATGCCGCGGATCATCCAGGCATTGCCCTTGGCGAGCTTGATCGCGCGCTGGAAGGAATAGACCACATCCTCTGCCGTCACCGGCTTGCCGCTGTGGAACTTTGCGGCCGGGTTCAGATGAAAGACGTATTCGGTCCCGTCCGTGCTGATTTCCCAGCTTTGCGCGATGGCTGGCACCGGCTCCGGCGGGTTGCCCGCGATGCGCACCAGCGGGTCATAGGTGTTGCGCAGGAAGAAGGAGGCCGAATACCCGGTTGCGGTATGCGGATCGAAATTCGGGATGTCCTGGCCGGACGCGATGATCAGGACGCCCTTGCCCGACTGGGCGAAGAGAGCGCGCGGGAATGTCGCTGCCGCCAGACCGGCCCCCGCCATGGCGAGCAGGCCGCGGCGGGTCAGGGGAAGCGAGACAGGGGTCGTCATCTCAGGTCTCCATGTTGGAAGAGCGTTATGGTTGGAGTGGGGCGCCTACGCGCCCACCCTGTCGTGATCTGCGGGCGCAGGCTTTTCATCCTCCACGCGATAGTGGCGTGCTGCATGGGCGGGCGTGACATAGCCAAGCGCGATATCGCGGGAGATGGCTGCATTATCGCGCTCTGCCGGGTTGCCGTAGCCCGCGCCGCCGGCCAGGACGAACTCCACGATCTCTCCCGTCGTGCGGATCTCCACCAGCGCGCCGGTGCCGCAGTCGTGGATCACCGTGCCGTCGGGAGAGACGATCCGCCCGCGGGCGCCGCCGCCCGGCTGGCCGCCAAAGAGGCCGGGTATCGGATTGTCCACACCTTCCGGGTAAAGGGACACGAGCGTCGGCTGTCCATCGTCGTCCCGCTTGCGGAAGGTCACGATCTGGCCCAGCCCGCCGCGCGCCTTGCCCGGCCCGCCGCTGTCGGGCAGGTAGCTCTTGCCGGTAATCAGGATCGGCACCCGGCTTTCCATCAGCTCGATGGAAGTATTTGCGGCCGATGTGGGCCAAAGCAGCGCGGAATGCCCGTCGCCCCGCTCCGATCCGCCCTGACCGCCGCCGCAGAACAGCATGTCCGAGTAGAACCGCCCCTCCGCGTCCCGGCCATATATGTTCGCGGCCACGGCGAGACCCGTGAAGGACTGCACCTGTGCAGGCGCCGCCTTGGCCAGCGCCATGAAGATGTTCGGCGCGATGTACCAGCCCGTCCGCGTCCGCAGGTTCACCGCCGCAGGGTAGGTCGGGTTCAGGATGGAACCTTCGGGTGCGGTCACCGTGAACGGGCGGTAGCAACCAGCATTGCCGCGCACAGTGGGAGTCAGCATGCACTTCAGCGGATAGGTGGCATGCGCGGCGGTGTAGTTCAGCGTGGAATTGAGCCCGCCCTGCGGAAGTTGTGGCGGCACGCCGTCGAAATCGACGGTGATGCTGTCGCCCTGCACCTTGACCAGCACCGGGTACTCGATCTTTTCGCCCAGCGGGTTGTTGGTGATGAAGCTGCGATAATCGCCATCCGGGATGGCACGGATCGCGTCGCGCATGGCCTTCTCCGAAAGCCCCTGCACCACTTCGGCCAGCGCGCCCAGATCGTCCATCCCGTAATCGCGCATGAAGGCGGTCAGCCGCTCAGCCCCAAGCGCATTCGCCGCCACGAAGGAGAAGATGTCGCCCAGCACCTGTTCCCCGTTGCGCACGTTCTGGCGGATCATCTCGACCAGCGTCTCGTTCGGCTGCCCGGCGTCGAACAGCTTCATCGGCGGGATTTGCAGACCTTCCTCATAGATTTCGCGGGCATGCAGGCTGTCCTTGGTGCCGCCGATGTCGGAGACATGGCCGACAGTGCCCATCAGTCCGACCAGCCGCCCGTTGCGGAACGCGGGCGTCACGATGGCGATGTCGAAGAGGTGCCCCGCGCAGAGCCACGGATCGTTGGTGATGAGGACATCCCCCGGCTTCAGCGTTTCTGCCGGATAGCGGGCGAGCAGCGCCTTCACCGCGCGGGGCAGGGTCAGGTTGAACACCGGCATGGCGCGGGGGGAGTGGGCGAGCGTTTCGCCGTCCTTGTCCAGAAGTTCGCAGGCGAAATCCTGCGCCTCGGCGATGACGAGGGAGAAGGCCGTGCGGCAGACGGTCAGCCACATCTCCTCCACCACGTTGACGAGGCGGGACCACATGATCTCTAGCCCGATGGGGTCGGACTGGATACGGGCCACGGCGTCTGCCCGGTCCATGTCGGCGGTGATCACGGCCTCGGCGGTCTTGAGCGCCCCGACATGCACGCACAGATTCAGGCCCGCGTCGATGCTGACACGGTCCAGAGGCCCGACGACGGTGGTAGATTCACGCTCCTCGATGATCGCAGGTCCGGCGATCTCATCGCCGCCGGTCAGCGCATAGCGGTCATAGACCCGCGTCTCGAATGCGCCGCCATCGAACCAGCAGGTGCGGCTTCCCTTCACCTTGGCGGCAAGGTCGCCGCCACCCGCCGCGCCGGTCAGCGCGAGAGCGGGGGTGGGTCCGGCCACGCGAACGCGGAAGTTCACGCTTTCGAACCGTGCGCCGTCGAAGGGCGCGGCATAGCGGGCGGAATAGGCGGCGACGAAGGCGTCGCGGATCTCGGGGAGTTCAGCCTCGCCGATCCGGCCAGCGGGCAGACGGACGGAAATGTCGTGCATCTGCCCGACAAGCCGCATGTCCGCCGTCCGCTCCACCACGGCCTCCCCGGCGCCGATGCCCGCGCGCGTGAGGTGGTGGAGTCCTTCTTCCTCCAGCTTGCCGAGCACGGTGTTCACCGCTTCTGCATCGAACCCCGGAGCGAGCTCGATACGGAGCGAGCGCACCCCCTCGAAGGACAGCGGCGCGGCAAGGAACCCAAGGGCGGAAGCCGCCCCGGACGCGGGCGGGATCAGCACCTGACCGATCCCCATGGCACGGGCCACATCCACGGCATGGGCCGGACCGGCTCCGCCGAAACCAACCATCGCATAGGCGCGCGGATCCTTGCCTCGCTCGACAAGATGGACACGCGCCGCCGCGGCCATGCTCTCCACCACGACCTTGTGAATGCCGAGCGCCGCCTCCTCCACCGTGAGGCC
Organism: Haematobacter sp.; assembly: GCF_032102465.1. Classification (NCBI taxonomy): domain Bacteria; kingdom Pseudomonadati; phylum Pseudomonadota; class Alphaproteobacteria; order Rhodobacterales; family Paracoccaceae; genus Haematobacter; species Haematobacter sp. Next base: position 90,333 of record NZ_DAMDHB010000010.1, on the reverse strand, counting down.
GAGCGGCTCGGCCACCCGCGCCACCGCCGCCCGTGCGGCGGAAAGGTCGAGCGTCATGCGCCCGCCCAGGAAGAAACCGGGGTCGTAATAGCCGAGCACGAGATTGGCATCGGTCACGGTCGGGTTCTTGCCGCCCATGCCGTAGCAGGCAGGTCCGGGATCGGATCCGGCAGAATGCGGCCCGACCTTGAGCAGCCCCACCTCGTCGATGGCAGCGATGGAACCGCCGCCCGCGCCGATTTCGATCATCTCGATGACGGGCGCCTTTATGGGCAGGCCAGAGCCTTTGGTAAAGCGGTGAACACGGGCGGCTTCCATCATCGGGGCCACCTCGGCGCGGCCGTGTTCGATCATGCAGGCCTTGGCGGTGGTGCCGCCCATGTCGAAGGAGATGACATCCGCAAGCCCGGCCTTCTCTCCGAACAGCGCGGTGGCGAGGCCACCCCCCGCCGGGCCGCTTTCGAGCAGCCGGATCGGGAAATCGCGCGCGGTTTCCAACGATACCAGTCCGCCGGCGGAATGCATGAGCCGCAACGACCCCGAGAAGCCGTCGGCCCTGAGCGCGGCTTCCAGTTTCGTGAGGTAGCGGTGCATCAGCGGCTGCACGAAGGCATTCGCACAGGTCGTCACGCAGCGCTGGTATTCCCCCATCTCGGCCACGACCTCGGAGGAGACTGAGACGGCCAGTTCCGGGAACTCCGCCCGGATGATGTCGGCGGCGCGGCGTTCATGCGCAGGGTTCATGTAGGAGTGCAGAAAGACGACGGCAATCGCCTCGCAGCCCTGTGCGACCAGCTCCCGCGCGGCTTCCAGCACGGCGGGTTCGTCGAGCGGTGTCACGACGTGGCCGCGGGCATCCAGCCGCTCCGCCACTTCGAGCCGCAGATCACGGCTGACCATCGGCTCCGGGAAGGTCACGAACAGATCGTAGATGTCGTAGCGCTGCTCCGTTCCCATCTCCAGCACATCGCGGAACCCCTGCGTGGTGACGAGGCCGAGCTGCACGCCTTTGCGTTCGATCACCGCATTGGTGACGAGCGTGGTGCCGTGCACGATCTCCGCCACATCGGCGTGAGAGATGCCGCGCAGGTCGAGCAGTTCCTTCAGGCCCTTCAGCGCCGCCTCCGAAGGATCGTCCGGAGTAGTCAGCCGTTTGTGCAGCGTTACCGACGCATCCTGCGCGTCGTACAGCACGAAATCCGTGAAGGTGCCACCGATGTCGAAACCGACACGCCAGCGGTTGGCTGAGAAGGTCATTCGGGCAGTCCTTTTTCTGTAACAGGGGTGGCGGAGCGGGGCGCGACAAAGGCGGTATCGCCCAGTTCGTCGGCGATCCGCGCCGCTTCTTCGGCAAGGGTGGAGACGATCTCCATGCGCGCGGCCTCATCGACGAGCGCATGGGGAAAGACGACGCAAAGGCTTACGGCCTCGTCGCTCATGGGGTCGGCGACGGAGAGGGCGATGGCATCGACCCCCGGCGTGGCTTCCTGGTTGGAATAGGCAAACCCGTTTTCGCGGACCCGCGTCACATGGCGCATCACCTCGGCCAGTCCGGGATGATCGCCGTAGAGCGCGGCAATTGCCGGATCAGGCATGCGCGCCAGCAGGGTGCGCCCCGTCGCACTTTCATGCGCTTTCAGACGGCGGCCGATGTTGCTGACGACGCGCAGGGCGTTCGTCCCCTCGAAATCCACGACGGCAGTCACCTCCCGGCGGTCGCGTATGGAGACATAGCCGGTATGGCCGAACTGGCGGGATACCTTGGCCACCGCGGCGCTTGCCCGTGTGATCAGCCGGGAGGAGGAGCGGAACGCCGCGGCGAGATCCAGCAACAGAAGCCCCGGCCGATGCCGCTTGGACAGGCCGACTGTTTCCAGCATGCCTGCTTCCCGCATCGCTTTCATCAGCCGTGACGCACTGGCCTTCGGCAAATCCAGACGGACGGCGACATCCGTCACCGTCAATTCCGGTGTTTCCGTGCTGAAGCAACGGAGAACCTCTGCGGCATTTTGGAGTATCGACATCTGATAGTTCCGTTTTATGGAACATCGGTTCCGTTATGTGAGACAAAATGTAAAAATTTTGAGTCGGTCAATGAAAAAGACGTGGCTTTGACTGCCACAGTCGGGTTTCCACCGGTGATGCAGCGCCTCTGCCGGAAATTTGGGCGGTTCACGAACGGGAAACGCCGCCCGTGGGCGGCGTCGGTCATTGTCGAAGGGGGAGGCGCCGTCAGGCCTTGCCGCGACTCTCCACCAGATGGGCGAGGAGGCTCGCCCCGACGGGCAGGATAGTGTCGTCGAACAGGAAACCCGGATTGTGGAGCGGTACTTCTCCATCGTGTCCGAGGTTGAAGAAGGCACCCGGCACGATGCGGAGGAGATCGGCCATATCCTCCGATCCCATGGTCAGCTCGGCATCCGCCCGCGCCTGGCCGCCGACGATGTCGCTGGCCGAGGAGATCAGGTTCTCGACACGTTCGGGGTCGTTTATAAGAACGTCGAACACCTGCCGGATGTCGATATCGATCTGCACCCCATGTGCCGTGGCCAGACCCGCGCAGATTTCCGTGATCCGTTCCGCGATCAACCGGGCGTCCTGTTCCTCGAAATAGCGGAAGGTGCCGGCGAGCTGGGACTCCGCCGGGATCACGTTATAGGCGGAGCCGGCTTGAAACCGCGTGACGGAAACGACGGCGGCATGCGTGGGATCAATATTGCGGGCGACAATCGTCTGGAGCGCGGATACCAGCTCCGCTCCGATCACGACCGGATCGCGGCTTGCCTGCGGCATGGCTCCGTGACTGCCGCGCCCGTGGATGGTGATGTCGAAGAAGCTCGCCCCGGCCTGCGCACGGCCAGGCCGGATCGTCACTTCCGAATGGCGATTGTAGGGCGAATTGTGCAATCCGTAGAGCTCGTCGCAGGGAAAGCGGTCAAAGAGCCCGTCCCGAAGCATCGCCCGCGCCCCGCCGAGACCCTCCTCCGCAGGCTGGAAGATGAACACCGCTTGCCCGGCGAAATCCAAGGTCTCCGCCAGATAGCGGGCGGCCCCCAGCAACATCGTCGTATGTCCGTCGTGCCCGCAGCCGTGAAAGACCCCCGGATGACGCGAGCTGTAGGGCAGGTTCGTCATCTCTTCCATCGGCAGGGCGTCCATGTCGGCGCGCAGGCCAATGGTCCGCCCGGCGCGGCACCCTTGCAGGACACCCACGACCCCGGTTCCACCGACGCCGCGGGTGACCGCGATACCCCAGCCTTCCAGCAGTTCCGCCACCCGTGAAGATGTGCGGGTTTCCTGGAAACCAATCTCGGGATGCGCGTGGAAATCCTGACGGATCGCGGTCAGATCCGCTGCATAGCCGGCGATGCGTTCGATGACGGGCATGGCATTCTCCCTTGCTGCCTGCCTTCTGCTAGCGCGCGGGCGAGGCCGCTGCCAGAGATCTCCGCTCCGACCGACATGACGCGCGGGGCTGGCACGTCGCTCCGTGCGAATGCCTGCACAGCGTCGGTGGCGGGTTGCTGAAAACGTTCGGAAGCCGCATTCCCCTGCTCTGGAAATCGGGAAATCTGCCCCGGAGTGTTCAGGATCGCGTGGATTTCGGGCTGGATTCCGTCAGATTGCGAACGATTTCCGCTCCAGCGCAGACCTGAAAACCGTTTCATCAGGTATTGAAGTGGAACCGGGTAGCCCCGTGGAAGGTGCATCTATCCGCCTTATGGGTCTCAGCCCGCGTTCAGTGCACTGTCCCCTAGTAATACGCTGACCGGATAAAACTCGCCAGCCAGCGCGCTGACAGGTCCACCATATGCCGCCTGCGTCGTAAAAAATTCATTCGGATGACTTGGTGGCGTTACGGCTGCAGCGCAGGGTAAGGCCATGAAACAGGATATGCTTTCGCTCATCTCGCTCAGCCGCGCCTTCGGGGAGACCCGGGCTGTGGACCGGGTGACGCTCGACATACCGGCGGGCCAGTTCGTCGGGGTGATCGGCCCTTCCGGCGCGGGGAAGTCCACTCTCCTGCGCCTTGTTAACCGCCTCGTGCAACCGACGGAAGGCACGATCCGCTTCGGCGCGACCGATGTCACCGCGTTGCGCGGCCGCCGCCTGCGGGAATGGCGGCGCGATTGCGCGATGATCTTCCAGCAGTTCAACCTCATTGATCGGCTGGATGTTCTGACCAATGTGCTGGTCGGCCGATTGGCCAACCATGGGCTTCTCTCGTCCATGGCCATGCATTTCTCGGAGGCCGAGCGGTTGGCCGCCGCTCAGGCGCTCGACCGGCTGGGCCTTGCCCACAAGGCGCTGGAGCGGGCGGGCACGCTGTCGGGCGGGCAGCAGCAGCGAGTCGCCATCGCGCGGGCGCTGGTACAGAAACCCCGCGTGATGCTGGCCGACGAACCGATCGCCAGCCTTGACCCCGGCAATGCGACGCGCGTGATGGACGCGCTGCGCAGGATCAACCGCGAGGACGGGATTACCGTCCTCGTCAATCTCCACACGCTCGACACGGCGCGCGCCTATTGCGACCGGATCGTCGCCATGCGGGCAGGGCGCGTGATGTTCGACGGCACCGCGCGCCAGCTCACGCCCGACGTGGTGCGCGATCTCTACGGCACCGACGGTCTGACCGAGATCGACGAAGCCATCACCTCAACCGCGATCCGCCGGCACGAGCCGGCCTGAACCGGAGCTTTCTCCATGAAGACGCTGACCGCCGCCGCCCTGCTCATGCTGGGTGCGACCCTTCCCGCATGGGCACAGGACTGGAAGCAGGACTACCGCATCGTGCGCATCGGCGTGACCTCGGCCGAGAACGAGGCCGACCGCATGGCACGCTGGGAACCCTACCGCGACTATCTGGAAAAGTCGCTGGGCGTGGAGGTCGAGATCTTCACCGCTGGAAGCTACGACGGCGTGATCCAGGCGCTGGCCGCAGACCAGATCGAATTCGCCAGCCTGGGTTCCTCGGCCTATGCCGCCGCCTGGACGGAAACGGAAGGCGGCGTGCGGCCGATCCTTGCCCAGCAGGATCTCGATGGTTCCTCGGGCTATTTCTCCGTCATCGCGGTGCGCTGCGATGCGGGATACAAGACGGTGGCGGACCTGAAGGGCAAGGTGATGGCCTTCGCCGACCCGGATTCCACCTCGGGCTATGCCGTGCCGCTGTTCAACCTTGTCCGGCAAGGGATCGAGCCGACCAGCTATTTCGCCGCGACGCCGTTTTCGGGCAGTCATGAGGCCGGTGTGCAGGGCGTGGTGAACCATCAGTTCGACGCCGCCGCCACCTACATCAACAACGAAGAAAACGGCATCCCCCAGCGCATGGTGCAGAAAGGCATGATCAAGGAGGGCGAGGTGTGCTTCGTCTGGCAGTCGCCAGAGATCACCAACGGCCCGGTGACCGTCCGCGCCAACCTGCCGCCCGCGATGATCGATGCGGTGAAGCAGGCGTATCTGCGCGCGCCGGTCGATGCGCCGGACGCCTTCCGCGCCATCACCGGCGGCGACAAATCGACCGCCAGGGGCTTCATCGAAGTGGATCACGACCGTTATCAGTGGATCGTGGACATGCGCGCCTGGATGAAGGCGCAACGTCGCGGCTGATCGTGAAGGGGCGGCGCGACCGCCCCGATTTCTCCAAAAACAACCGGCGCATCCCATGTCCCCAACCGATACCTTCGCTACCTTCGAGGCCGATTTCCTGCGTCACCGGAGACGGGCGCGGCTGACCTTCTGGCTCGCCTTTGCCGTGATCGCGCTGGCGTTCTGGGTCTCGGCGGACATGGCGAACTTCTTTCGTGTAACGCAGGTGACCCTTCCCGGCGGTGCGCGCGAGGATCGCTGGATCCTCGCCGCAGGGCTGCCGCGGCTGGGTGACTACATTGCCAAGACGTTGCCGGACCTGAGCCTTGCCACGCTGGGGCGGGATCTCGCGCACTGGTTCTGGCGCTGGCCCGTCTGGCTCGACCTGCTGGTGGAGACGCTGCTCATCGCCTTCATGGCCACGACGCTCGGTGTGATCGCGGGGTTCCTTCTGTCCTTCACGGCGGCGCGCAACCTTTCGCCTCTGCCTTCGCTGGTCTGGATCACCCGCCGGATGCTTGAGATCGCGCGGACGGTGCCGGAACTGGTCTGGGCGCTGATCTTTGTCTTCTGCTTCGGCGTGGGCCCGATGGCGGGCGTGCTGGCCATCGCGCTGCACTGCACGGGATCGCTTGGAAAGCTCTATTCCGAGGCGAACGAGAACGTCGATATGCGCCCCGTGGAGGGCGTTCGTGCCGCGGGCGGGTCGTGGTTCGACCAGATGCGATACGGCGTCGTGCCGCAGGTGATGCCCAACACGCTGAGCTATACGCTGCTCCGGTTCGAGATCAACGTTCGTTCCTCCTCCATCATCGGCTTTGTCGGCGCGGGCGGACTCGGGCAGGAGTTGCGCACTGCGGTCAGCCTGCAGGAATACACCGACCTGTCGGCGCTTTTCCTCATTATCCTTGCAACCGTCTTTGCGATCGACTGGGCGTCCGAGCGGCTTCGTCACCGGGTCATCGGGCTGGAGGCTGTGTGATGGCGGACCTAACTCGAGCCATCGCAAGGCCGCGCCGACCGGGGCGGGCGCTTTTCTGGGCCGGTTTCGCCCTCATGTTCGGCTGGTGCCTTTATGATTTCGGCTTCACGCCCACGCGTCTCTGGCACCGGATGGGGCGGCTGGGCGGTGTGCTGTCCTTCATGCTGCCGCCCCATGTCTGGACCGACTGGCCCAGCGTGGCCGAGGTGCTGACGGGACTTGGAGAGACGCTGTCGATGGCCTTTCTGGGCACGATCCTCGGCGCGCTAGTGGCCTTTCCGCTGTCTTTCCTGGGCGCGAAGACGATCAACAGGATGGGCTGGCTGCGCTTCGGTCTCCGGCGGGGTTTCGACGCGATCCGCGCCTTCGAGACGCTGATCCTCGCACTGATCTTCATCAGGGCCTTCGGGCTCGGGCCCCTGGCCGGGGTGCTGGCCATCGCGGTGGGAGAGATCGGTGTGCTGGCCAAGCTTTATGCGGAGGCGATCGAGAACAGCTCGCCCAAGCCGGTGGAGGGCGTGACGGCGGCGGGCGGCTCCCGGTTTCAGGCGATCCGCTTCGGCCTGCTCCCGCAGGTGATGCCGGTGCTGCTGTCGATCACGCTCTACAACTTCGAATCGAACGTGCGGTCGGGCACCATCCTCGGCATTGTCGGCGCGGGCGGGATCGGCTTCCTCCTCTCTGACCGGATCGGTGCCTACAAATGGGACGAGGCATGGTCGATCATCATCCTGATCGTCGGGATGGTCTATCTGATCGACGCCGTGTCCGGCCTGATCCGCGGCCGTCTCATCCGCCCGGGGCAGGGGCGGATCCGGCAGGGCTGAGACACTCCTGTGCTCCGCGATAGAGGCGTGGGGGAGGATTTTCCGGCGAAGGAAACGATCCATTCAGAAGACAGGCAAAGCTCCTTCAGTCAAGCCGCCAAGCCGCCTCATCAGGCGGGGCAACCTCAACTGCTCTGGTTCCAATCGGTACTATGAATGTCCTTGCCTCCTCGCCTTCCGAGCATGACTCAACGCCTTCAAGCTCCCCGAGGCTGAACCTCAGGGCGCCCTATTCGAAGATCTCCGGCGCGGAGGTGAGCAGGATGTCCACAGTGCGCATGTAGTGGCGGCGGATCAGATAGGCGGCGTCGTCGCTACGCCGGGTGATTACCGCCTCGGCCAGCTCGCGATGCTCTCCCAAGTCGTCGCGGGGTTCGTGCAGATAGTGGACCGACAGGCGGCGGTAGCGGGTGGCCTGATCCGCAAGGATCTGGCGGAAATGCAGCAGCCGGGGGGATCCGCAGTCGGCCACCAGCGCGGTGTGGAACCGCTGATGCGCCTCCTCCCAGACAAGGTCGATTTCGCCGTCCTTCATCTTCGACCGCTTGCCGACTTCGTGAAGCGCGGCAAGGATCCGCCCCTCCCACGCATCCGAGCCGGCCCGGATCGCGCGTGTCAGGGCGAGGCTCTCGATATCGCACCGCGTCTCCGCCAGATCGGCCAGATCCTCACGCGACACGGGGGCGACACGGTAACCCTTGTGCTCCTCCAGCACGACAAGGCCGTCACCCGCCAGACGGGTCAGCGCCTCGCGGAGTGGACTCATCCCGGCGTTGAACTGCTCCCGCAGCTCCTCGAAGCGCAGCCTTTCTCCCGGCCGGAGTTTGGCATTGAGGATTGCCGCGCGCAGCGTCCCGACGATTTCCGATGTACGCGTGCGCGCGTTGGGGCGGTCCGGCGTCTCGATGTCCATGCCGTTATTGTCCTTCGGCCATACTTGCGGCTTTGCGATAATATTAGAAAATTTCGTATTCTTTCGCAACTGCATCATGCGACGGTCCGGCCGGAATCGACGCAGAGCAGCGCCCCGGTCATATGGGGCAGGGCATCGCTCAGCGCAAAGGCAACGTAGCGGCCAAGCTCCTCCGGATCGACGACCTCACCCATGGGCAGCGCTGCGGCGGCGGCCTCCAGATGGCCCGGAATCGCCTGGGCCAGCGGGGTGGCGGTGGTGCCGGGCACCAGGGTGTTGACCCGGATGCGGTGGGGCGCAAGCTCTGACGCCAGTTGCCGCATCAGGCCATGCACGCCGCTTTTCGCCACCACATAGGGGGTCAGCCCGGTCATGCCGCGCAGCACCGTGGAGGATCCGGTGGCGATGATCGACCCGCCGTTTCCCTGCGCGACCAAGGCACGTGCCGCCGCAATCACCGTGTTGCAAGTTCCCGTAAGATTTACGGAAAGAATGAAATCCCATTCCGCATCACTGATCTCCAGAACGGGTTTCCGGGGCAGGGTCACACCGGCATTGGCCACGACGGCGTCCAACCGTCCGAACCGCTCCTGCGCCAGCCGCATCAGGCCGGACACTGCCGGCCGGTCGCGGATGTCCGCCACCTGCGCCAGAGCAGCACCCATGCGGACGGTCTCCGCCAGCCCCGCCTCATCCAGCCCTGCCGAGATCACCATTGCTCCCTCGGCTGCACAGGACAATGCCACCTGCCGCCCGATCCCGGATTCCGCCCCCGTGACCACCACCACCTTGCCATCCAAGCGCATGCCGATTCTCCCCCGTTGTCATTTCAAATTACCATTATTCACCGATTATAGAAAATATGATAAACAGTGGAAAATCGGTGAAGCGCCGATTCGCATTCGTTTCGGGGAGGAAGCGATGAAGACTGGATTTCTCACGGCCATTGCGCTGATCGCGCAGGCGACGGCGGCGCAGGCGGCGGAGCCGGTAAGGATCGGGGTGCTGCTGTCCACGACGGGGGGCCTCGCTTCGCTGGGGACCGCGGAACGCGACGGGGTGCTGCTCGCCCAGAAAGTCATCAACGCGAAGGGCGGTGTCGGCGGCCGGCAGCTGGAACTGATCATGCAGGATGACGGCTCAAACCCTGACGCGGCGATGAGCAAGATCAACACGCTGGTGCATTCCGATCACGTAGTCGCCGTGGTCGGCCCCACCGGCATCGCCCAGACCGTCGCCGTCGGCGCTGTGACGCAGAAGGAACGGATCCCGATGCTGGCCTTCACCGGCATCGGTCCGGCGGTGGAGGCGAAGCGCGATTGCGTGCTTCACCTCACCCCGGCGCAGGGGCTCAATGCGCGTGCGCTGCTTTCCTATGTGCGCGATGCAGGGTTCAAGCGCATCGCCGTCCTGCATGATTCCGGCTATGGCCAGGTGATCTGGGGCGCGATGAAGGATCTCGGCAGCGAATACGGCGTCGAGTTCGTGCAAGTCGAAAAGTTCGAGCTTTCCGCCACAGATGCCACGGCCCAGGCCGCCAAGGTCAAGGCCGCCAACCCGGATGCGGTGATCCTTCTGTCCTCAAACGCGACGGGTTTCCGCAACCTGCGGCAGGTCGGGCTGACGCAGCCCATCGTTTCGGTCCATGGCACCGCGCTTTACGAAGTCGTGCGCGCCATGGGCGATGCGGCCGACAATGTGGTTCACGCCGAGTTCCTGATCGCCGAGGATCCGCTGCCGAACCAGGTGGAATTCGTCACTGCCTACAAAGCCGAATACGGCCGCCTGCCCAAGCATTTCGAGGCCGCCGGCTGGGACGCGGTGATGGCCATCGCCGCCGCGCTGGAAAAGACCGGGCCGGAGGCCGGAGCCGGCCGAGGGGGAACTCTGCGAGGCCCTGCGCGCGCCGTTTCCGGGCGCCTTTGCGACCTATGACTTCTCCGCGGCCGACATGGGCGGGTTGAACCTCGGCAGTTTCAGCTATTCCCTGCTGACGAAAGGGCAGTTCTCGCGGCTGCCCTACAAGGCCGAGTGAGGGGGCGGCCATGGCACTCGTCTGGCAATCCATTCTTGCGGGGCTGACCAACAGCTTCGTCTATGCGCTGGTCGGCATCGGCATCGCGGTCATCTACAAGGGCACGCGGATCGTGAACGCCATGCAGGGCGATTTCGCGGTGATCGGCGGCATGGTGGCGGTCTTTGCCATAGCCGCCGCTGGCCTGCCCTACTGGGTGGCCTTCCCGCTCGGCATCGCCGCGGGGGCCGGGACCGGCTGGGCCATCGACCGCTTCTGCGTGCGCCCGATGATGCGCCGCCATGCCGAGGAGGATGCCTTCCTGCTGCTCACCATCGGGCTGGCCTTTACCATCTCGGCGGCGGTGCTCTATTTCGGCGGGCGGGATGCGCATCTGCTTCCCGGCCTCGGCGGGCAGGGCAATGTCGAGATCATGGGTGGTTTCATCACCATCCATGCCCTGTGGCTCATCGGCATATCGCTGGTCGTGGTGGCGGGGCTCTGGGCCTTCTACCGCTATTCGATAACCGGGCTGTCAATGACGGCGACCTCCATCGACGCCGAAGGCGCGGCCACCAACGGCATCGACGTGGCGCGGATGCGGGGCAACACCTTCATTCTTGGTGGGGCCGTGGGCGCGCTCGCGGGTATCCTCGTCACGCCGCTGATCGCGGTGAGCTATCAGATGGGGCTGGGCATCACGCTCAAGGGGTTTGCCGCCGCCATTCTGGGCGGGCTGGCCAATCCGCTGGGCGCGGTTCTGGGCGGGCTGGTGATCGGGCTGACCGAGGCGCTGGCCGTCGTGGGGTTGTCGTCGGGCTACAAGGACGCGGTGGCGCTGACCATCATGGTGGCCATGATGGTGCTGATGCCGAACGGCCTTCTGGGCCGCGCCGGGCGGAAGGGGGGCTGAGATGGCCACGCTGACCGCATCCCGGAGCGCGCGCTCCGCCCCCGTCTGGAGCGCCGTTGCCCTGCTGGTGCTTTTGCTGCTGCCGATGGTGCTGGGGCGCCACGCGATCGACCTCATGGTGTTTGCGGCGATCTATGCGATTGCTGGGCTGGGGGTCGGGCTGCTGCTTGGCCAATGCGGGATCGTCAATCTCGCGCAGGCGTTCTTCTACGGCATCGGCGCCTATGCCTCGGCCTATGGTACGGTGGAACTCGGCTGGTCGCCGCTGACCGGGATCGTCGTCGGGATCGTCGTGGCCGCGGCGGTGGCGCTGGCCATCGGCTGGCCGGTGCTGCGGCTCACGGGCTTTTTCCTGGCGCTGGCGACGCTGGCCGTCGGCACCATCGGCACGATCCTGTTCTTTGAATGGGACTGGCTGACCGGGGGAACGCTCGGCATCGGCGGTTTGCCGTCGCTTTCGCTGATGGGTTTCGATTTCGACACGCCGACGCGGTTCTACTACCTCGCCTGGGGGCTGCTCCTTGGCCTCATCTGGCTGGGGCAGAACCTGGTTGCGGGCCGCCCGGGCCTTGCCATGAAGGCGGTGCGGGATGCGGCCCCGGCGGCCGAGGTGCTGGGGGTGGGGATCCACGGGCTGCGCCTGCGCATCTTCGTCATCGGCGCGGCGCTCGGTGCGCTGGCGGGTTCGCTCTTTGCCCATTACGTCAGCTATGTGAGCGTCGAGAGTTTTACCGTTCAACGCTCCATCGTCTTTCTGTTGATCCCGGTGATCGCCGGGGCGCGCACCGTCTGGGGTGTGGTGGCGGGGGCACTGTTTGTCACGCTGGTTCCCGAAGCGCTGGCCGGGCTCGGCGACATCCACCAGATGCTTTTCGGCATCGTGCTGGTGCTGGTCGTGGTGCTGCTGCCGGAGGGGCTGACGGGGCTGCCCGCCCGTTTGAGGAGGCTCCGCAAATGACAGCACTTGCACAGCAAACGCCTATCGCGCCGATCCTCGAACTCCGCGGTGTGGCCCATGCCTTTGGCGGCCTGACCGTCTTGCGGGATGTCAGCTTTTCGGTGCCGCAAGGGGGCATCGCCGGGCTGATCGGACCGAACGGGTCGGGCAAGACCACGCTTTTCAACATCACCTCCGGCTTCCTGCTCCCCAAGGCAGGGGAGGTCCTGCTGCAAGGACGCCCGATCACCCGCGCTCCGGTTCAGGCCAGAAGCCGGGCGGGTCTGATCCGCACCTTCCAGACGCCGAAGCTGTTCGGCCATATGACGGTGGCGGAGAACGTGGCGCTCGGCCTTTACAACGAGACCTCCTCCGGCTTCTGGTCGGCCATGCTGCGGACCCCGGCGGAGCGGCGCGAGCGGGGCATGGTGGCGGAGCGCACGGCGGCGATGCTGGCGCGCTTCGGGCTGGACCGGCTGGCCACCACCCGTGCGGGTGAACTTCCTGCCGGGCAACAGCGCATCGTGGAGATCGCCCGTGCCCGGATGGCGTCGCCGCGGCTTTTGCTGCTGGACGAGCCGTCCTCCGGTCTCTCGCAGGACGAGGTGTTCCGCCTGCGCGACTGGATCGAAGAACTGGCGGCGGAGGGGATCACCATCCTCCTCGTCTCCCACGACATGGGGCTGATGGAAGTCTGCGAAGATGTCCATGCGCTTTACTTCGGCAAGATCATCGCATCGGGGTCGATGGCCGCCATCCAGGCGGACCGGGCGGTGCGCGATGCCTATCTGGGGGGTTGAGATGCTGTCTGTGGAACGGATCGCCGCCGGATATGGGCGCATTCCCGTGCTGCGTGATCTGGACATGCAGGTCGGCGAGAATGAGGCCGTCGCCATCGTCGGCGCCAACGGGGCCGGGAAATCCACGCTGGTGCGCGCGGTGCTTGGCCTTTCGCCGCCGACGGCGGGGCGGATCACCTTCAACGGCGCCGACATCACCCGCGATGCGCCCCACGCCCGCGCGGGGCATGGCATCGCCGTCGTGCTGGAGACGCGGGGACTTTTCGGCGAACTGACCGTTGCGGACCACCTGCGGCTGTCCGATCACGCCGGACAGAAGGCCAGTCGCCCGGCCGGTTTTGCCCGCATGGGGCTGGAGGAGGTGCTGGAGCTTTTTCCTGTGGTCCGGGAAAAGCTGGCGACACGGGTAGAGCTTCTGTCGGGTGGACAGCAGCAGATGGTGGCGGTGGCGCGTGCGTTGCTGTTGCAACCGCGGCTTCTGGTGCTGGACGAGTTGACCACGGGCCTTGCGCCCAAGGTGGTGCAGGAGATCGTCGCGGCGCTGGATACGCTCCGCGCGCGGGGTCTCAGCCTGCTGATCGTGGAGCAGAGCGTAAAGCTCGCCGCGCGGATCACTGACCGCGCCTATGTCATGTCGCTGGGCCGCGTGGTGCATGAGGTGCCCCGCGGAGGATGGGACCGCGCGCTGTCGGATGACACGCTGTCGAAGGCCTATCTCCATGGCTGACGTCATCGCGCGGATGTTCACCGATGGGCGCACCCATTCCTTCTGGAAGGATGAGGCCGTGCCGCATGAAATGCTGGAACGCGTTTACGACCTGGCCCGCATGGGGCCGACCTCGGTCAACTGCCAGCCGGCGCGCTTCGTCTTCCTGACCACGCCGGAGGCGAAGGCGCGGCTGCTGCCCGCGCTCTGGCCTGCCAATGTGGACAAGGTCCGCACCGCACCCGTGACGGCCATCGTCGCCAGCGATACCCGGTTCCATGAACATGTCCCGCGGCTCTTTCCGCACAGGCCGGAGGCGGCGGAGCCCTTTGCCGCCGATCCGGCGCTGACCCGCACGACAGCGGAGCGCAATGCCACCTTGCAGGGCGGCTACTTCCTGCTCGCCGCCCGCGCGCTCGGGCTGGATTGCGGGCCGATGTCGGGCTTCGACAATAGCGCGGTGGACCGGGAGTTCTTTCCCGACGGGCGGCTGCGCTCCGACTTTCTGATCAATCTCGGGCATGGGGAGCGCGAGAAGCTCTTCCCCCGCCTGCCACGGCTTTCCTTCGAGGAAGCCTGTTCCATTCTTTGACCACAAGGAGACAATCATGCGTTACGCAAACTTCCTCAAGAACGGCAAGGCGCATCTCGCCGCTTCCGCCGGCGACGGCTGGGTCGATCTGGGCGCCACGGATTTGACCTCCCTGATCCGCTCCGGGGCCGATTTGTCGGCCGCCCCCAAGGGCGAGGCGATGTCGCTGGACATGGCGGCGCTGCTGCCTGTCATCCAGCGGCCGCCGAAGATCTTCTGCATCGGCCTCAACTATCTCGACCATGCGGCGGAGAGCCCCTACAAGGAAAGGCCCACCTATCCGGCCGTGTTCCCGCGCTATGCCACCAGCCTTGTGGCGCATGGCCAGCCGATCATCCGGCCCACCATCTCGCGCGAACTCGACTTCGAGGGGGAGCTGGTCGCCATCATCGGCAAGGGCGGGCGGCATATCCGCCGCGAGGATGCGCTGTCCCATGTCGCGGGCTATTCGATCTTCAACGAAGGCTCGATCCGCGACTATCAGTTCAAGTCGCCGCAATGGACGGTCGGCAAGAACTTCGACAACACCGGCGCTTTTGGCCCGTGGATGATTACCGCGGACGAACTGCCGCCCGGCGCGGCGGGCCTGTCCATCCAGACGCGCCTGAACGGAGAGGTCGTCCAGCAGGGCAATACCTCCGACCTGATCTTCCCGGTGGATGTGCTGATCTCCACCATCTCGGAGGCGATCACCTTCGAGCCGGGCGACATCATCGTGACGGGCACGCCCGCCGGCATCGGCTGGGCAAGGAAGCCTCCGCTCTTCATGAAGGATGGCGACCGCTGCGAGGTGGAGATCGAGCGCATCGGCATCCTGTCCAACCCCGTGCAAGATGAAGTCCGCACGGCTGCCGCCTGAACCGCTGTCGAGGGGAGGAAAACCATGACCGCACTCATCTATCGGCTGGGCCACGTCGCCCTGAACGTCATCGATCTGGAGGCGGCAGTCGCCGACGCGCAGGCCATCGCCGGCGCGCGGCTCTGCCGGATGGAGGGGGATCGCGCGATCCTGACCGCCAACCGTCGCCATGCGGAGCTGGTGCTGCACCGCGCCGCCGCGAACGAGGTCCGCGCCATCGGGCTGGAGGCGACCAGCGCCGCGGCGGTGGATGAGGTCGCGGCACGGGCGCGCAAGCGGGGCTTGCGGATCCTCTCGCAGACGCCCTCGCTGCCCGCCATTGCCCGGTCGGTCACTTTCGCCAGCAGCGAGGGCCATGTGTTCGAGGTCCATACCGCCATGCCGGAAGACCAGCCGAAGCGGTATGCCGGCGCCGGCATCCATCCAAGTTGCCTGGATCACGTGAACCTGTGTTCCTCTGATCCCCAGGCCATGGGGGAGGAACTCGGTGAGGTGATGGGCCTGATCCTGTCGGAGCGGACGACGGGTTACGAGCTGAACTGGATGCGCGCGGGCGACGGGCGCCACCATACGGTTGGCCTTGTGCTGGGCAGGCCGGGGCTGCACCACTACAGCTGGGAATTTGCGGATTTCTGCGATTACAAGCGGCTGGGCGATGTGCTGGACGCTTGTGACCGTGGCATCGTCTGGGGGCCGGGGCGGCACGGGGCAGGGGACAACATCTTCGCCTATTACCTCGACAGTGCCGGTTTCATGGTCGAATGCACGTCGGAGATGGAGGTGATCGGGGACGACCGGCCGACACAGGTGACGGATGTCGGGGTGAACCTGTCGAACCCCAAGGTGGTGAACCGCTGGGGAGCACTGCCGCCCCGGCTCTGGATCGATCACCATACCGCCTTTGCCGTTCCCGAAGCGGTGCCGGCATGAGAGCTGAGGAAGAGATCCGCGCGGTCGAGGCGGCGCGTTATGCCGCCATGCGGACAGGGGATGTGACGGCTCTGGCAGCCCTGCTGGACGGGGCGCTGATCTACACCCATTCGGATGGGTCGCGCGACACGCGCGCCAGCTATCTGGAAAAGGTGTCGGCAGGGCATTTCCGCTATCTCTCCATCGAACACCCGGAGGATGCGATCACCGTCTGGGGCGATGCGGCCGTGGTGGCGGGCCGCATGCTGGCCGAGGTGACGGTGGCCGGTCAGACCCGCCGCCTGGCCAATGCAAGCCTCGCCGTCTATCGGCGGGGAAAAGAAGGCTGGCAGCTTGTCGGCTATCAGCCCACGCCGCTGCCAAGGGCGTGACATGGAGGCGTAGAGGTGGATCGGCCGGGCGCGGTGGGCAAGCCGGAGCCCGAGAACAGGGAACTCGGCTGAAGCCCGGGTTCCCTGTCACGGCGGCATCTCCGCCCCAAAGGCTGCCTGCTGCGATGGGGAGCTTTGTCGTGCATCCGTTTCGCTGGCGGGACAACGGCCCTGATTGTACATCGAATGGCCGATGACAGCGTGCTCGGCCGCCAGCGCTTTCCGCCCGAGACTTTGCTTGGACCAAACGCCGGCCATCGGCCGCGCGGCTGACCTTGCCGTCAAGTCGGGGATGGCCGTGATCGGTGGCGGGTCTTGGGGCGGCCGCGCGCCCGAAGATACGCGGCTGACCGCGGATCGCGATTTCCCTATCCCCGATGACGCGACGGCGCCCCGGCTGCTGGAGGCAGTGGCCATCGTTGACGCCGGGGACGGCGGACGTCATCCACGACGGGCAGGCCGTTCTGCGAGCCCCTCGGGACCAAGGCCGCTGAGGTGGCGAATACCGGGGCGCGGATCAATTTCGCCCCAGAAGAAACGGCTAGACCGCTCCCGTCACGTCATGGTCTTCTGTGCGCGGAAGGCCCGCCTTCTTTTTGAGCCCTACCATACCCATTCTTCCACAGGTAGCAGGCTGCTGAAAAGGCTTTTTGGTCTGTGTTGTAGCGGAAGTCTTTCGCAATCTGATAAAATCCCGCCGGAAATCCATATACTTCCGAGTGTTTCCGGGCCCATTTTCCGACTTCCGGCGCATAGGCATGACATTTCAGGACTTTTCGGCAGCGCGGTAGGATCATCGGTGCCACCGGGCCTAGCGCAGCCACCATGGGCCCTTCATGCCTCGCGCCGACAGTTCCGGGGCAACGCTGCCGGGACTGCCGCACCGTCGATGAGTTTGCCCAACCCCGCGTGGCGTCGGGACGTCGGCCATCCGGCTATCTGACGAGGTCTTGCGCCACATCCCGGTCGCAGCCCGCGGGAGCATATCTGCGGGAGCATATCTTCTGCGACAGGCGGTTCAGCTTCGAAGCGCGGCACGCTGCCATGGCAACGGCCGAAGACCGGTGCGGCGTGGGCTTCAGCACCGATATGTACCGGACGCGTTCGCAAAAACCGAACGCGGTCTTCGATTGTCGTTGGCTTATGCAGATCGCGGCGGGGGCGCATATTCCGTGCGTGGTACGGGGTCGGCAGTTGGCCCGGCCGCGACGAGAAAGGACCAGTATCATGGAAGATCTCTATAACCGCCTGTCGAAAGACGACGCCGTCGTCCTGCTGGTGGATCACCAGACGGGGCTCATTTCCGGTCTGGTGCGCGACCAGACCCCGGAAGCCTTCAAGAACAATGTCGAGGCTCTGGCCGATACAGCCAAGTTCTTCAATCTGCCGGTGATCATCTCGACCAGCTTCGAGAATGGTCCCAACGGCCCGTTCCTTGCCGGTATCAAGAACATGTTCCCAGAGGCGGCGTATATCCCCCGACCGGGGCAGATCAACGCTTGGGACAACGATGATTTCGTCAATGCTATCAAGGCGACCGGCAAGAAACAGCTCATCATCGCCGGGGTGGTGACCGAAGTCTGCGTGGCATTCCCGGCGCTCTCCGCGTTGAAGGCGGGCTACGAGGTCTTCGTGGTGACTGACGCATCCGGCACAATGAACGAAATCACCCGCGATGCCTCGTGGCTGCGCATGCAGCAGGCGGGCGCGCAGCTGACCTCCTGGTTCGCAGTGGCAGCCGAGTTGCAGCGCGACTGGCGCAATGACGTGGAAGGCTTCGGCCAACTGATCTCAAGCCATCTGCCGGGCTATCAGACGGTGATCGGCAGCCATATGGCCAGCCAGCCGGGCGCCTGACGCGGGGCCATAATGGGGCGCGATGGGCGGCCAAGCCATCTGGGCTTCGGCCGCCCATTCCGTTGACCGCCTTTTCCGCGCGTTGCTCCGGCAGAGGGATCGCTGCGATGGCGGACCGGATGCGTTGCGCCTTCCTGCCCGCTCTCATAGCTCCGCCGTTGGCATGCCCTGCCGCCACGGGCCTCCGTCCGCCAGTTCGGCAGCCAGATGGTCGATGACGGCCCGGATCTTGGTGGGCATGGGCGAGACGGGCGGCCAGACGGCGGTGATCGGCAGAACGCGGGTCTCGACCCCGGGCATGACTTCGACCAGGGCGCCATTCCTTACCGCAGCCGCCACGATGAAGCCGGGCAGCATCGCCAGGCCAAGCCCGGCAATCACCAGATCGCGCATCGCCTCGCCATTGTTGAGCGCGATCCGCCCTCCCACCTGCGGCGAGACCGTCCGTCCGCCCACCCGGAACTGCCACAAGGCCACATCGGCCAGATGCGCATAGCTGATCACCTGATGGTCGTGCAGGTCGGACAGCGTCGTCGGCGTCCCGTGGCGGGCGAGATAGGACGGCGCCGCGACGACAACCTGCCGGTCCTCGCAGAGCTTGCGGGCCTTCAGCGCGCCGTCGCGTGCTTCGCCGATGCGGATACCGATATCGAAACCGTTGCGCGCCAGGTCATGGGCGCGGTCGTCATAGTCGATGCGCAGGTCCAGCTCCGGATGCGCGGCGGCGAACCGCGCGAGGATCGGGGTCAGATACATTGTGCCGAAGCTCATCGGCGCGGCGATGGCAAGCGACCCGCGCAAGGGCGCCGCGCCGTCCATGCTCCAGGCCGCGCTTTCGGTTGCCGCGACCAGTTCGGCCAGTGCCGGTCGCAGGCGCTCCGACAGGTGTCCCGCTGCCTCGGTCGGCGTGATCCGCCCGGCGTTGCGGCGAAAAAGCGCTGCTCCCACCGTCGCCTCGAAATCCGAGACCCGCTTGCTGATCACCGATTTCGACAGGTTCATCCGAGCGGCGGCCGCAGAGATGGTGCCCAGTTCCATCACCGTCAGGAAGGTCTCGATCTCGTCCAAGGAATATCGCATGGGTGAAGCATACTTGCGCTCCATCCGTTCGCAATAGCAGAACGCCGGCTTCGATCGGGCACGGCTGGCGGGCGTGCAGGTCATCGCCGATATTGGACACAACGAAAGGAGGCCGCGATGAACCTCACCGGCATTCACCACCTGACGGCGATCACCGCCGACGCCCCCGGCAACAACCGTTTCTATACGCAGATGCTGGGCCTGCGCCGGGTCAAGAAGACCGTCAACCAGGACGACACCTCCGCCTACCATCTGTTCTTCGCCGATGGCGTGGGCAGCCCCGGCACAGACCTCACCTTCTTCGACTGGCCCGTGATGCGCGAGCGCCGCGGCACCCGGTCGATCAGCCGCACCGGGCTGCGGGTGAACGAGGCGAGCCTCGACTACTGGGCCGCCCGCCTGCGGGACAATGGCCTGAGCATGGGCGAGATCGCCACGCTGGACACCCGCGCCAGCCTTGATTTCGAGGATCCCGAGGGCCAGCGGTTCCGCCTGACCGCCGACCAGCCGGGCGAGACCCATCCGTGGGAGCGCAGCCCTGTTCCGGCCGAGCATCAGATCCGTGGCCTCGGTCCCATCACCATCTCGGTCCCCGACCTCGGCCCGACGGAAACGCTGCTGACCCGGGTGATGAACATGCGACGGCTGCGTGACTACGCCAGCCCGGACGGCGAGGGTCAGGTCCATGTGTTCGAGATGGGCGCGGGCGGCCCGGCGGCAGAGCTCCATGTCGCCGTGCAGCCCGGCCTGCCCATAGCGCGCCAGGGCGCGGGTGCGGTGCATCACGTCGCCTTCCGTGTGCCCGATGCCGACGCGATCCGCGCCTGGACAGAGCGCGTGAACGGCTTCCGCATCCCGTCCTCCGGCGAAGTGGAGCGGTTCTACTTCCGCTCGCTCTATTTCCGTGAGCCGGGCGGCAACCTGTTCGAGATCGCCTCCGACACCCCCGGATTCGCCGTGGACGAACCGTTCGAGACCATGGGCGAGGCGCTGTCTTTGCCGCCATTCCTTGAATCGCGCCGCGCGAAGATCGAGGCCGGACTGAAGCCGCTGGACTGATCCCGCTGACTGGGGGGCCGCAGGGCAGACCGCGGCCCCTTTTCCCGCATCATGCCATCAGGAACAGGCGGGAAACCGTCGAGATATGAGCCGGTCACCCAAAACAGCTGCAGCGGGTGCAACCGGTTGCGACGCTTCACTCGTGACGAGGCTGCCACGATCCATTGTTCCATCGCCATCCGGGCCGTGGCTGTCCCGAGTTCAGCGATATCCTGCTCGCCTGCGGCGTGTTCCGGCGCAAGGCGGTGTCTGTGCGATATCTGCGGCGGTGCCTTTCCTCTCCTGACGGCCATTCTGCCGATTGCGCTACGCATCGCGTGGGAGCGGGGCTCAAACGGCGGTGCATGATGACATTGCGGATGAGTTGAGCGGGTTACTGGCGTTTTACCACGGGTTGGAGGCCTGATTGTTCTGCGGCTGCGCCGCCGATCATTGCGAGACGGCTCAAGGCGCTTGTGTTGCGGATCGCGCCGCCCTATGCACCGATCTGTCTGGCGGATCTGGCCATCGCAGCAGCCTTCGCCCGAGCAAAGCTCATCGCCATGCTCTTCCTTTCGAACCTGACCCGGCCTTCGCGGAAAGTCGGCACAGGACAGTCGGGATGCGATGGCAGAGACCCGGGCAGGCTTGGATCGAGGCGATGGACGCAGCACTCACAGGCATCTTCCTTGCGCGGCGCGAGTCGCTGATAGCGACGGTTCTGCGCATTGTCGGCGACCGGCAGATTGCCGAGGATCTGGCGCAGGAGACCTATATCCGCGTGCATCATGCCGGAAAGCAGGCGGAAATCGAGAATCTCGACGCTTTTCTCCACCAGACGGCGCGGAACCTTGCCCGGGATCACCTGCGCCGTCGAACCGTGCGCGGGCATCTGGAGGCCGGCCGAAGCGCGGACCTGTCCAGCGTCGCCGCGGAGATGCCATCGAATGAAGACCTGATCGCGGCGCGCCAGCATCTTGGCCGGCTGTCCGTTGCTCTGAGCGGCCTGCCGCCACGCGTGCAATCCGTTGTGATCATGGCGCGACTGGAGAATCTGAGCAACCGGGCCATCGCAGAACGCCTTGGCGTGTCGGAGCGCACGGTCTTCAACGATCTGAAGCTTGCCATGGGGCATTGCCGCGACGCGCTGGCGCGGGTGGGCTGGCCATGAGAGGCCCGAATTTCCTGAGGCGGCGCCATCTTTGCCGGGTATCGGCCTCTGATGCGTCATATGATCAGAGAGCTCCGGTAGGAAGACGGTGATGGCAGAATCCGAGCCCGCGCAGGACTATACCCACGCAGACCCCGTCACCGATGCCGCGCTGGAGTGGCTCTTGCGGCTGCGCAACGACAGCGACGCGAACACGTCGGCGCAGTTTGAAGCCTGGCTGCGGCAGGACCCCCGCCATGCGGTGGAGTTCCGCGCCCTGCAGGCCCTGTGGGAGGGTCCCGAGTTTCGGGGGGCCGTCCGGTCCCTTCCAGCAAACCTGCCGGCGGAGCTTGCCCCGCGGTCGCGCCACTGGCGCAGGGCGGCGGCGGTTGCGCTGGTTGTGGTGCTGGGGGCGGCCGCCCTCCATACAGGTGATTTCCTGCTTGAACTGCGGGCGGATGCCCGGACCGACATCGGGGAAATGCGCGACGTCACGCTGCCGGACGGATCGCTCATGACGCTGAACAGCGACAGTGCCGTCGCGCTCGACTTCGATGGCGGAAGGCGCGCGGTTACGTTGCTCCGGGGTGAGGCCTATTTCGACGTGACGCACGATCCGGCCCATCCCTTTCATGTCAAGGGAGGTTTCGGCGGCGCCGAGGTCAAGGGCACGGCATTTTCATTTCGTCGCGAAGCGGACCGCGATGAGATCGTCCTTCAGCGCGGTCGGCTGGAGGTCGGCTGCGATTGCGCAGACCCTGCGCGTCTGACGCTGCTGCCGGAGCAGGCGGCGACGATCTCCCGTCTTGGTGCCGGCCCGGCCGTCGCGACGGACAGCGCGGGAAGGCTCGCCTGGCGGGCGGGGCGGGCGGTTTTCAGGGAAACCGATGTGGCAACGCTGGTCGCCGAACTGGATCGCTACTGGCCCGGACATATCGTTCTCGCGCGGGCGGGCCTGCGGGACATGCGGATCAGCGGCAGCTTTCGGCTGGACGACATTCCCGGCGCGCTGGCAAGCGTGGCGGCCGCGACCGGTGCGGGCACGATCAGCCTGCCGGGCGGTATCCTAATTCTAAGATAAAGAGTCGGAAATTTTTCCGACTCCTGCCTGCCCCTGCGTCTTTGATGTGAGAGACAGACGGATCGAACCGTCTGCCGCGCAGAAGCGAGGGATCAGGATGGCCGAAACAAAGAGGTTACGGCGGCATCGCCGCAAGCTGGCGTTGATGCTGACGACAAGTCTGGCAATCACCGGCGGAATTTTTGCGCCCGAGCAGTTACAGGCTCAGGCAACCGCCGTGCGGTTCGACATTCCGGCTCAGCCGCTGGGGAGCGCGCTGGATGCCTATGGCCGGATCAGCGGATGGAACCTCAGCTATACGCCGGAGCTGGTGCGGGGCAGGACCTCTGCGGCTGTCTCGGGTGCGATGACACCGGATGCGGCGCTGCGGGCGATGGTCGCCGGGTCGGGGCTTGAGGTCCGTGTGACCGCACCGGGATCGGCGGCGCTGGTCGGCGCGCCGCAGGCCGCGGCGGGCGAGGGGGACGGGCAGGTGCTGAACGCGGTCACGCTGACCGCCGCGCCGGGAACGGTGACGGAAGGCACCGGAAGCTGGACCACCGAATGGATGCGCTCCGCCACCGGGCTGGTGCTGAGCCAGAAGGAGACGCCGCAATCCACCAGCGTCATCACCGATGCGCAGATGAAGGATCGCAACATCACCACCATCGCCGAGACGATGGAGGCCGCGACCGGCGTTACCGTGCAAGCCTTTGAAAGCGACCGCATCAACTACTATTCGCGTGGCTTCCAGATCGACGCCTATCAGTATGATGGCGTGCCGATCCCGCGCGATGGCGCCTGGCAATTCGGCGACAATAACCCGGACATGGCGCTTTACGACCATGTGGAGATCGTGCGCGGCGCGACCGGCCTCATGCAGGGGGCAGGTGAACCCGGCGCCTCCGTCAACTTCATCCGCAAGCGTCCGACCGACGTGTTCCAGAGCAGCGCCGGCGTGTCGCTGGCCTATCCGAAGGGCGGGCGTGTCGAATCCGACATCTCCGGCCCGCTGAACGATGCAGGCAGCGTGCGAGGGCGGCTGGTCGGCGTCATGGACAGTCGGGACGGCACCCTCGACCGCTATCACAAGGACAAATACATCCTGTTCGGTGCGGTGGACGTCGATCTGTCCGACAGCACCGTGCTGAGCACCGGTTTGTCCTACCAGAAGACGGATGCCGATGGTGTCACCTGGGGTGGGCTCCAGCCATTCCACACGGACGGCGGCCTCATAGACTGGCCCCGGGGCACCAGCAACGGCGCCGACTGGACCTATGTCGATACCGAACGGACGGAGGCCTTTGGCTCGCTCGAACATATCTTCGAGAACGGCTGGACCGGGCGGATGGTCCTGTCCCATGTCAGGAACGACATGGATTCAAAGCTCGCCTGGATCTACGACATACCGGGCCGCCTCACCGGCGACGGGATGAGCGGCTACGGCACGCGCTACAACGGCGGCTATGAGCAGACCAACCTCAACGCCGTGCTGAACGGCGATTTCAACGCCTTTGGCCGGTCGCATCAGTTCGTTCTGGGCGCCATGGCATCGGACGGAGAGGGCACCTATTACGGCTACGGATCGGGGGAGTCCTTTCCGGTCAACATGTATCGCATGAACGGCCGCTACCCGGCGCCGGTGCTGTCGGATCGCCCGACCTTCACCGACGGGAGCAAGACGCGGCAATACGGGCTCTATGGCACTGGCCGGTTCAGCGTGACCGACAGTTTCAACATCCTTGCCGGTGCGCGCATCAACTGGTGGGACGGAGAGCAGAACGACGGTGAGAAGGTCACGGCCTCCTACAGGTTCTCCGGCGAGGTGACGCCCTATGTCGGCTTCACCTATGACATCAATCCGACCTACACCGCCTATGGCAGCATCACGAGCATCTACAAGCCGCAGCTGGTCCAGGATGCCGACCGCAACTATCTCGACCCGACCTACGGCTACAACTACGAACTCGGCGTGAAGGGCGACCTGCTGGACGGGGCGCTTCTGGTTTCCGGCGCGATCTTTCAGACCGAGCAGAAGGACGTCGCGAATTACGTCGGCTACGTCCCGGAGGAATTCCGCAGCATCTACGAGAGCATCGACGGCACCACCACGCGCGGGGTCGAGTTCGAGGTGGCCGGGGCGATCAACGACCGTTGGAACGTGTCCGCAGGCTACACCTTCCGCACGTCGGAGGACAAGGACGGCAAGGACCTCTATACCGACCAGCCGGAACATACGCTGAAGCTCGCGACCAACTACAGGCTGGCCGCACTGGAAGACCGGATGACAGTGGGCGGTGCCGCGCGCTGGCAGAGCAGCACCGAAAGCATGGATTTCGACGCCGATGACTCCGTCCCCAGCGTCCATCAGGACAGCTATGCCGTATTTGATTTCAACGCGTCCTATGACTTGGACGCGCGGACCGAACTCACTCTGAGCGTCAACAACATCTTCAACAAGAAATACTACGCCACGACCGGCTTCTACGACACGGTCGTCTATGGCGAGGGTCGCCGCGCTGAAATCGCGCTGCGGAAACGTTTCTGAACCGGATCGGATGAAAATAATGATGCGTTACAATTTCACGCGGAGCGCGCTGACCGCCATGGCCATCCTTCTTGCCGTTCCATCGTTTGCCAAGGACGGGTCAGCCCCTTTCGGCTTGCCGCAGATCGCTTCGGCCATGCTGAAGCAGGATCTGATCCGGGGCGCCTATGAACTGGTGGACCTGCCCGCGAACGGCACGCTTGCTGTCGGCTCCACGCCCAGCTTTGCCAAGGGCACGCCGGGTTATCTCGATTTTCTCGACCGGAATGACCTGCGCGCGATCCGGCGCATCGAACTGCCGCGTCAGGCATTCGCGCTTGGCGTGGACCGGGAACGCGGCCGGGTCTATGTGGGCAACACGCTGGACGGCTCGCTCAGCGTGGTGGATGCCGCAAGCGGCCTGCTCCTCGAGACGATCCAGCTGGGCAAGGCCGAGGGCGAAGGCTTCGAACATGTCCGCATGATCGAGGTCGATGAGGCCAGCGGCCGCGTGTTCGTCTCCAGCCCGTCCGAGACGGGAACCCTCTGGATCGTGACGCCTGCGCAGGACAACAAGGTTCAGCGCATCGATAACGCCGGGCTTTGGGCGGCGGGGCTTGCCTTCGATCCGGCAACCAACCGGGTCTTCCTGAGCGGCGGCGGCATCGATGAGATCGGCGTTTTCGATGCGGCGAGCGGCGAAAAAGTCAGTGCGTTTTCCACGGGAGACAGCACGGAGCCGGGGAAGGAGGGATCCAGGCACTTCTTCATCAATCTCGCACTGGATGCGTCCCGGAGCCGCCTGCTCGCCACGGACGGCAATACCGGTGCGCTTTATGTCTTCGACACGCAAAGCGGCAAGGTGGTAAAGACCGTGCCGATCGGCACCGGTGCTCTGGATGTGATCCGTGTGCCCGAAGCAGGGCTCGTCTTCGTCACCTACCGCGGCGCCAGCCATGACAAACCGGAGGGCACCGGCGGGCTGGTCGTGCTGGACGACGAAGATTATTCCCTGATGGCCAGCCTTCCGCTCGCGGCCCATCCCAACAGCCTGGCCCTTGCCGCGGACGGCCAGACGCTGTTTCTGACGGTGAAGGCGCCGCTCGAAAAGGAACACCCGCTCTATCGTGAAGG
The DNA here is from genome assembly GCF_032102465.1 of Haematobacter sp. Lineage (NCBI taxonomy): Bacteria > Pseudomonadati > Pseudomonadota > Alphaproteobacteria > Rhodobacterales > Paracoccaceae > Haematobacter > Haematobacter sp. The sequence continues at coordinate 64,054 of NZ_DAMDHB010000010.1, read as the reverse complement.
GGGGCTCGATTCCGTCCTGCGGTTTGATCTTGCGAAACTCGGGAAGGTGTTGCGCGAGCAACCGTAGAACGGTCTGGTACGGCCATGGCCTTTTGAACGTTCCATTTTAACAGGCCTGCCGAAAAAGTCCTGAAGTGTCATGCCTATGTGCCGGAAATGGATAAAGCGGCCCGGAAACGCCGGACGTATATGGATTTCCGGCTGGATTTCGTCAGATTGCGCACGATCTCCGCTCCAACCTAGGCCAAAAAGCCTTTTTCAGCAGCCTATTAAGGAAAGCCGGAATGGGAGCGCGCCGTCAGCCTCCGGACGCGCTTCCGACCCCTCCCGCATCCGCCCCCAACCCGGCCGCTTCCGGGTGGGGGCAAAGCGCGCCGTGCCGCATTTGACGACCACCGGACGGCCCGCCATCTGAAGACGCATTGCGGACACTCAAGACGCTCGCAGAATTTGCAGCCGGGGACGATCTGCGCGGGCGGTTTCCGGCTGCTTCAAAAGCCCTCGCCCATAGACCGGCCAGAATGGGTGCCGTCGCAGACGAGCGCCACGACGCAAGACGACCGTCCCCCGCCCGAGCGGCGGAAATCGGTGGGGCGAGACCGCAAGCGGTGAGCAGGGGCGGAGGTCAACACCATGAATCCCGGACAGGAAAAAGCACCGCGATCGGCACAAGCAACGGGGTGGGCTCGCCGTCCAAAATCCGCGCTTCCCCGTGGCCTTGGAACGTCCCGACGCAGGGTGCGTTGGTAGTCGGCGAGCGATGCTGCGCCCTGTCTTGCGCCTCGCTTACTTTGCAACATTGATCGAGGAAAGCGACATGGCCGACAAGACACTCGACACCCTGTTTCATGAAACCCTTCGTGACATCTACTATGCGGAGAAAAAGCTGCTGGCAGCGCTAAGGAAACTCGCGCGCGGTGCCTCGGACGCCGAGCTCAAGCAAGCCTTCACGGCGCATCGCGAGGAGACCGAGACGCATATCGAACGGCTCCAGCAGGTGTTCGAGATGATCGGCAAACCTGCGCGGGGCAAGACCTGCGACGCGATCGACGGTATCACCGCGGAGGCCGATGAGGTCATGGAGGAGTTCAAGGGGCAGCCCGCGCTCGATGCTGCCATTCTCGCCGCGGCGCAGGCCGCCGAGCATTATGAGATCTCGCGCTATGGCTCGCTCATCGCCTGGGCGGAGGCATTGGGGATGAAAGAGGCGGCGGAGCTGATGGGGCAGACCCTGGCCGAAGAGAAGGCCGCTGACCAGAAACTCACGGCGCTGGCCACCTCGGCATTGAACACGGCGGCGAAGGCGGCTGCCTGATTTTGAAAGGCCGCGATCCTCGCGGCCATTTCCCTTCTTGCTCGAAATGTGGAGCGGGGCATGGTGCTTGCGCCATCGATCCTGCAATTCGTCCCTTCCGGCTCTTTGAGGGGCAGGAAGAGACGGCATTTCCACAGATTTCGACAGCCGTTTCTCAGTCCTGCAAGTGTCTAGTCCCCCCTGGCAAATCAGGCGATCTCCATGTCCCGTGTCGTTGTGATATCGGATTTCTGCGCGCCGCTCCCGCCGCGGCCTTCGAGATGGACGAGCGCGGACTTCACACGCGCATGGCAGCGCGGCGGGGCGGTGACGGGTGGCTTTCCGCCCTCGCCCGTCAAGGGGGGATATCTCGAACGTCTGCCGCTGGCCTGCGTCGCCTCGGGGCTGGCGGAGACGGCAGAAGTCTGGTCCTTCTGCGGCAGCGATGATGCGCATTTCGACAGCAGGGCTTCGCTTGAAGAAGGCGCGCCCCCCTGCACGCCGTCGGACGCCCTTGTCCGGCGCGTGTTTCGCGCCGATCCTCACCCCGCCCCCTATGGCTCTTCCGACATGGCGGCTCATATCGCGGTGCATGGAGCGCCGGAGATCATGTGCGTCTGGGGCCTTGGGGTGACGAAGGATCTGCTGGACCTCTGCCGCGACAGTATCCTGATCTACAATTCCATCGACGCCCCCGCCATTCGCATCGTCCCCGAACTCTCCTCCTGCTTCGACATCTTCCTCACGGGGGCAGAGTGGCAAAGCGATGAGATCCGGCGCCGACACCCGGACGCCCTGTGCGCCGTCCTGCCCATCGGACCCGAATTCGCCTCGGATGAGACATTTTTCCCGACAGGGGCGGCCAAGGAATACGATGCCGTCTATGTGGCCGCCACGCAGCCCTACAAGCGCCACGACCTGCTTCTGGATGCGCTCGAAGCCCTCGGCCCGCAGGCGCGTGCGCTGTGTGTGGTCGGCTATGGGGACATGACGGACGAACTCACCCGGAGGGCGTGTGCACGCGGGTTGAACATCGACTGGACCGGCCCTGTCAGCCACGATGAGGTCAACACGCTTATCAACCGCGCCCGGGTGGGTCTGGTCTGCGGCCGGGACGACGGTGCCCCCGCCATCCTCACGGAATACATGCTGGCCGGCCTTCCGGTTCTGGCCAATGACCGCCTGGTCTGCGGCTTGCAGTACATCCGGCCCGATACCGGTGTTGCGGCGCCCGAAGCAGGCTTCGGGAATGCGCTGGCGCGGCTGCTGGCGGACAGCGGGAACCTTTCACCTCGGCAGGTCGTTCAGGGGCAATGGACATGGAAACATTCCATTCTTCGCTTTTCCCACCTCATCGATGAAGCCCGTGCACGACGCACCTTGAAGGTTTGGCGATAATGAACCTCGACTTCGCGAAGGAGAAGTTCAGCGCGACGCCGCTGATCTGCTTTTCTCACCTGCGCTGGGATTTCGTCCTGCAACGTCCACAGCATCTGATGGCTCGCTTCGCCGCGGAACGCCGTGTGTGGTTCTGGGAGGAAATGATCCCGACGGACCACCACCTGCCCTATCTGGAGTTCCACGCTTTCGACAACTCGGCGGTGCAGTCCATAAGGCCAAGGGTTCCGCAGAACTTCTCCCCGGAAGAAACCCGCAAGGCGCTTGCCGGATTGCTCGACCAGCTTGTGGCGATCACCGGGGCGCAGAACCCTGTGCTCTGGTTCTATACCCCGCAGATGTGGCCCTTTGCCGCCCGGTGCAAAGCGAGCGCGATCGTCTATGACTGTATGGATGAGCTATCGAATTTCCGCTTTGCGCCGGATGACCTGCAAAGCAACGAGGCGGCGCTGCTGCGTGCGGCCGATGTCGTCTTCACGGGCGGCTACAGCCTTTATGAGGCCAAGAGGGGCGATCACGACAACATCCATGCGATGCCGTCCAGCGTGGACTGTGCGCATTTCGCCGCCGCTAGGCAGAGATGTACCGAACCGCCGGACCAGCAGGATATTCCGCATCCGCGCCTGGGCTTCTACGGCGTCATCGACGAACGGCTGGACCTGAACCTGCTCGCGGATCTGGCCCGTGCCAGACCGCAATGGCAGCTCATCATAATCGGTCCGGTCGCCAAGATCGCGGAGGCGGATTTGCCGCGCTCCGCGAATCTGCACTGGCTTGGACCCAAGCATTACAACGAGTTACCCGCCTATCTCTCCGGTTGGGATCTGGCGATGATGCCCTTTGCGATCAACGAGGCGACGAAATTCATCAGCCCGACGAAGACCCCGGAGTATCTCGCGGCCGGGCTGCCGGTGGTCTCCACTCCGATCCGGGATGTGCTGCGTCATTATGGCGATCTGGATGCGGTGCAAATCGGGCGCGACGGGGGCGATTTCGTCAGGGCCTGCGAGACGACGCTCAAGATGCGCCGAGCGGGGCAGGGCTGGAGGACTGCGGCGGACAAGGTTCTCTCGACCATGAGCTGGGATACGACCTTCGCGCGCATGCGGGCGTTGCTGCATGCCGCCGAAACGCGGAGCCGGGAAGTGCCGGCGTCGCCGCGATTTCCCACGCCCGTGATGCGGCGGCGGTCGGCGCCATACGATGTGGTCATCGTCGGCGCGGGCTTTGCCGGCAGCGTTCTCGCCGAGCGTCTGGCAGAGGGCAGCGGGCAGCGGGTGCTGGTTGTGGACAAGCGCGACCACATCGGCGGGAACGCCCATGACCATGTGGATGCGGCCGGTATTCTGGTCCATCGCTACGGCCCGCATATCTTCCACACCAACAGCGAAGCGGTCGTGGCCTACCTGAGCCGGTTCACGCTCTGGCGTCCGTATGAGCACCGCGTGCTGGCTCAGGTCGGGGATCGGCTATTGCCGGTGCCGATCAACCGCAGCACGATTAACGGCCTTTATGGGACAGACCTGTCCTCGGCTGCGGAGGTCGCGGCTTTTCTCGCGCGGCAGGCGGAGCCGGTGGAAGAAATCCGCAACAGCCGGGATGTCGTGGTATCGGCAGTGGGACGCAGGCTCTATGAGACATTCTTTCAGGGCTACACCCGCAAGCAGTGGGGCCTTGATCCTTCCGAACTCGACAAGTCCGTCACCGCCCGCGTCCCCGTGCGGACCGACGACGATGACCGCTATTTCACCGACAGTTTTCAGGCAATGCCGATGGACGGCTACACACGGCTCTTTGAGAAGATGCTGGATCATCCGGGCATCGATGTCGTGCTGGGGCAGGATTTCCATTCAATGGAACAAGCGGAACGCGCCCGCCTGACGATATATACCGGCCCGATCGATGCGTATTTCGATCACCGTTTCGGCGAGCTTCCCTATCGCAGTCTCGGGTTCGACCACAGAACCCTCGACATGCGGCGGTTTCAGCCCGTGGGCGTGGTCAATTTCCCGCAGGAAAGTGTGCCATACACGCGTATCACGGAATACAAGCACCTCACGGGTCAGGTGCATCCCATGACCTCCATCAGCTACGAGTATCCCTGCGCCTCGGGTGAGCCCTACTATCCGATTCCGCGCGCAGAAAATCAGGAGCTTCTGCGACGGTATGAAAGCCTGGCGCGGGAGATGCCGGAGGTGATCTTTGCCGGGCGTCTCGGAACCTACCGCTATTACAATATGGATCAGGTCGTCGCGCAGGCTTTGGCGATCTATCGCCGCCTCGCGCCCCGCCTTGCCCCGACGCGGGCGGACAGCCGGGATTGAGAGCGATGCCGTCAGACACGCGTGAAGTGGTGATGGCGACGGACAGTCCCTCCCCGTCGGGGGTGGGTCGGCATATGCTGATCCTCGCCGGTTGGCTCGGTGCAGGCTGGCGACCGCGGCTTCTGTTCCCTGACCATGCGGAGGGTGCGGCGCTGGTCCGGGAAGCGCAGGGATTGGGCCTCAATGCCGCCGTGGTTGCGCCTGGCGGATGGGCGCGGGCATTCCGGGGCGCCGCCCTCGTCCATATTCATGCGGGGATCGGTTGGGAGGGCCACGGGCTGGTGGACCTGGCCGCAGCCGCCGGCAGCCGGGTCATCCGCACGGAGCACCTGCCCTGGCTCCTGACCGATCCCGAGGAAATCGGCGCCTACGCCCAAAGACTTGGCTCCCTTGCAGCCATCATCGCGGTGAGCGAGGAGGCCGCGCAGGGGTGGCGGGCGGCGCTCGGCGCGCTGGGTGTGGCACTTCCCGAAATCCATGCCGTCGCGAATGGAATCAACGCCCCGGCGGAGCCGCGAATTATGCCGGAGCGCCCCACCGTCCTCTGTGTGGCCCGGCTTTCACCGCAGAAGAACCACGACGTGCTGCTCGACGCATTCGCGGAACTGCGTCGTCGGATTCCCGCGGCCCGGCTCCTCCTTGCCGGGGAAGGCCCGGAGGAGGCCGGGCTGCGGCGCCGGGCAGAACGGCTCGGACAGGATGCCGTGCATTTTCTGGGCCAGCGGGAGGATGTTGCGCGCCTCATGGCCTCCGCCGATATTCTCGTCCTTGCCTCCGCCTTCGAAGGCTTGCCGCTGGTCGTGTTGGAAGCGATGGCGGCAAGAACGCCGGTGATCGCCACCCGGATCGGGGGCGTGCGCGAGGTGCTGGGCGATGACCACCCCTGGCTCGTTCCCCCCGGCGATCACCACGCGCTGTCCGATGCCATGTTCGACGCGCTGTCTGATCCCGCGGCGCGCGCCGCTGCGGCCGAAAGACAGCGGGAGCGATATGAGACCCTGTACACCGCCGATCGGATGGGTCGGCAAACCGCCGCGCTCTATGAACGTTCCGTTTCTCCCTTTGTCACAGGTACCGCCATGACGACACGACTCGGTTTCATCGGCGCGGGCGGCATTGCCCATCGCCATTTCGAGGTGCTGGCCCAGATGGAAGATGTGCGCATCGCGGCCATCGCTGATCCCGATGCCGGGCGGGCTGCAACGGCGGCTGCGGCATTGGGCGCGGAAGCCTTCCCGGACCACGAGGCCATGTTGGCCGGCATTGAACTGGATGCGGTGTTCATCTGCGTGCCGCCTTTTGCCCACGGCGCCGCGGAAAGGGCCTGTCTGGCGCTGAATCTGCCGTTTTTCGTGGAAAAACCGGTGACGCTCGACCTTGATCTTGCGGAAGAGCTTGCTGGCGAGATAGAGCGACGCGGTCTGATCACTGCGGTCGGCTATCACTGGCGCTACCTCGACACGGTTGAGGCCGCGCGGGCGCAACTGATGCGGAATCCCGCGCATTTGATGACGGGTTTCTGGCTCGATCAGACCCCGCCGCCGCTATGGTGGTGGGACGAGGACCGCTCCGGCGGGCAGATGGTCGAACAGGCTTCTCACATCATAGATCTCGCCCGCTTTCTAGCGGGTGACGTGACCGAGGTCTTTGGCGCCACGGCACGGCGCGACCGCGACGATTTCGGGGGTCTTTCCGTCGCAACCGCGAGCGCCGCGACCCTCCGGTTCGCCTCCGGCGCCATTGCCAACCTGTCCGCCACCTGCCTTTTGCGATGGAACCACCGGGTGGGTCTGCATGTGTTTTCCGATGGGCTGGCCATCGAAATCACCGACCATGACGTGATGATCGACGTGGGAAAAGGCCGGCCGGTGCGCCCGGCGCAGGGGGATCCTGTCTGGCGCGAGGATCGCGATTTCATCGATGCGGTACAGGGCAAGTGCAATCACATCCGCTGCCCCTATGGAGAGGCGCTCAAGACCCATCGCGTGGCCCATGCGGTTGCCCGCTCCGCCCGTGAAGGCGAAATCGTCAGGATGGAGGTGCTGCGGGCCGACCCGCAGCCCTTTTTTCGTGTCTCCGCTGCGCAAGGCGCCCCTCTTGCCCCATGAACACCGACAGATCCGCAGCCTCGGCATCGAACGTGCGGGGGTTCCCTATTTCTTCGCCTATGACGAAGGCCCCGCTCCGCCCGGGCAACTGCGGCTCGACCTGATGTTCACGGGCCTTTCCGCCGGGACGGAGCTGACCTTTCTGAAAGGGAGCAATCCCTACCTGCATTCCCGCTGGGATGAGGAGCGGGGCGTATTCGTCGAGGGCGAGCCGTCCCTGAATTTCCCCGTCAACTTCCTTGGCTATATGGAGGCTGCCCGCGTGGTGGAGGGGGCCGCCGGTTTTGCCGGGGGAGATGTCGTGGCAACGACCTTCGGCCACAAGAGCGGCCACACCGCCGATCCCGCGCGCGATCTTCTGCTGCGCCTGCCGGCGGACCTTGACCCGATACTCGGCATTTTTGTCGCGCAGATGGGGCCGATCGCGGCCAATGGCATCCTGCATGCCGATGCAGAGGAGTTCGGCAGCGGTCCGCCGTTTCTCGGGGCCGGTGTGGCGGGTCGGTCTGTTCTTGTCTGGGGCGGGGGGACCGTGGGGCTCTTCTGTGCGCTATTTGCCCGGCGGGCAGGGGCGCGGGACATCGTCGTCGTTGACCCATCGCCCTTCCGTCAGCGGATCGCACAGGCGATGGGCTTTGAAGCCATGACGGAGGATGCGGCCTGGCAGCATGCCAAATCGGCGTGGTTCTCCCGCCTCGGGGGGCGGGGCGCCGAGGTCGTGTTTCAGACGCGGGCACGATCGGAAAGCCTGCAACTCGCGCTTCGTGCGCTCCGCCCCCAAGGGCTGCTGATCGATCTGGCCTTTTATCAGGGCGGCATGGCGGACACGCGGCTGGGGGAGGAGTTTCACCACAACGGTCTGTCGATCCGCTGTGCCCAGATCAACCGGATGCCACGGGCGCTGTCCCACAGCTGGGACCAGCGGCGTCTGGCACAGGAAACGCTGGCCCTGCTGGCAACGGAAGGCGCGCTGATCCGCTCCCGAATGATAACGCATGTCGTTCCTTTCGACGACGGTCCGAGCTTCCTTCGCGACCTCATCGAACACCGCCCCGACTTTCTCCAGATCGTATTCGAGCAGAGTTCATGAACGAGACCGCTCCCCCTGTCCGCGCCGCGGATGACCGTATGTCGGCCAATGAAACCCTTGCCGCCATGGCAGCGGCGGAGGCGTTTCCGCAGCCGCATCCCGGCGCGGGGGTCATCAGGATCCTGTGGGTCTTTGCCTGGCTGGTGGTTGGCGGGGAGGAGACGGAGGTGCGCCTCATGGCGCGTCATCTCGATCCGCGTCGGTATCGCATCGTGGTGCTGCCGTGCTTTCGCAAGGAAGGGATGCCTGAACAGACCCATCAGCAGTTGCTGGAACTGGGCGTGGAGGTGGACACCCGCGCCTATGAGATGAGTTTCGAGGACACAGTCAGCTACCTGCGCCTGCGTATGGCAGATGCCGATATCGTCATTTCCTCGCAGAACGTGGCCGACATCTATCCGGCCCTGGAAGGCATGGCGCGGCGTCCGCCGCTCATCGAGCATGGCGGTCTGGTGGAGGAGGCGCTGGCCGGTCCCAAGCATTTCACCAGCCGATATGTCGGCGTCTGCCAGTCGATACGTGACGCCGCCGCTGCCCGCATGCCCGGACGAGAGGGTCACGCCCTGGAGATCCCTTCGATGGTGGATCTGACGGAATTCGGTGCCACCGCCCTCGCGGCAGGGCGGGCACGGCTGAGGAAGGCCTTCGGGATCGCAGAGGGAGAGGTGCTGATCGGCTGGATCGGAAGGCTCGATCGCAAGAAACGCGTGGAGGATTTCATCGAGGCCGCGCGCCTGTCCACCGCCGGAGCGGGGGGCATCATGTTGCGCTTCATGGTGGTCGGTGGACCGGACGCCTTCATGCCGGACTACGAACAGGAACTGCATCGGCTTGCCGCGCGGGCAGGGCTGACAGGGCGCCTGTTCTTCACGGGGGATCGCAAGGACATCCCCGACCTGTTGGCGGCGATGGATGTCCTTTGCTGGCTTTCGCGCGGAGAGGGCATGCCCCATGTCATCGCGGAAGCAGGTGCCGCTGGTCTGCCCGTCATTGCCACGCCGGACAACGGCGCCCTGCAGCAGATCGTGGACGGCGCATCCGGCATCTTCGTGCCCCATGAAGAGCCCGCGGAACTCGCGCGTCAGATCTTGCGCCTCGCGCGGGAGGAGGGGGAACGGAAGCGGCTCGGCTCGGCCCTTCGCCGCCATGTCCATGCGGCCTACAGCGTGTCTGCCGTGCTGCCGCAGTGGGAGCGCCTGTTCACCGAAGTCCTAGAGGGAGTGCCGCCCGCCCCGGACCCCTCGACGTTCAAAAGCTTCATTCTCGGCGGTTGGGAATCCTCCACCCATCGGCGTCGGGATGGAAAGCGGCTCGATCTGATCGCGGACACCGGGCATGATGCCGATGCGGCTGCCGATTACCGGCAACTCGCCGCCCTCGGCATCCGGTCGTGCCGCGACGCGCTCCGGTGGCATCTGGTGGAAACCGCGCCGGGACACCACGACTTCTCCAGCTTCCTGCCCATGCTGCATGCCGCCCGCGACACCGGCACCCAAGTCGTCTGGGACTTGCTTCATTACGGCTGGCCCGATGATCTGGATATCTGGGCGCCCGAGTTCGTGACGCGGTTCGCCCGGTTTGCCCGCGCTGCGGCCCGGCTGATGAGGGACGAGACGGATGCCGCCCCCTTCTGGTGCCCCGTCAACGAGATCAGCTTCCTTTCATGGGCAGGGGGAGATGCCCGCTATCTCAACCCGTTCGCCGCCGGTCGCGGATTTGAACTCAAGGTGCAACTGGCCCGCGCCGCGCTCGCCGCGATGGCCGAATTACGGGCGGCTGACCCGCGGGCACGGTTCCTCACGGCCGAGCCGCTGATCGCGGTTCATCACGACCCGGCAAAGCTCCGGCCCTATTGGGAGGCTCGGGGTCATCATGAGGCGCAGTTTCAGGCGTTCGACCTGCTATCGGGCCGACTTTGGCCCCAGATCGGCGGCGCGCCGGAGTTTCTCGATCTGGTGGGCGTCAACTACTACTGCAACAACCAGTGGATCCATGCAGGCCCTGTCATCGACGTCGATCATCCGGCGTATCGTCCGCTTTCCGACCTGCTGTTCGACGTTTCCGCGCGCTATGATCGTCCGATCGTGGTGGCGGAGACCGGAACCGAGGGCAATCGGCGCGGCCCGTGGTGCCGCTATATACGGGAGGAAGTTGTCCGGGCGCGGCAGAGGGGGATCCCGGCGGAGGGCGTATGCTTTTACCCCATTGCCGATCACAAGGGTTGGGACGATGAGCGTATCTGCCCGAACGGACTTCTTGGATACCGCCGCGGACAAGGGGGGAGGGAAGTGAACACTCCTTTCATGCGACAGATTGAGCAGAAGTGGGCCGTTTAACACCCTCATTGGGCTGGGAAATCGCACCGCTTCCAGATTGCGGTGGTTTGGCAAGCCGCAAGCATGCTATCCCTTTGGCATATGATCGCCGGAAGCGTTCCTGATGGAGTTTCTCAACGGATGGCGCAGGAACCGGGCTGCTGATCGGCGCTTGGAGGCCCGCTTTTTGTGGCTGTCGTCGATTATCCGAAGACCCTCGTCCGGGGTTTGCGCGGCTCACGAAGCGATACTTCTTCCGCCACTGATGCCGCCGACCCGGCGGCGTTCCTCAACCACTGGCGGGAGTCAGGGGGAGGCAATGCCTTCCCGGGAGGTCCTCCTGCGGTCTTGGGCAAGCCCGGGTTGCTCATGCCAGAAGTGTGGCGGACGGTAGGCGCCGGGGGACGCCGCTCCGGCGCGGGGCTTCCGCAACACCGCTGCTACGGCAAACCACCGACAATCGTCGCACTCGCAACGCTTTGCCAAAGGGCGGGCTCTTCCCATATGCCTGAAGTGCGTACAGGACAGGCCGGTCATGACAAGCGCGTGGTGGCGCGGCCATAACATTATGATATACACGGGCCACAATCACTCTATTTGATGTTTGACTGCAGCCGTGATCCGATGGGCTACCATTTGGGAAGAACATGTTCGAGCTCGACACCGACCACGCCGCCGCCCGCACTGACGGCACCCTTCGAAGGACAAGTGCGGATACGCTTTCGGTACTGACCTCGGCCTTCGTCGATCACGGCGTGCGGTCCGTTCTGGACATTGGCTGCGGCGACGGCACTCTCGCGGCGGCGCTCGACGGACGCGGGTTCGACGTGACGGGCATCGACCCCTCGGCAGACGCATTGGAGCGGGCCCGTCAGCGGTTGCCGAGGTCGGAGTTTCATTGCGCTCCGGCGGAAGCGCTTCCCGGGTCCATGGGCCGGTTCGATGCCGCCTGTTTCGTCAATTCACTGCATCACGTCTCTCCCGATCGGATGCAGGACGCGCTGATGGGCGCAATCTCGACGATCCGTTCCAAGGGCATCCTGCTTGTGATCGAACCTCTCGCGCAGGGCAGCTTCTTTCGCGCCATGCGCCCGATCGAGGACGAAACCCGGATCCGGGCTCAGGCAGCAAGCGCGGTCGAAACGCTGATTTCCGACGACAAGGTGATCCTGCGCGATCTGCGCCGCTGGAATCGCGAAAATCACTTCACCGGATTGTCGGATTTCATCGGCTATCTGGCGCGGGTGCTGCCCGAAAGGGCAGAAATCGCCCGCAGGAACGAAGCCGCGCTGGCGCGCGCGTGGCGCGACAATATCCATAGTGTCGGCGGTATGGCGGTATTGATACAGCCGATGGTCTGCTGGACCCTGACGGCAAATCCGGTGTCGCAACGATGATCGACCTTAGGCAACTTCGCTATTTCGTGGCGATTGTCGAGCAAGGCTCACTGTCGCGGGCGGGAAATTTCCTTCATGTCGCCCAACCTGCACTGTCGCGCCATGTCCTGAACATGGAGGCCGATCTGGGGGCCGCGCTGCTTTTCCGTACGCCGAGTGGGGTGGAGCCAACGGAGGCTGGCCGAATTCTCTTGCGCCACGCCCGTATCATCTTGGACCAGCTTACCGTGGCCGAAGAGGAAATCCGCGGCCATCTGAATGACCCCGAAGGGGAGGTGCGGCTGGGAGTGCCGGGCACAATCGGCCAGATTCTCGCCGTTCCGCTGATCACGTCAGTGCATCTGCGCTATCCAAAGATCAAGCTGCGCATCGCTGAGGCGATGAGCGGGTTCATTCTGGAATGGCTGCGGGACGAAAGGATCGACCTTGCGGTCCTCTACGGTCAGGCTGCCGAACACGGCATTCACACGGAACAACTTCTGGCGGAGGCGCTGCAATTCTTTGGCCCGGCAGAGGGATTGCGGTCTGAACAGTTTCCTCCCCCCGGCAGTGATCTTTCCTTTGGCCGGGTGGCCGAACTGCCCCTGATCGTTCCCGACAAGGGTCACGGGTTGCGCGACCTTCTGGACCGGCATGCCAAAGCCGCCGCAATCGAGCTGAACACCATTATCGATGTGGACTCCTACAGCAATATCAAGGCGCTAGTCGCGGAAGGCCTTGGCTATTCTGTCCTTCCCGAGAACGCCATAACCGCCGAGGTGGGCGAGGGGAGGCTGCGCAGCTGGACCATTTCCGGGCCGCAGGTGGTAAGGCACATCTATCTCGCCCACTCCACGAACCGGCCAATGACCAATGCCGTCTCCGTCGTTCTGGCGCTGGCGCGTGAAACACTGCGCGATCTGGCGCGCACCGGCCGCTGGATCGGTGCCCAGGTGATCGACCGCTAGCCATACATTGCCAGCAAACCCGGGGTGGGAGACATGACAGCCATCAGCGAACGCCATGTGATCGACAGTGTCGCCGACGCGCTTCAGTTCATAAGCTACTATCATCCGCGCGACTTCATCCGGGCGCTTTCCGCCGCCTGGCAGACGGAGGAAAGCCCGGCTGCCCGCGATGCGATGACGCAGATCCTGGTCAATTCCCGCATGGCTGCAATCGGGCACAGGCCGATCTGTCAGGATACCGGCGTTGCCAACATCACCGCACGGATCGGGGTAAAGGCGCGGCTCGACTGGGACCGGCCCTTGCAGGAGATCGTCGATGACGCCGTGCGTCGTGCCTATCTGGCCGATGAAAATCCGCTGCGGGCCTCGGTCGTGGCCGATCCTTTCGGGCGGCGGGTCAATACGCGGGACAATGCGCCAGCGATGCTGCATGTCGAGATGGTGGCGGGTGACCGGGTCCACTTCGATGTCTCCGCCAAGGGGGGCGGGTCCGAGAACAAGACGAAATTCGCGGTGCTGAACCCCTCTGCCTCGGTGGCCGACTGGGTTGTCGAAACGGTGGAGAAGATGGGGGCGGGCTGGTGTCCGCCGGGCATTCTGGGCATCGGTATCGGCGGCAGCGTGGACAAGGCGATGGTGATGGCAAAGCAGTCGCTGAACGAGCCGATCGATGCCACCGAACTGCGTGCCCGGGGTGCCTCCACGGCGGAGGAGGAGCTCCGCCTGGAGCTGATCGACCGGATCAACGCCCTCGGCATCGGGGCGCAGGGCCTGGGCGGGATCACCACCGTGCTCGACGTGAAGGTGCGGAGCTTCCCGACCCATGCGGCCTCTCTGCCTGTGGCCCTTGTGCCGAACTGCGCGGCAACCCGGCATGTCCATTTCTCGTTGGATGGCAGCGGAGTGGCACGCCTGTCTCCGCCCGACCTGTCGGACTGGCCGGATCTCGATTTCCGCGATGCCTGGAAAGACGCTCGCCGCGTCGATCTGGACGGGCTGACCCGCTCCGATATCGCCGCATGGAAGCCGGGGGAAGCGCTGCTGCTTTCGGGGCATCTCCTGACTGGACGAGATGCCGCGCACCGGCGGATCGAACAGATGGTGGCCGCGGGTCAACCGCTGCCGGTCGAGTTCCGCGACAGGGCGATCTATTACGTCGGCCCCGTCGATCCGGTGCGCGACGAGGTGGTGGGGCCGGCCGGCCCGACGACATCGACAAGGATGGATCGCTACAGCGACATGATGCTCGACACGCTTGGTGTGTCGGTAATGATCGGCAAGGCAGAGCGAGGCGATGCAACGGTTGAGGCGATTGCCCGGAACGGCGCCGCCTATCTGATTGCGGTTGGGGGCGCGGCGTATCTGGTATCGCAGGCAATACGCGAGGCACGCGTCGTGGCCTTCGACGATCTTGGAATGGAGGCGATCCACGAATTCGTTGTGCGCGACATGCCGGTGACGGTCGCGGTCGATGCCCGCGGCGATGCGGTCCATCGCAGCGGACCGCTCCGATGGCGCAGACAGGCTTGAGCCATGGACGAAAAAAGGGCCGCAATCGCGGCCCTTTTGCTTACCTGTCGCTCCCGCTTCAGAACCCGAGCAGGTTCGGCAGCATCATGGTGATCGCCGGCACATAGGTGATCAACGCGAGGAATATCAGCGCGGTGACAAGCCAAGGCACAACCGCCACCGACACCGCCGTCAGCCCCAGCCGCGATATCGCCGAGCCGACATAGAGGTTGAGGCCGACAGGTGGCGTACACAGCCCGATCTCCATGTTGACGACCATCATGATGCCGAAATGCACGGGATCGATGCCAAGCTTCACGGCGACAGGAAACAGGATGGGCGCCATGATCAGAACGATCGCAGAGGGCTCCATCACCATGCCCACCAGCAGCAGCAGGATATTCACCACCAGCAGGAAACCGACCCAGCCGAGGCCCAAATCCACGATCCAGGCAGACATTGCCTGCGGGATCTGCTCGGAGGTCAGGATGAAGGCGAACATCACGGCGTTGGTGATGATGTAGAGCAACATCGCCGACATCGCGGCCGAATTCAGCAGCACCCGTGGCACGTCGCGCAGCTTGATGTCCTTGTAGACGAAGACCGCGATGAAGAAGGCATAGACGGCGCTGACCCCCGCGGCCTCCGTCGGCGTGAAGATGCCGCCATAGATTCCGCCCATGATTATGACGATCAGCATCAGGCCCCAGATGGACTCGCGGAACGTCTTCCACCTTTCACGGTAGGATGCGCGGGGAAGGCGGGGATAGTTTCTCGTCCGCGCGCGCCAGTAGGTAGTGACACCCAGCATCGCGGCGAGGATCAGCCCCGGCACGACGCCGGCAATGAACATCTCGCCGATGGATGCCGAGGCGACGCTTTCGCCGTTCGGCCCGGTCACGATCATCCCCGAGGTCGCAACCGAATACATCACCATGACGATCGAGGGCGGGATCAGGATGCCGAGCCCGCCGGCGGTTGCAACGGGGGCCACGGCAAATTCCCGCGGATAACCCATCTTGACCATCGCCGGCACCATGATGGAGCCCACCGCCATCACCGTTGCGGGTGACGAACCTGAAATCGCGGCGAACAGCGCACAGGCCAACACGGAGGCCAGCGCCATTCCGCCATGCCAGTGGCCCACCAGCGAAGTGGCGAAACGGATCATGCGCCGCGCCACGCCGCCATGCGTCAAGAAATTGCCCGCGAGGATGAAGAACGGGATCGCCATGATCTCGAACTTCTCGATCCCCGTGAACAGCTTCAGCGCGATGCTGTCCATCGGGATGCTGGTGAAGCCGAAAAGGAAGGTGAAGACCGTCAGGCCGAGCGCGATGGAGACCGGCATGCCGGTGATGAGCAGGATCGTCAGGATCAGAAAGATGATGATCGCGGTCATGCCTTGCCCTCCGCGGCGGTGTCGGCATTTTCTTCGATGCCCTCGATCTCTCCTATGTCATGATGCGCGATGTATCCGGTGGTGAGATACTGATACAGCGCCTGAATGAAGCGGAAGCACATCAGCGCGGACCCGAGCGGCACGGCCAGATAGACGAGCCACATCTTGATCTCCAGGTCTGCCGAAATCTGGCCGCCGCGATAGGTATGCCAGACGAATTTCGTGCCGATCCAGGTTACGATCGCGGTGAAGAGGATCCCGCCGGACATGGCGATGATCGTCATTATCTTCCTGTTGCGACCTTCCAGCTTGTTCACGAGAAGATCGACGCCCACGTGGATGCCGATGCGGACGCCATAGGCAGCGCCGAACTTCGCCATCCAGACGAAAAGATAGATGCAGGCTTCCTGCGCCCAGGTGAGCTTCAGCGAGTTTATCCACCTGAAGGAAGACCGTGCGATAGCCTGCAGGGTCTCCATGTCATGGGCGCGGGCCCAGCCGACCAGGTCGGCCGCGATGCCCAGAGAGAAACGGTGAACGACGGCAACGAAGATCAGGATGACGGCCATGGCCATCAACGCCGAGATCAGGATTTCTTCGAAGCGGTCGAGGATGCGCAATACCATGGCAAACCTCTTTGAATGGGGGGGCGCGGCCTGCGCCCCCGGCCTGATATTCGGCTTATTCGATACCCAGAGCGGTGTAGGTCTGTTTGATCAGATCGGCGCCGATGCGGTTTGACATCTTCTCGTGCACAGGTTGGAGAACCTCGAACCACTCGGCACGCTCTTCGTCGGTCATGTCATGGAACTGGGTGGTGCCCGCATCACGCATGGCCTGCAGCGCCGTGGCATTCTCCTCCTCGGCGATGTCGTTGGCATAGCTCGTGGCTTCTGCCATCGCCTTGTCCAGTTCAGCGCGCACATCGTCCGGGAGCCCTTCCCAGAACGCCTTGTTCACGATGACCGCGTAGCCGATATAGCCATGGTTCGACACGGTCGCGTATTTCTGCACCTCGTTCACACGCTGCGTATAGGTGTTCGACGGCGTATTCTCGGTGCCGTCCACGACACCGGTCTGCAGGCCCTGATAGACTTCGGAGAAAGCCATCACCTGCGGCACGGCGCCAAGCGCCTCGAACTGCGCTTCGAGGATCTTGGAGGACTGGATGCGCATCTTCAGGCCCAGGAAATCGTCGGGCGTCACGACGGGGGAGTTCGCCGTCATGATCTTGAAGCCGTTGTCCCAATAGGCCAGCCCCTTGATGCCCTTGGGATCCAGCTTGGACATGAGGGTTTGTCCCAGTTCACCCTCGGTGATCTTGCGAAGGTCCGTGCGGTCCTTGAACAGCATCGGCAGATCGAACAGCTCGAACTCCGGCACGCCGAGGGGGCCGAACTTGGCCAGCGACGGCGCCAGCATCTGGACTGCCCCCATCTGCAGGGCCTCCAGCTCCTCCTTGTCCTTGTAGAGTTGGCTGTTGGGATAGATTTCGACCTTCACGCGGCCGTCCGTATACTTCTCGGCCAGATCCTTGAACCGCTCGGCGCCCTTGCCCTTGGGGGTATCCGGCGCAACGACATGGCTGAACTTGATGGTGATCTGATCCTGAGCCGCGGCAGGCAGCGCTGACCAGAGCGCGAGCGTTGCAGCAACGCCGGTGGCGATTACCACGTTACGAAAATCAAGCATTTCTATCCTCCCCATAAGACCAGCGGCACTACGGCGATCCTCAGAATACCGAACCACTCTGGCCGTCCAGCACGGAACCCACCGCTCTTCCTTCGGCGGACCCAGTCATTTCGCGAACTTGCAGGGTTGGAGAGGATATATCAAATATATGATACTTCTGATAGCAATAACATTTGAGCATACCAAGAGGTAGGGGAGAGTGGTCGGTGCCAACGACATGCCGCGTGTTCCAAAAGCAACTGAGGGGCGTTCATTCCCCCTTCGTTCGGCGGGGGTGCCGCGCCGGAATCGCGCTTTCTCGGGAAAGTAGGGCGGCAGGCAATGCCCCAGGATCCGGTGCTGGCGCGATACGATCTCATGGGTCATCGACAGCTCCTGGTAGTCGGTAATCCTGGCACAGAGCAGGTTTAGCAGGATGCTGAAAAAGGCTTTTTGGCCTGCGTTGGAGCGGAAATCGTTCGCTATCTGACCAAATCCAGCCGGAAATCTATATGGTGCCGGGCGTTTCCGGGCCGATTTTCCGATTTCCGGCGCACAGCATGACATTCAGGACTTTTCCAGCAGCCTGTTAGGAAGCCTGCGTCGCGCCGATCTGGGGCATGGCAGGATGACCTGAGCGCCTTTGAGCCTATCCGGCAAATGATCCCTGATCTTCCCGGTCAACGACCGCGAGCGACTACGTTGGGATCACCTCACCTTCGTCCCCCTCCCAGCGCAGGAGATAGTTGAAAACGCGACGTGGCAGACCGTGAGTTGGCGACGCGGCACAAGCGAAAATCTCTCGGCACGGTTCGCTGCCATGGGCGTCCGCGTCGTGGACGAAACGCCGCGGCGCATTGGCCAATCGTGGGGCTGCAGCATCCGGGCGGCGAGGAGGTCGTCTGGCTGGTCGGCGAGCGCCCCTCCACAGACGTGTGCGAAATACTTCCTGACGAACCCGCCAGTCGACACACCGCCGAAGAAACTGGCCAAGGCCATCGAGACCCGTTGGGTCCATGAGCAAGCCCATCGGCAACCGGAGAAAGAGATGGGTCTTGGTCATTTTGAGGACCGATGATGGGTGCCCTGCACCGGCACGCAATCTTGACCATAATAACGGTCATCCTCCTGCAAGCCCCTCCTGAAGGCAGCAGGTCAAAAAGCCTCAACCGCCCAACAATGCCGACCGGCGATCAGGCGGATGATCTTGATCCGGCCCAGTCAGCCGCCGCCGTCTGTGCCCAATGCCGCAGGAATTGGTGAAAAATGCTCAACAGATTTCGGCTGGAGTAGTAAGGGTTATTCAGTTTGGTCCCGCGGCGTCGATCGGCAAGCCATGCGGCTGGGGGGCGCGTTCCAGTGTTGCGCATAGGCGCGGGAGAAATAGTTCGGGTCGCTGAAGCCGCAGCGATAGGCAAGATCCGCGATCCGCGGGCGGGTGCGGCTGGTCTCGATCACTTCCCGCGCCATGAGGAGACGCGCGTGCAGCAGATGCGCGCGGAAGGTGGTTCCATTCTCCTTCAGCAGCCGCTGAAGCCGGCGCGGCCCCAACCCCATCGCCGCCGCAATTTCGCCCAGAGACAGCTCTGGTCGGCCAAGGTTCGCGGCAACCAGAAAACGGAACCTTTCAAACGGCGTCTCCCCCCCGGATGACAGCGAAACCATGAGGTCTGCCGTCACGTGCTCCAGCGCGCGGAGCAGCATCCCCCGCAGTTCCGCCGCGCGTCCGGGCGGGTGGGGAGCACAGCGCAGAAGATATCCCGCGAAGAAGGCCAGAAGATGGCCGGAGGGCAGCGCCCCATCGAGGACAACCGGCCCGGAAAGCGCAGCAGGCGCCTGCGCGAGAATCCCGATATCCGCCCGGCCACCCGCCGCCAGCATCAGGACAACCGGCCCTTGCAGCGGGACAAGCGCGATCTGACCGGCGGGCAGTGCCATACGCCGCTCTCCCATCGCCAACTCGCCGCCCCGGAGACAACGCAGCATCAGAAGCGGCGGTCGTGTTTCCCGCAGGCGGGCGGCGCTACCTCCGGTCCCGGTCTGCGCGCAGGCCGCAAACCGCCAGCCGATCTGCCCCGATCCCATATCGAGCGTGGAAAGCAGCAAATCCCCCAGTTCCAGCGCCAGAAAATGCCCTTCGGCCGCCACGGGGGCATGGGCGAGCGGTTCGGCAAGGACCGCGCGATTCCACAGTGCCCCCGCCCGCCGCCGCGCCTCCTTGAAGCGGGACCGGGGAAAGGTATCGCGGGTGAGGCGTTCTTCCGCCCAGGGAAGGCGCATCCCCTCCCCGCCGCCGCGCGTCTGTCTGTCGATGGTCCGGCCGGCGGACATGTCGCAAAACTCCAGAACCATGTTTTCTCGCTCCAGAAGTCTCCGGCAGCGGCAACAGCATAATCTTACTATTTTCCTCAGCCAATACGGACTCTCCCATCCCCGAAGGAAAACGCCCATGTCCCGATCCTCTCACCTTCCGCTGCTGGGCCTTTTGCTCTCCACGGCAGCGCTACCGCTTGCCGCGCAGGAGACGGCGGAGCCGGGGGCGGTCGTGTTCGATCAGGTGGTGCTTACCGCAAGCCGCGCTGCCCGCCCCGTTTCCGCCGTGCCGGGCGCCGTGCAGGTGATCGACAGTTTCGCTGTCGAGGATCAGCTTCAGCGCGGCAATGACGCAACCGCGCTGCTGGCCCGGACGGTGCCGGGGTTCACCTTCTCCAACCAGACGCTCTCCGGCGCATCCGAGAGCTTCCGCGGCCGGGGGCTGCTCGTTCTGGTCGATGGCGTGCCGCGCAACACGCCGCTTCGTGATGCCTCGCGCATCCTTTCCACCATCGACCTCAACACGGTGGAGCGGATTGAAGTCATCGGGGGCGCCTCCTCGCTCTATGGTGCGGGCGGCACGGGGGGCGTGGTGAACTTCATCACGCGGAGCGGTGCCGCAGCGGATGGCAAGGCCCGCGTCACGCTCGACATGCGGGCGCGCGCCTTCACGGCGAACGGCGGCAAGAGCGTGGCGCCTCTCGCCTCCGTCAGCGTGGATCAGAAGATCGGCGCTTTCGACTACAGCGTCACCCTCTCGCACGACCGGACGCGACAGACCTATGACGGGAAGGGCCGGCTCCTGCCCTCGGACCCGATGCTCGGGCAGGGGGGCGGCGATTTTACCAACACAACGAATGCGACCGTCCGGCTGGGCTATGACATCGACGCGGCAAAGCGGGTGGAGCTGACCTTCGACAAGGTGAAGCTCGATCAGAAGCCGCGCTATTTCACCGACTACCTCGCCACGCCCGTCGCACCGGATCGCGCCCACCCCTATCACGGCGACCCGATCACCGAGGATTCGAACTACCTCACCCTCCGCTACACCGACGAGGATTTCGCTCTCGGCAAGCTCTCGGTCACCTATTCCCGCAACGACGTGATGAAGCGGTTCGCCTTCACCCGCTTCGACCCGGCGGTGAACACGCTGGTCTATTACAGCGGCAATCCCGCGGATCCGACGGCGGACTACAACCAGACCCACCTGGACAGCCTGCGCCACACGCTCACCGTGACGGTGGACAGCCCGCTCGATATCCTCGGCCGTGCGGCAGGGTTGAGCTGGGGGGCAGAGATCGGGCATGACGATACGAGCCAGAGCGCCCGGAACGGCATGGCCGTCGCCACACCGCTGAAGAACAAGTCGGCGGCCCTTTTCGCGCAACTCACCCTTCCGGTGACCGACAGCCTCACCTTCTCCGGCGGCATCCGGTATGACCGGTTCGACCTGACCGTGGGGGATTTCGTCCGGCCCCGCGCCTACTATTACTTTCCCGCTTACGGCCTCGGCCTCGACCTGAAGGAAATCTCCGTCACCGGCGGTGACTTCACCTTCGATCAGTTCACCGGGAACCTCGGCTTCACCTATCGGCTGACCGAAGCGTCACAGGTCTTCGGCGGCTGGTCGCAGGGCTATTCCCTGACCGATATCGGCAGCTTCACCCGTCGGGCGGGGATGAATTCCGTCGCCGAGATCTGCACCGCCTATGGCAACGACAATCCGCTCGTCGGGGCCGCCTATGGCTGCACACAGCCCGGAACCTACCAGCTCTCCTATGCCCAGATCGCGCCGAAGCCGCAGGTGGTCAATACCTATGAACTCGGCCTGCGCCATGATGCGGGGGCGTGGAGCGGACAGGTTTCCGGCTTCTACTCCACCTCGGATGACGGGGTGACGTTCAACCCCCTTACCAACCAGGTCAGCCAGCAGAAGGAGGAGATCTGGGGGATCGAGGCACAGGGCGTCTGGGCGCTGACCGCCACCACCGCTCTCGACGGGCTGATCGGCTGGCGCGAGGGACGGTATGACCGCAGCGGCGACGGCGACGTGGATACGTGGCTCGGCAACAACCGCATCGGCTCGCCTCTCCGCCTCGTGCTCGGGGCCACGCATGAATTTGCGGGCGGCTGGCGTCTGCGGGGAGAGGTCATGCATCTCGGGGGACGCGACCGCGCCCCGGGAGAGGTGAAGCTTGACGATGTCACCCTCGTCAATGCCTCCGCGTCCCGCCCGGTCGGCCCCGGCATGCTGAGCCTCGCGGTCGAGAACCTGTTCGACAGCGACTACATGAACCCCACGGCCACCGCGACCCGCAACGCGGAAACCGCGGGCTGGGGCCGCACCGTCACCCTGGGCTACCGGGTGAGCTTCTGAGCGATGATCCTCTTCGGCCGCCACGAGGCGCGGCCGGTGCAAAGCGCACTGGCCCTCCGCTTCGAGCCACCACAGAGGGAGGCCGACGTATCGGACTACCTCGCTCTTTTCACGACGCTGGCCGGGCAGCCGGTGCCCTTTGTTCTGCTGTCGGACCTGAGGGGCTTCCGGCTTGATCATGCGGGCGAAGTCCAGCAGAACCGGGTGGCGAAAGCGACCCGTGAAGCGGTCGCCGCCCGTATCCGCGGGCTTGTCCTGCTCTCCGACCGGCCCAGCGAACGCCAGCGTGCCGCCTTCTCCACCTTCTGGTCGATTCCGGTCGAGGTTCACGATGACATCCCAGCCGCCAACACCGCTTTCCTCGCCCTCCATGACCGGGTCTTCGGCCCAGGAGGCACGGGTGCATGACGGCAGGGTCCGGCGCTTCGCCGTGCTGGCGGTGCTCTATCTGGCGCAAGGCGTTCCGGCCTATGTGCTGGTGGCCGCCGTTCCGCCCATCCTGCGGGACAGCGGTGTCTCCCGCGCGGCGATCGGCATGCTGTCGCTGCTTCTGCTGCCGCTGGCGGTGAAATTCCTCTGGGCGCCCCTGGTGGAGCGATTCCGCCCGCTCCCCCTTGGCCGGCGACTCGGGCCGAGGCGCGCCTGGATCCTGCCGACGCAGATCGGCACGGCGCTTTGCCTTTTCGCGCTGTCCTTCATACAGCCCACGGACATCCTGCCGCTCGCGGTGATCGGCCTGCTCCTCATCCTGCTGGCCTCCACGCAGGACATCGCCACGGATGGCTATGCGGTGTTGTCCCTGTCCCCCGGCGAAAGGCCCACGGGCAACGCCATACAAGGGGCGGCGGTTGCGGCTTCGGTTCTTGTCGGCGGGACGCTGGGGCTTGTTCTTTATCACCACTTCGGCTGGCGCGCGATGATGCTGACAATGGCGGCGGCGACCCTGCTCCCCCTGCTTGTCCTGCCATGGATGCGGGAAGACCGTGCGCCGCCCGTGGCGCGGCCCCGTCCGCGGCTCAGAACATTTCTCGCGCGGCCCGAGGCAAGGCAGGTTCTGTGGCTGGCGCTGTTCTACCGGGCCTCCGAGGGGTTGGTAAAGACAATGGAGGGGCCGTATCTCGTCGATGCGGGAATGCCGCTCGACTGGATCGGCTATCTCTCGGGCGCCGCTGCGGCAACGGTGGGGCTGGGCGGATCGGCGCTGGCGCTGCTTGCGGTGCACCGGCGGGGAGCGCTGGGAACGCTGGTGCTGCTCGGGAGCCTGCGCAGCCTGTGCTTCGCCGTCTTCGCGCTCCACGCCTTCGGGGTGCTGACCGGTCTGCTGCCCGTCGGCGCGGCGGCGGTATTCCAGACGCTCATCCGCTACATGGAGATCGTGGCGCTTTACTCCCTGTTCATGCAGGTCTGCTCCTCCGACCAGCCGGGGACCGACTTCACTCTCCTCGCCTGTGCGCAGATGATCGTCTATCAGATCGGAGGAATGGCCTCGGGGCTGATCGCGGAGTGGTTGGGCTATGCGGGCCTTTTTACACTGGCCACGCTGATTTCGATGGCTGCCACATGGGGCACCCGGCGGCAGAGCGGCCGTCAGCGGGACGCGGCCCAAACCGGCTGACCTGATTTCGGCCGCGGCCAGCTGGGTTGCTCCGGTCGTGGTGTCCCTGGTGCGCGAGCTTGGGGGCGAATACCTTTTCGCCGCCGGGCTGTTGGCCGGGTTGTTCCAGATGCTCTTCGGCTTTGCCCGGCTGGCGACCTGATGCGGTCTGTCTCCAATTCGGTCCGCAGGGGCTTTGTCAATGCCGTTGCGATCCTCATTTTTGCCGCCAACTGCCGCATATCCTCCACGCCGGAGGCGCGGTGACGCGACCCGGTTGGCGATCATCCACCTCTCGTTCTGACTGAGCAGAAAGCCCACCCGCGCCGTTGCTCTGTGTGGTGGTTTTGACCGCGCTGTGCTCCGCTTTGGGTGTCCCCATGCGGTGTGGCCGATCTGGGCAGGTTGCCCGAGGGGCTGCCGGGGCCAGCCCCGGCGTGGCGCCGGTTCCTGCCTGCGCTGGCCATCGCCATGGTCGGTCTATTGGAAAGCCTGATGACCAGAGTCGCCGATGATCAGACGGGCATTCCGTCCTACAAGAAGGTGCATCGCCTCGGTTTGGCCAATGCCTCGGCCAGCCGGTTCGGCCGCATCGCGGCTGCGGTATGATGGGCAAGACGGTCTCCAATGTGAAATACGGCGGGCAGGGGCGGCTTTCGGTGTTCGCTGCCGGTGTTCTCCTGCTCGTGCGGATGGTGGCGGTGAGCGATCTGGTGGAGGAGGTGCCGGTGGCGCCGTTGGTTGTCATCATGATGATGGCTTTCATCGATACGCTGGACCGCGAGCCGTTGCGGCGGTTGCGGACCACGCCGGTCCTCTCCGATCTCGTGACGCTGGCCACGGTGGCCATGACGATCCTGAGCCATGGCCTCGCCTGGTGTACTGTCGGCGTACTGATGAGCGGTGGTTCTTTGCCGCCAGGGTCGCACGGATGCAGCAGATCTGCCCGGACCGGGAGATCTACACCGTCGAAGGGCAGGCCTTCTGCGCGCCCGCCGATGCCTTTGTTGACCCGATCGACCGTGACGGGCCGGTCACATCATCGACCTGCCGCCCGCAAAATCGTGGGCCATCATCGCGATGGCGGCGTCGCGAAGACGTGCGAAGGCTTTGCCCGTCACGGCCTCAATGCTACGGCGAGGGGGCTCGATCCACCGGGATAAGGCGAAAGGCTTTACGTGGCTTGCTCTGCCGGTGGGAACGGGGTGGCGGATGCAATTCCGCGGTTGCACCCCCGCGAAGGGATGGCCCTTAGGGGCAGGGAGAAGGACTGTGCCGCCTGCGCGCCCGGCGTATCGGCACTGCCCAAGGCACGGGAGCGGGCGATGGCTGTCTTTGCTTCGGCAAGGGTTGTTCGGTTCCGGCGGGCCATGCGCCCGCTCCGCCCTATGCGGTGTCCCGGTAGCTATGTCGAAGTCATTCCTCAGTCGCCCTTGCGCGGGCGAAGACCGTCGAGGAGCAGGGCCTTCACCAGGCGCGCCCGTTCGACCCGATCCGCGCGCGACGTTCCCGCCAGCAGCGCCCCTGCTATCGCCTGCTGCATGACAAGGCACGTCTCCACCGTCAGGTCGGGCCGTATGTCGCCTCCGCCCCGTGCGGCGTTGAGAAAGATTTCCGCCACTTCGCGCCGTTCTGCCTGAAAGCTGTCGACATCCCCTCGCTCCCTTTGCACGGCCTCGGCGAGGCCGCCGTTCCGGATGTAGAAGTCGAGCTTCAGGTCGAGCAACGCCTCCAGGTCGCCGGGCGCGCGAGCCTGCTCTGCCGCCAGTGCGCGGATCCGTGCCATGCTTTGCTCGAAAAGTGCCGAGGCAAGGTCCATCCGCGTCGGAAAGTTGCGCAGAAGCGTGGTTCGGCCCACCCCCGCTGCCGCCGCGATGTCGGACATCGGCACGTCATAGCCGTGTTCGGCAAACATGTGCGATGCCGCCTCCAGCAGCGCTGCGCGATTGCGGCTCGCGTCGGCGCGAAGCGGGCGGTCAGCTTTCGGGTCCGAGGGGGTCGCGTAGGATGCCATGACTATCGGAAGGACAAGGGAGATTGTCGCCAAAATAGACGCTCGGGCCGCCGGAGCCAATCGCCTTCCTGCGGATCGCGCGCAAGTGAACGGCTATCTGCGGACCGCCGGTGTCTCGATAGGCAGCCCGTTGCCCCTGGCCCGCAGGTAAAGCTCCAGCTCCACCGCCATGGACGACCCTTCGGCCAGCGGCGCCGCACGCACGGCGTCATTGCACCAAGCGATCATCCGCCCCATCGAGCCCATATCCTGCCACAATTGCCGGTAGATCGGGAAGCCGTTCACCTGCCCCTGGCTGATGACTTCTCCCCTCAGGCGGTTGCCGACATTCTGTTCGTGGCAATTGGCGCAGGAGAGGTTGAGCTGACCGCGGCGGGTTTCATAATACGCCTTTCCGCGCGCATAGGCGGCAGCGGCGGGACCGTCGGTCGCCACCGAAACCGGCAGGCCGCGCGACTGATGCATGACGAACGCGGTCAGCCCGATCATGTCGCGTGAGCCGTAGGGCAGGGCCTGCGCCCCTTGCTGCCCGCTCCGGCAGAGGTTGATCCTTTGCTCGAGGCTGATCACCCGCCCCTCCGCTTCCGACCATTTCGGATAGGTGGTGGCGATCCCACGCATGGCCTCCGGCGCACCATGGCAATCCGCGCAACTCCGGCTCACGCCCGCCGGTTCGAACCAGATCCTCTCGCCAAGATCGACCCAGAGCATGCCCGGATTGGCGAAATCGTCGTTCTGCAGGGCCTGGGTCTCGGGAGACAGGAAGTCGTAGCCCGAAACCGGCGGACCCCCGGCCTGCGCTGGCACCGCGAGCAGCAGAAGGAGCAGAGCCAACCGCCTCATGTCACGGTCAGCAGCGCCTCGGCCGTGGTCACGGTGCCGTGCTGGTCGATCCAGGTGAGGTCGACCGTCCCGGTCCGCTCGGCCCGCAGGCGGAAGGTGAAGTAGGGATTGGCGGACAGCCCCGGCTCAAGCCGGATGCGGATGACCTCCTCCCCAAGGTAACGGCAGGTGAAGTCGGTGACGATCTCGACCGGGATCAGCGTCCCCTGCGAGGTGTAGCTGAAGCCGTTGTCCATAGGATGCATGATCATCGCGCGGATCTCGACCACTTCGCCCTTCCGGGCTGTACCGGGCACGCGGATACGGGTGTTGAACATCGTCAATACCTCCCCGGAAGGGTCGTGCAGGCGCCGACCACGACCCGCACGTCGCGCCGAACGGAAACAAGCACGCCGTCGGAGCGTTCGGCCACGCAGACCACCGCTTGGGTAGCAGCAAGGCGGATGTTGGTGGTTAACCGCGCTTCGGCCGCCGCCGGCCCGAAATGCGCCTCGCAAATGAGCGGCCTGGGGTTCTGTTCGGCGAAAAGGGCAAGCCGGAGGATACGGTCCCCCGCCGTCATCGGGCTTTCCACCCGCGCAGTCAGCGGCACGGAGTTGCCCGTCTCCGCCAGCGTGGGCAGGTCGAGCACCACCGGACCCTCCGTCAGCGGCCGGTCGCCGAACAGCCGCGCGATGCTTTCGCTTACTTCCGCCGGGGTGGCCGCGAGCGGCAGGGGCAGCGCGATCGTCGCCAGACCCAGAAGGGTGCTCCGCCGGGAGAGGATCATGGCTGTCTCCTTACCTCAGGCCTTGAAGATAGGCGGTTATGTCGGCGATTTCATCCGCCGTCAGGATCGGGCCGGGATAGCGCGGGTCAACATCGGTGAGCCCGTCGGTCGTGCCGTAGGGCGGCATGAGTGTCTCCGGCTGAACCCTGCGGGCATCCGCGATCCGCGCGCCGATCTCCGCAGCGCTCAGGCGCGCACCCGTTCCGGCAAGCGGTGGTCCGATGTTGCCCTGCGCCTCCTCGGGCAGCCCGATGCCGGGGATCAGGTGGCAGATCGAACAGTTGCCCTTGGCGGAATCCCGCATCAGCTCAAGCCCGCGCGCGGCGTCCTGCGCCGCGGCGGGAGCGGGGGTGGCGAGCAACAGGCTCAACCCCAAAGCTGTGAGGTGATCGTATCGTACCATGATCCTGCAAAGCCCGCCTCTTTTGCATGGACGGCGGAGGAGGCGCCAACCGGCGTCGTTCGTCCCTCCGCGATCTGCAATGTCACTTTCTCCGGCCCCTGTGCGTAGACATCGGCGATGGAGAAGCCGTAGTCCGGCGCAGCAAGGCTGTAGCAGACGTTGATGAGCTTCGCGGGCGCCGGGGTCTCTCCCTTCAGCGTGGCGATGATCGCTGCCGCGCAGACCTTGGCCTGCATGTCGGCGGAGAAGCCCGATTTCGGCATGTCACCCTGCAACGCCGCATCGCCCAGCACATGCACGCCGGGGGCAAGGCGGCTTTCGAACGCCAGGGGTTCGACCGGGCACCAGCCCAGCCCGTCGTCAAGCCCCGCATCGGTCAGGATCGCGGCCGCCTTCTGCGGCGGAATGATATTGGCGACGGCGGCCGTCACCTCGTCGAAGCCGGTGGAAATGCGCAGGTTCGCCGCGTCGACCGACAGCACCGCGCCCGACTGGCTGCCCGGAATGCGTTCGATCAGGCCGGGATAGAGCGTGGCCCACGCCTCCTCGAACAACGCTTGCTTGGAGAAGGTGTCCTGTGCGTCGAGCACGAGGATCTTTGACCGCGGCTTTTCCCTTTTCAGGTAGTACGCGATCAGGCTGATCCGTTCGTAGGGACCGGGCGGACAGCGGAAAGGGGGGGCCGGAATACCCACCACGACGGTCCCGCCATCCTCCATCGCCACGAGCTGATCGCGCAGGATGCGGGTCTGCGGCCCGGCCTTCCAAGCGTGGGGGATGCGGTAGGCAGTCTCGGCGCTCAGCCCTTCGATGGCGGTCCAGTCGAACCGGATGCCGGGGGCAAGGACAAGGATGTCGCCCGCCACCCGTGTGCCATCCGCCAGCACGACGGCGCGGTTCCCGGGCTCCACCGCCACGGCTTCCGCACGGATGAGGTCGATCCCCGCGGACGCGAGCCCCGCCAGCGGGAAAGCCACGCGGTCCATGCCCCACATTCCGCCCAGCACACCGTTGGAGAAGGGGCAGGTCCAGATCGTCTCCTCGCGTTCGATCAGCGTCACGCGCAGCTCCGGCGCGCCACCCCGCAGCGCCCGTGCAAGGGAGGCGCCGCCGAACCCGCCGCCAAGGATCACCACATGCGCGGCCGTCTGCGCCCGGAGCACCGCAGGCGCGAGAAGCGACGCACCGAGGCCGGCCAGAACAGCCCGGCGATGCGGCCTCATGGCTTCACCCGGGCGAAATACCGTGCGAGGTCCGCGACCTCCGCGTCGTCATAGGCGCGCAGCAGGCGGGGCATGATGGTGGCCGTTGTTCCCGGGTTACGGAACGCCTCCATCGCGGCCAGCAACTCAGCCTCCGGCCGACCGGCGAGCGGCGGGATCTCCCCTCCGCCGCGGCCCTCGTTGCCGTGGCAGGACGTGCAGGCAAGGGCCAGCTCAGCCCCCCCCGCGTATGCCGCCGACACATGTGACAGCACACAGTTTGCCGCCATCAAGGTCATGAAAACAAAAGACTTCGCCACCTGCTCTGCCCTCCCGATCCGGGAGATCTGCCCGGCATGCGCGAATAAGTGGATAACGGTGTCCGTTTTTGCTTGCCAGTTTCGCGATGGCCCGTCAACATCGGTGATGAGCGGTTCTGGGAGGCGCTGCTCGCACATCCAGAATCCGACGCAGCTTTTTTGCCACGCCTGAGGGGGGGGGTCCATGGCCTTCACACTGAATGTCAACGGCATCGACATGGAGGTCGATGCCGCGCCCGAGACTCCGTTGCTCTGGGCTTTGCGCGACCATCTTGGCCTGACCGGTACGAAGTTCGGCTGCGGCATCGCGCAATGCGGCGCCTGTACCGTGCATGTGGACGGGGTGGCGGCGCGTTCCTGCCAGTTCCCGCTTGAGGCGGCGGCTGGTAGCCGGATCACAACGATCGAAGGGCTGGATCCGCAGGGGGAGCACGTGCTCCAGAAGGTGTGGACCGAGATGAACGTCCCGCAGTGCGGCTACTGCCAGTCGGGGATGCTGATGGCGGTCGCCTCGCTCCTCAAGGACATTCCCGAACCGACCGATGCCGACATCGATCTCTATGTCGACAACCTGTGCCGCTGCGGAACCTATCCCCGCGTCCGCGCCGCCATCCATGTGGCGGCCGAGCGCATGAAAGCCTGAGGGGGAGCCCATGAACGATCATCCGACACTTTCCCGCCGCAGTTTCCTTACCGCGATGCTGGGTGCGGGCGGCGCTCTGGTCATCGGGTTCAACTGCCCGGCGTCCGCCGCGACCGTGGGGGTCGAGCCCTGGGACAGCTTCGGCGAAGGCGTGGAGTTCACGCCGTGGTTGCGCATCGATCCCACCGGGCGCGTCACGGTCTATGCGACCCACCCCGACATCGGCAACGGGCTGCTGACGCAGGCCTGTTCCTACGTGCGGGAAGAGCTTGCCTGCCGCTGGGAGGATATCCGCATCGAATATGCCGCGCCGGAGCGTAACGAAGCGCTTGGCGGGGTTTATTCTGCCGTGGGGGGCGCGCTCGCCTATTTCTCCGGCCGGTCGACCTCCGCGCCGCGGCGCACGGCCTACATGACCGCCGCCGCCGGTGCGCGGGAACGGTTGAAGGCGGCGGCGGCCTCCGCATGGGGAGTGCTCCCGGCAGAGGTCACGGTGGCCGAGGGCGTTCTGTCGCATCCCTCCGGCAAATCCGCGCCGTTCACCGAGTTCCTGGCCGCGGCTGCGGCGGTCACCCTGGAGGCGGAACCGGCACCGAAACCGCGCGAGGCCTGGACATTCCTTACCAAGGTCGATCCCGCCAAGATCCAGATCCCCGACATCGTCACGGGCAAGACCATCTATGGCATGGATATCCGCCTGCCCGGAATGGTCTATGCCGCCCTGCGCCAGTCACCCGTGATGGGCGGCCGGCTTGTCAGCTACGATTTCGAAGCGATCCGGAACATGCCCGGCGTTCGCGCGGTAGTCGAGGTCAAGCCGACCGAGCCCGGCGAGCCTGACCGGATCAAGCCGGCCTTCCCCCTCGGGCCATCGGCCGTGCCTGCCGCGGTGGCGGTGATTGCCGACCACTACTGGCAGGCGCGCACCGCGCTCGATGCGCTGCCCGTGGTCTGGGATGACGGCCCCGGTGCGAAATGGACGAACACGGAGATGATGGACGCCGCCGCCATGCAGGCGGTGCGCAAACCCGGCGAAAACGTCGAACTTTCGGTCGGCGATGTGGAGGCAGAATTCGCCAAGGGCGGCAGGATCATTGAAGCCGAGTACCTTACGCCCTACTGCGATCAGGTGCAGATGGAGCCGCTGAACTGCACCGCCAAGGTCACGGCGGACAGCGCCGAGGTCTGGGCGCCCTCACAGCATACCCAGCAGGTCTATGTCGTTGCCGTGCAGGAAACCGGCCTGCGCCCGGATCAGGTGAAGGTGCATCAGACCTTCGTGGGCGGCGGCTTCGGGCGCCGGATCTACGGCGACGATTCCCGTCTCGCGGTCGCGGTGGCCAAGGGCTATCCGGGAGTGCCCGTGCATGTGATGTGGAGCCGTGAGGAATCCCTCCGGCAGGGCCGTTACCGTCCGCTGATGGGGGCCTACATGAAAGCCCGGCTGGGCGATGATGGGCTGCCTTCTGCGTTGCTTGCGCGGGTGTCCGGCGGTCCCGGCGTCTATGTGCGCGGGCTTCCCGACACCGCCCTGCCGCTCGTGCTGCCGAATGTGCAGGTGGAAAGCACGGTGGTGCGGGATTTCCATATCAAGACAGGCCCCCTGCGCGGGCCGGGCTACAACTCCAACGTCTTCTTCGTCGAGAGTTTCCTGGACGAAATGGCGCGTGCGGCGGGAGAGGACCCGCTGGATTACCGCATCCGCGTCTATTCCAAGTGGGAGGACGAAGGCTGGGTGAAGATCCTCAACGTGCTGAAGGAGAAATCCGGTTGGGGCAGACCGCTTCCTGCCGGGCAGGCCCGCGGGGTTGCCATCGGCAACTGGGGCATGGGGGGCAAGCCGCATCACGGCACCACCCTTGGGTCGGTCGTCCATGCAGAGGTCTCGCCCGAGGGCAAGCTGAAGGTCCATCGGATAGACGTGGCCTTCGATACCGGCCGGGTGATGAACCGGGATGCCGTGCGGGTGCAGCTGGAAGGCGGCACGATATTCGGACTGAACCTTGCCATGAATGAAAAGCTCAATATCGAGCATGGCCGCGTCGTCGAAGGGAACTATGACGAATATCCGGTGATCCGTCTGGGTGACACGCCAGAGATCAATATCCATTTCGAGGCGCTCACCGATTTCGACCGCTATGACGAGATCGGCGAGCCGCCGGTGGGTCCTGTGGGTCCGGCATTGGCCGCAGCGATCTTCGAGATCACCGGCAAGCGGCTTCGAAGCCAACCCTTCCGCGAGCATGACCTCAGCAAGGGCGGCGGCGCCTGACACGCGGCCTCAAGGGACAGGGACGGATCGTGAAGAAATTTGGCCTGATCGTCGGGATCCTCGTGGTCCTGGTTGCGGCTGTGTTGTGGTATGGCATGCGCCTGCCCTCCAGCCCCTTCGACGGCACCACCGCAAGTGCCCCCGTTCCGCTGGAGGAAGGGGAATATGCCGCGCGGCTTGCCGATTGCGTGGCCTGCCACACGGTGGAGGGCGGCAAGCCCTTTGCCGGCGGGCTCGAAATGGGAACGCCTCTCGGCGCCATCCACGCGACCAACATCACCCCCGATCCGGTTCACGGGATCGGCCGCTACACGCTTGCCGATTTCGACCGTGCGGTGCGGCGGGGCGTGGCGCCGGACGGCCGGCGGCTTTACCCGGCGATGCCCTATCCGTCCTATGCCAAGCTGTCGGATGCGGATGTGAAGGCGCTCTACGACTACTTCATGCACCATGTCACACCCGTGGCGGAGCCGAACCCGCCCTCCGGGATCGAATGGCCGTATTCCATCCGCTGGCCGCTCGAATACTGGAACCTCGCCTTCTATAGGTCCGGCAGCTACGCGCCCGACCCGTCGAAGGACGCGCTGTGGAACCGGGGGGCCTATCTCGTGCAGGGGCCGGGGCATTGCGGCTCGTGCCACACGCCCCGCGGCCTTGCCATGAACGAGCAGGGGATGGACGAAGGCTCGTCCGCCTTCCTGACCGGAGCGCTGCTTGACGGCTGGTATGCGCCGCCGCTGCGGGGGTCCGGGGGCAACGGCATCGGCCGCTGGACGGAAGAGGAACTGGCGTCCTTCCTCAAGAACGGCCGGAACAGGCATGGCGTGGTCTTCGGCTCCATGATGGAGGCGTTCAACAACTCCACCGCCTTCATGACGGATGAGGATCTTGCCGCCATCGCGCATTATCTGAAGTCGCTGCCGCGCGCGGCGGAACCGGAATGGCGCTACGACGATGCCACCGCCGCCACCTTCGCCGGGGGTATGGGGGACACGCCGCCGGGTGCGCGGACCTTCCTGCAGAAGTGCAGCCATTGCCATGGACGGGACGGGCTGGCGCGGGGCGAGTTCGTGCCGCCGCTTGCCGGATCGTCCTCTCTGCTAGCGCCCTCGCCAGCCTCGGTGATCAACATCATTCTCAATGGCGCCGGGCGGGTGGTGGCCAATGGCGTGCCCGACAGCTACCGGATGCCGCCCTATCGCGTGACGCTGACGGACCGGGAGGTTGCGGAGCTTGCCACCTTCGTGCGCGGTGCCTGGGGCAATACCGGCGGGCCGGTCACGGCGGCTGAGGTGGCCGATCTGCGTGACCGCACCGATCCGTCGAGCGATCGCGTGATCCTGCTTCAGATGCGCTGAGGGCCGCGATGGCCCCGCCGCTTCGGGCGACAACCATCCAGCGCTGCCCGATCCGTGGCAAGCGGCGCTGGACTGAGAACGCGGCACGGTCATTGCGGTCCTGGCGGACACGCGTGGTCCAACGTGTCGCAATCCGGGCGCTGCCATGGCCATCGCGTGCGCGGGATGTTTTTCCGGGGCAATAACGTCGGGCTGGGCGGAGGCCGATCTGGTCCCGCGCGCGGACAAAGTACGCAGCTCCCGCGGAAGGAAGAGCCTGCGTTCGGGGCATGGCTTGCCGTTCTTCCTGCCTTGCGCTGGCGTGATCGAGGCCATGCTGTTCCTGTTCCGCGACCGGCCCGCGCGTCCCCGTCTTTGCGCACGCGTGGCGGAGCGGTGCCCGGGGTCGCCGCTGATCGTGCCGGAGGGCCACTTTGCGCGATACCGGCCCCCGCCGCAGGGTTTCGCCATCGCTTCGCCCGGACCCGCGCTTGGTTGTCTTTCGCCCGGACCCGAGGCGAAGGTCTTCTCCGATCTCGTGCGCGCCATGAGTTAAGGCGGACAGCTCGCCCCGCGCCAGCCTCGCCAGCGCGGCAGAGGGCCCGACACATCGCCCGCGCCGGCTCTCGGACATCTCAGGGGATCGACAGCCGGACCGCCGCCGTCCCCCTTTACCACGACCATGATTACGAACCGGAGATCATGCACGATCTCCCGGACTTCCGCCTTCTATATCGATGCGCGGAACAACGCAGGCGGCGCTGCCGGGATGTCTGCGGGAGTTGCAGGTGGCACTTGCCCGCCTGCGGGGCCGATGGGGTTCACCCGCGCTTCCCGGGCGCTCGCGCTTTCGATGATGTCAGAGATCGTGGGCAGTGCGGGCTGAGGAGCCTCCCGCTGCACGGGTCTTTCGTGCTGTTCCGGCTTACCGCACCAGGTAGTCGGCGACACCATAGTCGTTGGCGATCCGGTCAACCGTTCCATCGGCCACCATCTGCGCCAACACGTCGTCCATGCGGCGGCGCAGCGTCGTGTCTCCCTTCCAGAAACCGAAGGCGAGCCCCTCGGGCGCCGGTCCTCCGGGAAGCGGCGTGGCCGCGAGACCGGTGCCGTCGAGAAGGAAACCGGCGGTGAGCGCGTCGGTGATCACGATGCTCGCGGTTCCCTCCTTCAGCACCCTGGGAAGGGCCGCGGCGGATTGAAGCGGCACCACGCGCACCCCTTCACCACGCAAATAGGTGCCAAGGCCCACCCGATCCATCGCGACGGATCCCGGCGTGAACGCGACCGTGGCCGGTGGCCATGTCTCTCCCGGCGGGGCCAGCCAGACCCAGCCGCTGCGCAGATAGGGTGCCCCCATCTCCATCAGGCTCCGGCTCCGGTCGTTGTCGCGCAGCCCTCCCACGATCAACCGGCAGGTCGCGCGGCTGATCCGCCAGTTGGCCGGATTGAACTCCCGCGTCATGGCGGCATTGGTCGTGACCGATACGCGCCATCCCGACCGGCGCGCGGCCTCATCGACCAACGCAATCTCGAAGCCCGGCCGGGCCGGGCCCCGCGCGACCAGCGGTTGGAGATCGGGCGGCGCGCAGACGGTCAGCCGGCCGGCGGCGTCGATCTCCTCGACCGCCGTGTCGGGGGGCAGCAGGTTGACAGCAGCCAGCACCGCAACCGCAAGCGCGAGCGGCACAGCCGCGGCGAGGGAGGCGCGCAGCGGGCGGGCCATCAGATCCTGCGGAACTCAAGCATCGCCAGCAGGAACAGCCCCACCGCCATCGCGCCCGTGATCTGCCAGCCCAGGGCGGGCGGGAACTGGTTGAACCCGATCAGGATCCCCCGCATCGCATCCACGGCATAAGTGATCGGATTCGCCTCCACCAACGCGACCAGCCAGCGCGGATAGACAACGAGTGTCTGGGCGCGCGACAGCGCCGGATCCAGCGGAAAGACGGAGGACGAGGTGAAATAAAGCGGCAGGATCAGCGCATTGGAGAAGACGCCGAAGCCTTCGAACCCCCTTACATGATTGGCGATCACGATGCCGAGCGAGGTCATCCCGAACGCCAGCAGGAACATGAGGGCGACGGCCTGTCCTATGTCGATCCAGGTTATCTGCACATTGGCGAAACGCGCCACCGCCAGAACCAGAATCCCATGCACCACCGCCGTCGTCGCTCCGCCAAGCACCTTTCCCAGCAGGACGAAGTTGCGCGGGAGAGGAGAGACCAGAACCTCGCGCAGGAAGCCGAACTCCCGGTCCCAGATCAGTGAGACCGCCGACTGGATTGAGGTGTACAGGATGTTCAGCACGATCACGGCGGGAAAGATGAACTGCAGGTAGGTGAAGGGCACAACGAAGCGCACGTCACCCATCACGTCGCCGCGGAAATAGGGATTCAGCCCCACCCCCAGGATCAGCACCCACAGAAGCGGGCGCGATACGCCGCCCACCAGTTGCCCCTTGTCCTTGAGGGAGCGCTTCACTTCGCGCCACCAGATCGCCTGGACGCCGCAGGCGATGCCCCACATGTCCCTGAGTCTGCCGGGCGGCGCCGGGCGGTGGTGCATGCGCGTCTCTGCCCTGTCGTCCCTCATCCGCGTCCTCCTCGTGCTGCGGGTGTGCCTCTGCCCTGCGGAGGCCGGTCTTCGCGCAGACCCCGCCCGGTGAGGTTGAGAAACACGCTCTCAAGGCTCGGCGGTTCAAGCGTTGCAAGCCCGATGCGCCCCCTCAGGGCGGCAAGCGCGGCCTCCGCCTCGGGCAGGGAGGCGAAGCGGACCAGCATCGCCCCGTCCGGCGCGGCGATGGCGGATGGATGCGCCGCAAGAATGGCGGCCCTTCCGCCCGTCCCTTCGGGTTGCAGGCGCAGAAGCGTGGTGCCATGCGCGGCCTTCAGTACGGCCGGCGCGCCGTTGACGAGTATCTTCCCCCGGTCGATCACGCAGACCCGGTCGGCGTCCCCCACCTCATCAATGTAATGGGTAGTGACGACGACGGTGAGGCCGGTCCGTGCGCGCAACTCCGACAGGTGATGCCAGATGTTGGCGCGCGACTGGGGGTCGAGGCCCACGGTCGGTTCGTCCATGAACAGGATTTCCGGATCGTGCAGCAGGCCGCGCGCAATCTCGAGCCGTCGCTTCATGCCGGCCGAGAGGGAGCGCACCGGCGCGTTGCGCCAGTCCGACAGCTGCACGAGGTCCAGCATTTCATCGATCCTTGCCCGGCGCTCTGAACGCGGCATCGCATGCACCCGGGCATGGAAGTCGAGGTTGTCAAAGACGGATAGCCGGGTGTCCAGCGTCGAGTTCTGGAAGATCACGCCGATGCGGCGGCGCACGGAGCGCGGGTCGCGCGCGACGTCGATCCCCGCGACCCGCGCCTGTCCCGAAAGCGGCCGGCGGATAGTGCAGAGAATGTCGATCAGCGTGGATTTGCCCGCGCCGTTCGGGCCGATCAACCCGAACAGGCTGCCGGCCGCCACGGTCAGGCTGACCGCGTCGAGCGCCAATGTCCGGCCGTAACGCTGCGATACCGCCTCCACCGCGATGGCGGGCCCAGTGGAGGAGATTTCGGGCCGGCTCACGCGACAATCCCCGTCGCAGGAAGCCGCTTGAGGCAGATGTCCGTCAGCTGGTCCTCGGCCGCGAGCGGCAGGAAAAGATGCCTGCCGTCCGACAGCGCAGCGGCCAGCGCATCCTGATGGCGGCCCAGTGCGCTGCGATAGCGGTTCAGCATGTCCTCGTCGACCGTTACGTCCCGCTCCCGGCCGGTTTCGGCATCCACCAACCGGAGGACACCATAGCCGAGAGACGCCGGATCCCGTTCCTGGGCAGAGAGGATCTGAAGCGCCGCGACCATCGCCGGGGCTTGAGCGAGCGCATCCAATGCGGCCACGGCATCGGGCTCCCAGAAGTCCGACAGGACGAACACCACCGCACCGGCATCCCCGCCGTTGTCCCGGCCGCCGTTGTCCCGACCGATGTTGGACAGGGCAGTGGCCAGCGGCGCAGGAACCGGGTCCATGGCGCGGTCCTGCGGCGGGACGCGACGCTCTGCGAAGTCGAACATCTCCGGCGCGCGGTTCCTTCCCTGCCAGACGGGCGAGCGGCGGACGGAGCCATCCGCCTCCAGCACGACGAGCCGCAGGCGATCCTGTCCCGCCAGGGCGAGAAATCCCAGCGCGCGGGCAACGCCGCTGGCCAGCGCCGCCTTTGCCCCGTCGTCCACTGTCATCGACAGCGTGAGGTCCAGCACCACCGTCACGCTGAGTTGGCGCCGCTGCATGTACTCACGCGTGAACGGTTCCCCACGGGCCAGGCTGCGCGGATCGATGTGGCGCAGATCGTCGCCGGGCCGGTAGCCGCGGAAATCCGCGAATTCGAGCCCGGCGCCCCGCGCGCGAGACGCCTGGTCTCCGATCCCGGCGCCGGCCCGCGCACCGGGCGGCATCAGGCGCATCGTGGACAGTCTGTCCATCAGTGCGGGCGTGGGCATCGCTGTCCCTCCAGACATCACAGCGCCCCCAGATGCTTGTCGAATAGCCGGAGCAGGAACTTCCTGATCGCGGTTGGTTCGGCCCGCGCCTCGAACCGCGGTTGCAGCCGGTGGAGGAGGGTGGGCAGCAGCACGGCGCGCAGATCGGCCACGGCCACGTGGTTGCGCCCGGCGATGAAGGCATGGGCCTTGGCGGCAAGCAGCAGCGCCTGTGCTCCCCGCGGGCTGATGCCGTAGCGCAGCAGCCGCGCGGCCTCCGGATCCGCATCGGGTCCCCCCGGATGGGTCGCCGCCGCCAGCCGCGCCACGGCGAGCGGCAGCACCGAGACAACCGGCATCTCGCGCACCATGTGACGGAGCGCGAGGATTTGGGCAGGGCTGAGCGCGGGGCGTATCGGGGGGAGCGCACGGCCCGTGGTGGTGATGAGGATTTCGCTCAGGACCTCGGGGCTCGGATAATCCACGTCGATGCGGAGCATGAAACGGTCGATCTGCGCCTCGGGCAGGGCATAGGTGCCTTCCATCTCGATCGGGTTCTGGGTGGCGAGAACGGTGAACGGTTGCGGCAGCGGCTCGGTCTGCCCATCATGCGAGATCGCGCCGTCCTGCATCGCTTCCAGAAGCGCCGACTGGGTACGTGGCGTGGCGCGGTTGATCTCATCTGCCAGCAGGAGCTGGGTGAAGATCGGGCCACGCCGGTATTCCACCCGCGGCCGGCCGGCCCCGTCGTCCACCAGAGTCATGCCGCCGGTGATATCCGCGGGCATCAGGTCCGGCGTGAACTGGATGCGCGCGAAGCTCAGCCCGGTGGCGGCGTGAAGGCTTTGGACCAGCAGGGTCTTGCCGGTGCCGGGCGGCCCTTCAAGCAGAACGTGTCCGCCGCAGATCGTACCGATCAGCACGAGGAGGATCGCCTGATCCTGACCCCGCACGGCTTTGGCAAGCTCCGTTCGCGTGGCGGAAAGCGCGGCGCGGAGCACTTCGGGATCGGTATTCGACGGGGCATGTGCGGTCACGGCGCGATTCCTTCTGGACGGGTAGTAGCGTCGGTTGGGGTGGCGGACGTCCTGCGGCGCGGAGGGCGCATGTACAGGATCAGCGCCGCGATGAAGGCGGCGAGCGCAAGCGCCACCCAGGGCGTGGAAAGGCCGGGAACCAGCCGGAGCCCCCAGCCGCCGGGTGCGGCACCGGCGCCGCCTGTTGTGCGCAGAGGCAGCACCGCGCGGGGTCGATCCCACGCCGGGCGGGAGAGGTATAGCGCGGCCTCCGCCACCTCCTCTGCCTCGGGACGGCCGGCGGTCTGTGGCCCGGGTGCGGCGGGCAGGGCGACCCGCGCGCCAAGCCGCCCGGTGCCCTCCGGCACGTAATCGACCCGATAGATGCCTGCCGCCACCTCCGGCATGTGGAGGAAGACAGGTGCATGTCCCTCCGGATCCATGCGCACCAATGGGGCAAGCCCTTCGCGCGGAGCACCTTCGGCGTCCAGCGCCTCCAGCGTGATCCGCACGCGGTCTCCGCTGTCCTCAAGCGTCAGCCAAGGCCCCGTCGCGGGCCGCGGGGGTCGGATCTGGCGCAGGACATGCGGCCAGAACGCCGAGAAATCCGGATCGTCCTGCCAATTGCGTGTCCACGGGCCCGTCGCGTCGGTCGCGAGGGCCAGCACCTGCCCGTTTCCCTGCCGCCAGGTGGCGAGCAACGGGGTTTCCTCGCCGTCGGAGGTTGAGGTGGTCAGCGCGACCCGGGCTTCCGGCTTTGCCGTGGTCAGCACGACGCCGCCGATGGCGGGCAGCCGGCGGGGCAGCGCGCGCAGGAGCGGATCGGAGGGGTCTGCCGGACGCGGCTGCCCCGGACCTTCGCGCACGGGGGAAGACAGCAGCATCGCCTCTTGCGACAGGATGGAGGGGAGGGCGGCGAAGTCGTCCGACGCATGCAGGCTGCCGCCGCCCGCGGCCGCGATCTCGCGCACGGCCTTGGCATCCGCGCCGGTGCCGATCGCCACGGCCGAGATGATGATCCCCTCCGCCCGCATCGCTGCGGCGGCGGCTTCGAAATCGCCGGGCTGGCTCAGCCCGTCCGTCATGACGATCATGTGGCGGGCCTGCGCGTCCGATCCGTGCAACATCTCCCATCCCGCCGCAAGACCCGGCGCAATGGCGGTACCGCCGCCCGTATCCACGCTGGCCAGCGCATCGCGGACCGTCGCTGTATCGCCGGCGCGCGTCAGCGGCAGAACGACATGCGCCTCGGAGTCGAAGACAACGACGCCGACTCGGCTTTCCGGATTCAGCAGGCCGATCGCCTCCAGCGTTGCCTGCCGGGCCATCTCCAGCCGGGTGCCTCCGGCCACGGTCTGGTTCATGCTTCCCGAACGGTCCAGCACGAAGACCATGGTCACCTCCGGCGCCTCACGCGGGACGCGGGCCGAAAGGGGGGAAAGCGTCTCGAACGCGGTGGCGAAGTAGCCGCCGGGGCCGAAGCTGTTCGCCCCGCCCAACATGACGAGGCCCAGCCCGTGGCGCGTCACGGCAGCTTCGATCAGGCCGGCCTCCCGGCTCGTGACGGCGCGGGCGGGCAGGTTCACGAGCACGATGGCGTCATAGTCCAGCCAGCCCCGCAGATAATCGGGGGCTGCGGCGGGGTCCATGACGGGCAACTCCGGCCCTGCGTCCGCAGGAAGGTCCGGTGTGGCCGCACCTGCGATCCGGGCCAGAGCCGCGCCATGCTCTGCATCCGGCGCGAGGATGGCGATCGGCCTGCCCGCCCGCGCCGTGACAATCGCGGCGAACCTGCTCGAATGGCCTCCCTCCATACCAAGCACGACCCCGAAGCGCGTCTCGCCCCGTTCAAGCGGCGGAAGCTCCGTCTCGATCCGGTTCATGCCGGGCAGCAGCACCACCTCCTCCACGGCAAGCTCCGTGCCGTTCGACAGGAAGGCGATGCTGGTGGGCACCTGCATGTCCGAGCGGACCAGCGTCGTCAGAACGAGCCGGTCGCCGATCACGGCAGTCGCAGGCAGCATCAAGGCCGTGATGACCGGACCGGGAGGCGGAGGTCCCGCCGCGGGGGCGGTGGCAAGATGGACGTGGCGGGGCAGGGGAACGGGCCTGCCGTCCGACACAACGGCGGTTGCGGGGCGGATGTCGGCCACCTGATGCGGCGGAACCAGCGCGGCGGCAAGCGCGATGGCCGCCATCGGATGCGTGATCGCAGGGGCCGGCGGCTCTCCGGCCGCGTTTTCGGGATCGGCGATCCGGGGGCGGGGCCCGGTGGCAACGCTCATCTCCTGATCGTGCGCGCGGCCTCCTTCCGGCAGCAGATGCACGATGGCCG
The DNA here is from genome assembly GCF_032102465.1 of Haematobacter sp. Taxonomy (NCBI): domain Bacteria; kingdom Pseudomonadati; phylum Pseudomonadota; class Alphaproteobacteria; order Rhodobacterales; family Paracoccaceae; genus Haematobacter; species Haematobacter sp. Next base: position 22,690 of record NZ_DAMDHB010000010.1, on the reverse strand, counting down.
AACGGGCGAACGGCAACGGAACGGCGAGCCCGATGAGGCCCGCACCCACAAGAAACGGAGCGATGAAGCCGGGCATCGCGCGTCTGCCGCTCCGACCAAGACGGAGCGCCGCTTCGACGAACAGAAGCACCGCCGCAGCAACCAGAAACCATTGTATCGGAGGGGAATTGCGCGACGCGTCGGCAAGGAGCGGCAGCGTCGTCTCAGCCGCCTGACCGTAGCGATCGGGGGCCGGGTTCACCGCCAGAAGCCCGCCGTCCGGTGTGCGGAACAATCCGGCGTGCGCCGGCGGGAACATTGCGGTAGCCGCCGTGAAACCTCGACCATGGCCGAGCGGTTCAAACTTCCCTGCGCCTGCCGCACAGGGCAGGCCGACGGTGCAGGTTCCGCGTGCGGCCCCGGTCAGGCCAAGCCAGTCGGTCATCGCACCTGCAAGGACCGGGAGGTCCGTCCCGCTGCCCCAGTCGACATTTCTGGGATCGAAACGCATGACGATACGGGGCAGGGGCTCCTCATTCACCACGGCCAGAAGCGGGTGCCCCTCTGCCGACACAAGGACATCCGCGCCGACGGGCAATGGCCGGGTGGAGACCTGTCCGAAACGCCGCGCGACCCAATCCACCCCCCGGATCAGCGGGTGTCCGGGGTCCCAGCCATCGGCGTCAGCAACCGGGACAGACGGCGCTTCATCCGTGCCGATGCCCGCCGCGCCGATCCAGAGCGTCGGCGCGGCCGAAGGCTCCGCGATGGCCATTCCGTCCACGATCACCAACGCATATCCAGTGGTATCGGGCGGCAACGCCTCGGCACGGTAAAGCGCCAAGCCCTCCTGCGCCGCCATGGCGCGCAGCAGCGGCTGGTCTGGCGCATCGGCCGGAGCGAGGTAGAGCACCCTGCGATCCGGCATCGGGACGGTGAGGAAGCGCGCCTCCGCACCGGGCCACTCCACCGTTCCCTCCGCCGTGGCGGTCACGGTGACAAGGCCGGGATCCATCAGACCGAGGGTCTCGTCGATCCGGGCGATGCCATCGTCCGGCCTGAGGCTCAGGCGTTTCCATGGAAGCGGTGGCCGCCGACCGATGTCCTCCTGAGGCGTGAAACCGATGTCCACCGTCACCCTTGCCACCGGACCGGCACCACGAAGGATGCCCCTCAGACGCCACCCCTCCGGGTCCGCCGGGCCAAGCCGCAGGTCGAGCGCGGGTGCCGGGACATCTGCCGCAATGCGCAGCAGGCGGAACTCCGGCATGTCGCTGCCCTCGAGCCGCGGGAGGGCGGCGGGAGGAAAGGCGGTCACGATCACGCCCGCGACCGTCTCACCGGGAAGCAGCGTTTGCCGGATCAGCTCCGCAACCCCGGACCAGTCCGGGGGCCCGTCGCTCACGGTGGCGGTGTCGATCAGGGGGGACAGTCCTTCGGGTTCAAAGCCGTGGCGGGCCGCCAGCAGACGGGGCGACGGGCCGGCGAGGATCAGCGACACCCTTTGCGGCGCGGCGTCCCGGCGAGCCGCAATGTCATGGGCCAACGCGGCGCGCGCGCGGTCGAACAGCGTGCCGTCACCGTCGGCGATCGCCATTGGCCCCGAGGCGTCCAGCACCATGACCAGATGCGCGGGCGGCGCCGGTCCGAACCGCAGGACACCAAGCGCAAGCATCAGCGCGGCCAGCGTCGCCAGCTGGAGCAGCAGAGGGGTGGAAAGCTTCGGCCATGTCCATCGGCGCCGGGCCGGTCCGGGCCGCTCGGGCAGGGTAAGCCATATCTGCAGGCTGGGGACCACCCGTCGTTCGGGGCGGATGGCGTGCAACCAGACGATCAGAGCCGCCAGACCCAGGAACACGAGGATCATGGACGATTTTCCCGGTGGCCGGGGTGGGTACGCTCCGGCGTACCCTCGGGGCAAGAATGCGGAGCGTTCCTCCTCATGGCCCGCTCCGCTCGAAATACCGGCCGACGGCGGCGCGACTGTCTGCGGACAGGGGCGCGCGCTCCACCGTTTGGTGCGAGCCCGGACCCGCGCCTTGTCCTGCGGTGACCTGCGATGCCGTGGCCGAACCACCCGCGGGCGGCGGCAGGGTGATCCTGATGCGACGCCCCCTGTCCTGTGCCGCCTCGGGCAGCGGCATCGCCGTGTCGCCCTCCGCCGCGCGCTCTGACAGCGCCTCACCGTCGAGGCTGCGGCTGCCCGCGCCTGCCTGATCCGCTGGTCCCCGGCCGGAGTCCAGCGCAGCGCCGACTGTTTCGCGCCCCGCCGCCTGCAATGCGGCGGGATCGATTCTTTGCGGCGGGATGCTTGATCCTGCGGGCGCTTCCCCGCCGCGGGATGCGGCATTCTGCGGGCCGCTGGCCCCCGTGTCCGGACCGAGTTCTTCGGCGGCGCGAAGCGCGGCCTGCGCACGCCGCGCACGATCCAGCTCATTGAAGTCTACGGCGAAGGTGTCTTCTCCCTCAGGCTTTGCATTCGGCGTCTGAGCGCCCATCCCGCCCCTGCCGGGCAGGTTTGCGCCCGCTCCGGGGGGAGCGAGCCATGCGGGAGGGGACGCCCCGAAGGCGGCACGGGCCTGATCGGTCAGCGCACCGAGCTCCTCGTTGAGCAACCGGTCGTCGGCTTCGGGAGGGGCCTCGGCGACCCGTTCGGCCATGGCACGTCCGATAGCCGCCAGCATTGGATTTTGCCTCAGCTCCGCTTCGCGCAACAGCCGTTCCACAAGGTCACGGGCACGGGTTCTGGTCTCTTCGGCCGGCGGCGGCTCCGGGAGAAGCGCCGTAACCCCGGGTGCGGGGAGGGTGATGTGAAGCGCAAGGGCAACAGCGACGGCCAGCAGACATGCAGCGAGGGCAACCGACATAGGGCGCGCCCACAGCGGCAGGAACTGCCGCAGGTCAAGTTCCGCCGCCTCACGGCGCAGGTCGGACAGCAGAAGCGGCGCGACACGGCCCTGGGCGGGCCGCCGCGCGGCCTCCACCGCGGTGGCATAGGCAAGGCCGAGCCCGGCGCGCCGGTCGATCACAAGCGCAAGCGCCCCGTCGCCCGTCGGCCGCCGCCGGTGCTCCGCGAGCGCCACGACCGCGGCAGTCAGCACCGCACCACCGAGGGAAAGCCGCCAGATCGGCACCGGATGCTCAAGCGACAGGCGTCCCAGTTGCCGCGCCCGTTCGGCGCCCTCGGCCCCGACCCAGACCAGCGATCCGGTGACCAGCGCGGCCAGCGCCACGGTCAGCGCCGCCCGGGCGCGCAGCCGCCGGCGCCCCTGCGCCAGCGGTATCAGCAAGGGATCGGGCGCGGAACTCACCGCCAGACCCAGATCTTGAGGCCAAGCGCGAAAAGCAGCGTTACCGCCGACAGGAGGGCACCGGTCCCCCACAGGCCGGCGGGAAGGCGTTCCCGCACGACATGCGCCGCCGTGAGCGACAGGACGGGCAACAGGTTGAAAAGCGCGAACCGGTCCGACAGCCGCCCGAAGGTGTAAGTCCAGCTGTTCATCGTCTGGAGGAAGTCTGGCGGTGTCACGGCGACCAACATCCCGCGTGCCGCCATCACCCCCCGCCCGACGATCCAGGTTCCGGCCAGCGCGATAAGCACCACGGCCACGCCCCCGAATATGCCGCCGCGCAGATCTCGTGTGCGGATGTCCATCGGCCTGATCCAGCCCAGTTGCGCGAAAACGAACCCTAGCAGCGCAAAGATGTCCACATGTACCAGCGGACTGACCGTCAGGCGCCCGTCGTATTCGGGGCCGGGATCGCCCAGGATCCGTGCCGCCAGAGCAAGGAAAAAGCCATGCAACCCGGCAATGACCAGCCCCGCGCTTCCATCCAGAAGGAGGCGGACGACATTCAGCTCTCCCACAAGCCCGGTCATGAGGCCCCCGCAAGCACGATCCCGTGGCGGGCGGCAAGATCGGCCAGCGTCCCGTCGGCCTCCAGCGCGGTAATGGCCTGGTCGATCTGCGCGCCAAGGAAGACATCAGGCGCGCGCACGGCCGCACCGACCTGAACCGGGGGGATGGGGAATGGCGTCCCGCCCATGACGCGCAGCCCGGCCCCGGCCGGATCGCCGTGCGATGCGGCCATCAGTGCCCCTTCCCAGATCAGTGCCGCATCAATCCTGTGGTCGACAAGGGCGTTGGCCAGCGAACGGTTATCGCGAAAGATCACCCGCTCGGGCGCAGCGCCTTTCGACAGGGTATCGGTGTAGCTGCTCAGCGCGGCGTCGGCCGGGGTCAGAGCCTGCACCCCCACGCGGGCTCCGGGCGCAAGCGCGGTGAATTCCGCGATGCCCGGCTGCATGGTCACGCCGACCACGGCCGCGGTCAGATAGGGGCGCGAAAGGCGGAGCCACTCCGGCGACTGCGGCGAGAGATACATGCCCATGATGACATCGCACCGCTCGGCCATGAGGATGAAGACCTGCTCATAGGTCAGGCCGAACAGGTAGTCGTAGCCCGTGGGGCGGATCGGGAAGTTCTGCGGCGCCACCGTATGGACGCGCACCTCGGTCAGCAGCACCTGTCCGATGGCATCGGCGAGATCGGCCTCGAACGCGGCCAGGGCACCGATAGGGCGGAGGCAGAAGGCGATGCGGTTGCCTTCGTTGCGGGGCCGCTCCCGATACAGGTCCGAGGGAACGGGATCCTGTGCCGCCGCGGGTATCACGGCAAGGAACAGGCAGGCCAGCACCGCGACCAGCAGCGTCAGGCGCCCGGCAGGGCGCAGCTTTCGCGGCAAAGGCCCGCAAGGCGGAGGCAGGATGGGGTATGGGGTCATTCTACTGGCCATTCTCAGCGCGATGACGGCGGGCCGGGTCTCTCACGCGAAGCGCGGCCCCAAGGGCCGCCTGGTTCGGACCCGGCGCGGGGTGTCCGCGCCGGCCATTGTTCGCGCCGGGTTTACTTGCTGTCAGGCAGCGCGAAGACGTAGACCGCCGAGCCGACATTGCTCATGTCCGTCTTCTTCTCCTGCACCGCGCTCAGGGCCGCGCCATAGCCTGCATGACCGGAGGCGATAGCCAGATACTGTTTGCCGTCCACCTCATAGGTCACGGGCGAACCCATGATGCTGGCCGCAAGGCGCGACCTCCACAGCAACTCGCCCGTCTTCTGGTCCAGCGCCTTGAGGTAGCGGTCCGCCCCGCCCGAGAACACGAGCCCCGACCCGGTCGCCATCAGCGGCGCGTAGTTCACCGAGGGCTGTTCGTAGCGCCAGACGGTTTCGCCGGTTTCGACGTTGATCGCGTCGATCCGCCCGGCGTCGGTCTTGCCTTCCGGCAGCTTGTAGACCGCGCGGATGTTGTAGCTGTTCGCCGGATCGGGCGCGTCGGTGCGCGGCGTGATCTCCGCACAGGCGTTGGTCATCGGAACGAAAATGACCTTGGTATCGGGGTTGTAGGCAGTGCGCGGCCAGTCCCGGCCGCCAAGGAAGGTCGGGCAGAAGTCGATAGGCGAACCATCGGCCTTGAACACCTTCTCCTCGTTCACGGTGACAATGCCCTTGTCATCGATGTGGCCGACGATGTTCTGTTTCGCCGTGTCGCGGGCATAGATGAATTCACCCGTCTTGGCGTCGAATTGCCACAGAAGGCCCGTCTTGCACGGCACACCGGTCAGCACGCGGCGCGCACCCGTCTTGGCGTCGGGGTTGATCGCCTGCTTGCCCTCCATTCCGGCGCTCGGCTTCACGTCGATCTCGTCGACGATCATCTCGAACGTGCACTCCTGATCCCAGTTGTCGCGAGGCATCGTCTGGTGGCGCCAGACGATCTCGCCCGTCTTCGGCTTCACGGCAAAGCGGGTGTTGATGCCGGTCTGCGTGGCGCCCACCATGTTGCGCTGCACTTCCGACGCCGGGCCGGTGGAGGTCGATCCGTAATAGACGAGGTCATTCACCGGATCGTAGGTCATCTGACCCCATGAGCCCGTCATCCAGCGTTGTTCGTAGCTGCTGCCGCCCCAGGTGTCGTCGCCTTCCTCGCCCGGTTTCGGGATGAAGTAGTTGCGCCAGAGTTCTTCGCCGGTCTTGGCGTCATGCCCCGTCACGTAGCAGCCGAAGGCCGAATACTGGCAGGAAGAGCCGAGCACGATCACGCCGTTCGCCACCACCGGGCCGGAGGAGTTGGAAACCCCTTCGTCGCCCTGACCACGGTCGATGTCGAACACCACCTTGCCATCGCGCATGTTCAGCGCGATCAGGTGGTTGTCCCATGTGGAGAAGTAGATGTTCTCGCCATAGATGGCGATGCCGCGCTTGCGGTCCTGAGTGATGGCGTTCAAAAGCACGGGGTCCGTGTCCAGCCGGTAGCGGTATTGCCACAACAGGTCGCCGGTCGTGGCGTCGATGGCCTGAACGGTCTCGTTAGGGCTGGCCAGGAACATGACGCCGTCATAGATCAGCGGCGCGGTCTGGACCTGCCCCGGATCTATGCCGCGTGCCCAGACGAGTTGAAGGCCCGCCACGTTTTCCGGTGTGATCTGGTCAAGCGGGCTGAACCCGAAGTTCCTGACGTCACGGCCGTAGGCGAGCCAGTTTCCCGGCGCCACATTCTGAAGGCCTTCGTCGGTGACGGGCTTCAGATCGGTCAATTTGTCGGCATGGGCCGGAGCACCATGCGCCAGCAAGGCCACGCCAAGCGTCAACAGTCTGAGTTTCATCTGCATCTCCTCCCTGACAGATGCGGAGCCAAGGCTCCGCCTTCGGGGTCCGGCGACTGCGGACCTCGGTGGCTGCCATCCCGGTCAGCCCGCGGACAGCATGGTCGTAACCGGCTGGAGGCGGGCCTCAGTGCCGGGCGACGATTTCGATCGCGGTGAGTCCCTCTTCGGAATTGGGCAGCTCCGCCTCCCCTGCAGGCGCCCCCTGAAGTTGCAGGATATACGCCAGCACGTCGGCGTACTCCCGGTCGCGCAGATAGCCCGGATTGTCCGGCGGCATCGCGCCCCGCATGAATTCGAACAGGTCGAACAGGCTCCCGCCTTCCTTTTCGTCCAGCGAGCTTCCCGTGATCGCCGGAGCCGCCGGACCGCCGCCCGCCCGCGCGCCATGGCAGGAAGAACAGAACTCGGTGAAGTTCTTCTTGCCCCGCTCGGCCTGCGCGGCGGCATAGACCCCGTCGTAAATCGTCCGCGGTTCTGCGGCGGAAGTGGTGGCCTTGTCGGCCGCCGCCTTCGCCCGCGCGGCTTTCAGCTTGGCCGCCTGATCCTGTTCCATGTCGAATGCCTGGATCGCCGTCGCCGGTGCGACAGCGGCGATGAGCCCCGCAATCAGCAGCGGGACAAACCTGTATCTGGGCGAATAATTCAAGGTTCTTGCCTTTCGTATTTCGAACATCTGCGTCTCCCGGCTATGCCGGGCGGCTACTTGCACCGCGAAGAGTTCGACATCGCGAAAATCATCACTCCGCAGCGGCCCCGCTGCGGGCACTTCCTGTTTGGCCCGCCGCGCATGGCCCACATCAAGCTTCCGGACAGCCGCAACAACGGCTGAACCGGAAGGCATGCGTGATCATCCGCGGACGTCGCGCTTTACGGATCGTTTTTACTGATTATGGGCATGAGCCCCTCCCAAGGCCCGACCCATCACTCTTCCCCCCACCTGCCGCAGCCGTGCGACACATGGTCACACTGCGGCAGGACGTCCCACACATCGATACGATCCCGAGTCATAGACGATGTCAATTAATGAATTGAAGAAAGGCATTATTTTTTTAACTCGTGCGTCACTTAGCTTTTTTTTGGCGGATTTTTGAAAGTGAGCCGTTGTCGGCAGCGGACATCGCACTGGGAGTGGTCGAGGCTTGGTGGTGATGACTGTGCGCTGGCTGGCAGGGTCTGTTGAGGTGGGGCCATGGATTGTGTCTTCCCGCTTCGCCTGCTTGCGGCACTGGGAATGGGGGAGGCATAGGCTCTCATGCTCATGCTCATGCTCATGCTCATGCTCATGCTCATGCTCATGCTCATGCTCATGAGCGCGTGCCCATGCAACCCGGCCCATCGTCCCTGACGTGATCGTGGCCGAGGTCCGTCAACCGCTGATGCCCCTGCTCGCGGAACCAACATGCCCTGATGGCATCGGCCAGGCGTTTGAGTGATGCGTCATAGGGGAGGTTAGAGCGATAATATTCGCGCTCTGCCGATACCGACGCTGTGTCCGCCACAGGGTTCTCGCGTGGACGGCCGCGCCTGGCGACAGGATGACGAGAGCCACGATGACCGGACAGACCTTCCGGCGCGCCGATGCCGACGACAGAGCTCAGGCCACGCTCACCGCCCTTCGCGATCCCCGTCTGGCCCGTGTGCTCGTTGAGTTGCACAGGGATCCAGACCACCCGTGGGACATGCGGTCAATGGCAAGCCTGATGGGCGCGTACCGTTCAGTGTTTTCCGAGCGGTTCGTCGCTGTGCTCGGCATCAGCCCGCTGCGGAAAAAGTCCTGAAGTGTCATGGCCATGTGCCGGAAATCAGGGAAATCGGCCCGGAAATGCTCGGAAGTATATAGATTTCCGGCTGGATTTCGTCAGATTGCGCACGATTTCCCCTCAGACACAGGCCGAAAAAGCCTTTTCAGCCGCCATCTAGGGAGGCGTCAAAGCCACGGGATGACGGGGGCCGCGAAGCTCACCGCCCCATGAATATTTTGATGTTGCTTCCGAAGGGAGCTGCGACGCGACGAAAATCCTCGATCCGGCAGAAGATGCGTTACGTCCCTGTGCTTGCAGGGTTCGGGAGAAACGAATGCACGCGCTTGCGATAGGGTCATTGGATGACGGGCGTCTTGCCGTGCCAGCAGGCGATATCGGAGGTGTCGCTACATAGGTGCGGTCGGCAGTGAGGGTTTCTGGTGCTGGCGCGGCGCCGGAGCTCCACACCACATTTGCCGCCGCAGATCACAATCCGGTTGAAACCCATCGCCAAACGCGTTGAGGCGCGCGGCAAGCCGCGCAAATGCGTCAGTGCCGCCATCACATGCAGGCTCGTCATGACTGAAAACGCAATCCTCAAAACCGGGATCCCATGGCGCCTGAAACCGGCGATTGGGAGACAGTTGCTAAGAGTTGAATTCCAGCTTCAGCCCCGGCGTCTTCCAACGCATTTTTGCAAGTTTTCCGGTGGAGGACAGCGTGATGTAGGCGTCTTGGAAATCCTCGCCTCCGAAAGCGATATTCGTGCAGAAAGGATCCGCGAATGGAACGACATCCACGATTTCGCCTGTAGGTGATATCACCGTGATGGCGCCATCGTATATGGTCGCCACGCAGACATTGCCTTTGGCGTCCACTGCGAGGGAATCAAACCCTCGGTAGTTCGAAAGATTCGCGACAAACCGCCCACCGTTCGGAGACTGCGGCCAGGGCTGGCGCCGGATCCGGCCCGGCCCCTCAAGGTCGAAGGCCCAAAGCCGACAGGTGAAGGTCTCCGCGACCCAAAGCAGCTTTCCGTCCGGCGAAAGCCCGATGCCATTCGGGGAATGGATCGGCCCGATTACCTCCTGGATGTGGCTTCCATCTATCCGGGCATAGCATACGGCGCCGCGATCCATCTCACGCGGGCGCATCTTGCCGTGATCGGTGAAATAGAAGCCGCCGTCCGCGTCAAAGACCAGATCGTTGGGCCCCTTGAGCGGCCCCTTGTCAGACGCAGTGTAGAGCGTTGTCAGGTCACCGGTCACCAGGTCGAGCCGTTCGATCCTGCCGCCGGAGTAATCGCTCGCCTGTCGATGCGGTCGCAAGCCGGTCTCGGGGCTTTCGTACCAGTCGAAGCCGCCATTGTTGCAGATGTAGAGCGCGCCGTCCGGTCCGATGGCCGCGCCATTCGGACCCCCATCCAGTTGCTTCACGATCTCCGTGCGTCCGTCGGGATGGCAGCGGGTGATCGTCCTGCGTTCGATCTCCACCACGATCACCGAACCATCGGTCATCACCACCGGGCCTTCGGGAAAGCGGAGGCCTTCGGCCATGACGTCATAAACGGGGTCGTTCATCGGATCCTCCCAGATCGTTTGCGCTGTCAGGGCGCGTCGTAAAGCCGGCGGGTGCGGGCATGGGCAAGTTCGGCAAAGGACATCGCCATCGAGGTCTCCACATTCACCACGGCAGGCTGTCCGTGGCCGAGCGCCGCCAGCGCCGCGTCAAATGCCTCTCCCAGCTCATGCTGCGTTCGCGCGGAAAACCCCGCACATCCCATGCCGCGCGCAATGGCCGCATAATCGATGCGCGCGAACTGCGTGGCGAACGGCCCCCGCGAATGCTGGGACCAGCCGAGCGCGCTGTTGTTCATCACCACGCACAGGATCGGCAACTGCTCCTCCACCGCCGTGAGCAGACCGTTCATCGTCATCGAGAATCCGCCGTCGCCGCAGAAGGCCACGACCGGCCTGCCTGGATTGAGCAGGCTTTGGGCGAGGGCGGAGGGCACCGCGTAACCCATCGGGCCTGCTCCGGCAGGTTGGGAAAAGCGCCCGGCTGCACGGTTCAGCAGATAGTGCAGCATGAAGATACGATTCTCACCGGCGTCGCAGGTGTAGATCGTTTCGGCGGGAAGACAGTCCTGCATGGTGGCGATGATCGCAGGCGGCAGGAGATCAATGCCGAGATCGGGAACGGGCGCGGTGCGCGGCACATTGGCGCCCGTCACCCAGCTCGTGAGTGTCCTGCTGCCCTGGAATACCGATGCGAGCGCGCCGAGAACGTGGCGCGCGCAGCCCTGCAATGCGTGGTCCACCGGTTGCGTCCAGCCGAGGTTTCGCGGCTCCCTATCGATCTGGATCAAAACCTGCCGGGAGGGATCGATCAATGCGGAACCGCCTGCCAGCGTATCGGATGCCGACAGCTTGCTGCCCACGACAAGCACCAAATCGGCGCGTCCGAGCGCCCAGTTGGCAAGCGGGTTGCCGTAGGCGCCCATCGTTCCAGCCGAGAGGGGCGAGCTTTCGTCGAACACGCCCTTGCCCGTCGGGGTGGTGACAACGGGAATCCCTGTCCTATCGGCCAGACAGGCAAGCTCCTTCTCCGCTCCCGCGATGCGAACGCCGTTTCCAGCCAGGATGACCGGAGTCTTCGCCGTCTTCAGTGCGGCGACGGCAGGTCCCAGATCAGGCAGCCCCGTCTGCGCGGGCGTGATATAGGGCAGGCTGCGATAGAGGCGCGGCTCCGCCTCGCCGCCGGCAAGCCCGTCGAGAGCGGAGATGGAGTAGATCACCGCAACCGGCCCCGGCTGCCCCGCCAGGGCGTGCTTCACCGCAAGCTGGGTTGCGATGACGGCAGGGTTGGGCGCATCCGCGTGAAACACCTGTTTGGTGACCGCTCCGAATGCCGCCCGTGCATCCCATCCGCCATATTCTCCGGTGCCGGATTGATAGGGAGCATGAAGCCCGAAAGGAGGAGTATCCGAAAAATCCGTGAGCAGCAGCATGGGCGATGACGACAGTTTCGCCTCGATCGTCCCGAGAAGCCCATTTCCCAGGATCCAGGGGCCCTGTCCCAGAACGACGCCCGGAACGCCCGTCATCCGCCCCACCGTCTCCGCCATGACGGAACCGAGGCTTTCCTCGCGCACGAGCAGAGTGCGGATGACGTCCTGCCGCTTTTCTAGGGCAGCGAAAATCCTGCCCGTATGGCCACCCGACAGGCCGAAAACATAGCGCACACCGGCATCCACTAACACATCGACGATCGCGTCGGGCGCCGGAACGGGGGTGGCGTACAAGGGGGAGTATGTCATCGCTTCTTCCGCGCGGCACTTTGTTGCCGGAGTTTGAGGGCGGTGAGGATTTCCTCCGAACCGCCGGTGATATCGCTCTGAAGCGCGGAGCGGGCAGCTTCGGGATCCCGTGCCCGGAATGCATCCAGAAGCTGAAGATGCCAGTGACGCTTGCTCTCATCCGTCGGGACGCTGGAGCGGGTATAAAGGACGTTCATCAATGGTCCCATCTGAAGCCACAGCCCGTCGACGATACGGTAAAGCCGCGGGCTCCCGGATTCTGCACAGACCCTCAGATGAAATTCCTGATTGTGGATCAGCGCAGACTTGAAATCCGCGCGCTGCTTGGCATCCGCCAGCCGGGCATGGACGGCTTCGAGATGTTCGATCGTCTCGGGCGTGATCCTGAGCGAGGTCAGCGCTGCAGCCTCCCCCTCCAGCATCACACGAAGGTTGCGCAATTCCAGATAGTCCTCGGGGCCCAGTTCAGGCACGCGGAAGGAGCGGCCGGCGATCTGTGACAGGGCGCCCTCGGCAACAAGCTGCTGAAGTGCTTCGCGGACGGGCGTGGGGCTGATGCCCATCTCCTCAGCCAGATCGCGAATCCCAAGTCTGGAACCGGGCAGGAGACGACCCGTGCTCAACCCGCGGGCAAGCTCCTGATGCACATCTTCCGTCAGATTGGTGCGGCCCAGGCTGCGCAATCCTTTCGGTTCGAGAGCGGCAGATCCGGTTTCGTCGCTTTCACCTACTGCCATGTTTTTCCATATCTTTCAGAGCTGCCAAGGCGGAACTGGGGGCTTCCTTGCGTCCAATGTATCGGCAGAACCGAAGAATGCCAATTTTATATTTGATATATCATATGTAGAAATGCATATTGCCGGGCAAGATCGAATGCACCGTCTTCGGCAGATCGCCCCGACGGTGCCGGAGGAGGAATTACCGCTATGTCCAAAGACACCCGTTCCGACGGCCAGGAACCTGTTGCCGTTACGCTTGCAGCCTCTCTGAAGCGGCACGGCGTCGAAGCCATTTTCGGGCAGAGCCTGCCTTCGGCGCTCCATCTCGTGGTCCCTGATTTCGGTATCCGCCAAATCAACTACCGCACGGAAAACGCTGGCGGAGTGATGGCTGACGGTTATGCCCGCGTATCCAACAAGATCGGCATGGTGACGGCCCAGAACGGACCGGCGGCGACGCTGCTCGTCGCGCCGATGGCAGAGGCACTCAAGGCCTCCGTTCCCATGCTCGCCATCGTGCAGGAAGTGAATCGCGACCAGACCGACCGCAACGCCTTCCAGGAATTCGACCATTTCGGGCTGTTTGCGGCGTGCACCAAATGGGTGCGTCGCATCGACACGGCCTCGCGGCTGGAAGATTATGTCGACATGGCCATCACACAGGCCACGACCGGCCGGCCCGGCCCGGTCGCGCTTCTGGTTCCGGCCGATTTCCTCAATGAAATGCATCGCGTCGTGAACGCGCGTGAGGCACACTTGGGATACTTCCCGCTCGACCGGGTTGCGCCCGATCCGGCGCGGGTCAGCGAGGCCGCCGAACTGATCGCAGGCGCCCGTCACCCCGTTGTGATCGCAGGGGGCGGGGTGCTGCTCTCCGACGCGACGGAGGCCCTGGCGGCGTTGCAGGACAGCGCGCATCTGCCGGTCATGACGACGAACATGGGCAAGGGGTCGGTCGATGAAAGTCACCCGCTCAGCATCGGTGTCATGGCGAACGCGCTCGGCACCCACTCCCCCCGCCGCGACATGCTGCCGTTGCTGGAGCGTGCGGATGTTGTCCTGCTGATCGGCACCCGTACGAACCAGAACGGCACGGACAGCTGGAAGCTCTATCCGCGTGATGCGACTTTCATCCATCTCGACATCGACGGTCTGGAGGTGGGGAGAAACTATGAATCCCGGCGTCTCGTCGGGGATGCGCGTCTGGGGATCGAAGCGTTGACCCAGGCGCTCTCCGGCCTGGACCTTTCGACGCGGAAGGCCGCGCGCGCCCAACTGGAAACCGAGATCGCAACCCGCAAGGCATCGGGTATCGAGGCCGCGCGCGTGGTCACCGAAAGTTCCGAAAGCCCGCTGCGGCCGGAACGGCTGATGTCGGAGCTCGACAAGCTGATAGATGCGGACACGATCGTCTGCGCCGACGCCTCCTACTCCTCGCTCTGGGTGCTGAACTTCCTTACCGCACGCAAGGGTCAGCGGTTCATCACCCCGCGCGGCATCGCAGGGCTTGGCTGGGGGTTGCCGCTCGCCCTGGGCGCCAAGGTGGCCGCCCCCGGCAAGAAGGTGGTTGCGGTCGTCGGCGATGGCGGCTTCGCCCATTGCTGGCAGGAGCTGGAGACCGCGCGCCGCATGGGGCTGGCCGTAACGCTCATCGTGCTCAACAACGGCATTCTCGGTTTCCAGAAACACGCGGAACTGGTGAAGTTCGGCTCCCATACCGGCGCCATCGGTTTCACCGAGATCGACCATTCTGCGATTGCCCGCGCCGCCGGTTGCAACGGAGAGCAGGTTGCCACAGCCGAGGCGTTCCGGGATGCGGTGACACGCGCCCTGACAGCCAGCGGCACGACGCTCATCGACGTGGTCACAAAGGCCGACGCCTGGCCGCCGATCACCGTCTTCGAGGGCAACCTCTGAAGCCGCGCAGGGGACAGGTGATATGGAATTGCTACTGCAACTTCTGCTCTCGGGGATCCTGCTCGGGGGCGTCTATGCGCTCGCCGCCCTCGGGCTGAACCTGATCTTCGGCGTGGCCAAGATCGTGAACTTCGCGCATGGCGAGTTCCTGATGCTGGGGATGTATGCGGGCTACTGGCTGACCGTGCTGACCGGGATCAACCCCTACTGGGGGGCGCCGATCATCGGGGCGGGCTTTTTCCTGATCGGGGTGATCTTCTATCTCGGGATCATGCGTTTCACGATCTACAAGTCCGAGATGACTCAGGTCTTCGCCACGCTCGGGGTTTCCATCGCGCTGTCCAACCTCGCCCTGATGCTCTGGCACGCCGACTATCGCACGATCCAGACGATGCCCGACGGCATGAGCGCGATCCGCATCGGAGGCATTCACTTGCCCACCGACCGGGTCATCGCCTTCGGTTTCGCGATGGTGATCCTGTGCGGAGTGCTGCTGTTCCTGCGCCGCACCTTCACCGGCCGCGCCATCGAGGCGGTGTCGCAGGACCTGTTCGCCGCTCGGCTGATGGGCATCAACCCGGAGAAGATCTTCATCATCACCTTCGGGCTCGGCATCGCGATCACCGGCGTGGCGGGCGGGGTGCTGATCCCGTCCTTCTACGCCTTCCCCTCGGTGGGATCGTTCTTCGTGCTGGTGACCTTCGTAGTGGTGGTTCTGGGTGGACTGGGCTCCGTCATGGGCACCATCGCGGGCGGACTGGCACTTGGGGTGATCGAAACCGTCGTGGGCTACTACGCGCCCGACCTTAAGGAAGCGACCCATTTCGTGCTGCTGATTGCCCTGCTCGCGGTGCGTCCACACGGGCTGCTCGGCGTCAAGGGCGCCGAGAAGGAGACGCTGAAATGACGCGCTTCACCGACTATTTCGACATCCGCCGCCGCGATCTCCTGGCAGCCGCCCTCCTGGTGTTCATGGCCGTCGTGCTGCCGTTCACTGTGTCGAACGACTACTACGTCAACCTGCTGGTTCTGCTGTTCCTTTACGCGGGGATGGCTTCGGCATGGAACATCCTCGGCGGGATGGCGGGCCAGTTCTCGCTCGGTCATACGGCCTTCTTCGGCGTGGGCTCCTACACCTCGACACTGCTGTACAATTACGCCGGCGTGTCGCCATGGCTCGGCATGATCGCGGGCGGCATCATCAGCATGATCCTGGCCTGGCTCATCGCCTTTCCGGCGTTCCGAATGCGCGGCGTCTTCTTCGCCATGGCGACGATGGCCTTCGGCGAGACGATCCGCATCGTCCTGATGTATTCGCGCAAGTTCACCGAAATGCCCTACGGGCTTTCGATCAACTACGAACCGGGCTTCTGGCGGATGATCTTCGAAGAACGCTCGTCCTATGCCCTGCTTGCCGGCGTGTTCATGCTGATCGTGACGCTGATCGCCTACGGCCTGTCGCGGAGCTATATCGGCGCCTACTTCCGCGCGATCCGCGACAGTGAGGAGGCGGCAGTTGCCTCCGGTATCGCAATGCGCCGCTACAAGCTCATCGCGCTGCTCATTTCGGCGTTCTTCACCTCTGTCGGCGGCACGTTGATGACGCAATACGTGATGTATATCGAGCCGACCTCCGTCTTCAGCATGGCCTTCTCGGTCGACCTGCCGCTGATGTCGCTTCTGGGCGGGATCGGAACCGTGACGGGGCCAATCATCGGGGCGATGATCGCGCTGCCGCTGCGCGAATTCCTTCTGGAGTCCTTCGGGCAATACGCGGCGGGCATGCATCTGTTCATCTACGGCGTGCTGCTTGTCGTCATCGTGATCCTGCTGCCGAACGGGCTGATCGGAGCGGTCAAGGCCGTATCGCGCCGCCTTCGCGGCATCAAATCCCGGAGCAAGTCGTGATGCTGCTGCAAATCAAGGGCGTGACCCAGCGCTTCGGCGGGCTTTATGCCGTCAACGATGTCACGATGAATGTCGAGCAGGGCGAGATCCTCGGACTGATCGGCCCGAACGGCGCGGGGAAAACCACACTGTTCAACGTGATCGCGGGGGTATTCGCTCCCACGGCTGGCGAGGTGATCTTCAACGGTCACCGGATCGAAGGAATGTCACCCGACGCCACCTGCAAGCTCGGGCTCGCGCGGACGTTCCAGATTCCGCAGATATTCCATTCGATGACCGTTCAGGAAAGCATCGAGGTCGCAGCCTTCCTCCGTCACCGGGCCATCCCGGCGGCAAGGGCCGCGGCCACCGCTGTTGCCGGGCGGGTCGGTCTTGGAACGCGCGTGGGAGTCCCGACCGCCTCGCTGACCACGGCGGAGCGCAAACGGCTTGAAGTCGCCCGCGCGCTTGCCACCGAACCGAAGATGATCCTGCTGGACGAAGTCATGGCGGGCCTCAACCACACGGAGGTCAATCGCCTGCTCGACCTCGTGCGCCAGCTTCGCGACGACGGGGTGACGGTGCTCTTCGTCGAACACAACCTGCAGGCCGTCATGCAGATCTGTGACCGGATCGTGGTGCTCGACCACGGCAGGAAGATCGCCGATGGCCTCCCCCGGGAGGTCATGGAGACACCCGCCGTCATCGAAGCCTATCTCGGCGTCGTCGCCGAGCGCAGCGGCGCGGAGGAAGAACATGCTTGAAGTCAGCAATCTCCATGCAGGCTATGGTGATGCGGAGGTTCTTTTCGGCGTTGACCTGAAGATTGCGCCGGGTGAGGTCGTCGCCATTGTCGGCTCCAACGGGGCGGGGAAGACCACGCTCCTGCGTGCGATCTCGGGAGCGATCCGGCCGACATCTGGCAGTGTGCGCCTGAACGGCGAAGAACTGGCCGGGAAGCCTACCCATCAGCAGGTCGAACATGGCCTTGTCATGGTGCCCGAGGGACGACGGCTTTTCCCTCGCCTGTCGGTGCAGAAGAACCTTGAGATCGGGGCCTATTCCGCCCGCGCGCGCCCGCATCTGGCCGAAAACCTGAAGCAGGTCTACGAGCTGTTCCCGATCCTTCAGGAGCGGGCGCAGCAACTCGGCGGCACGCTCTCGGGCGGCCAGCAGCAGATGTGCGCCATTGCGCGCGGGCTTATCTCGACGCCGCAGGTGCTGATGCTCGACGAGGTTTCGCTCGGGCTCGCGCCCGTGATGATCTCGCGGGTCTATGACGCGATCCGGGCCATCCGCGACCGCGGCGTGACGCTCCTGCTTGTCGAGCAGAACGTCAATCAGGCGCTGTCGGTCGCCGACCGCGCATATGTCATTCACCACGGTCGCGTCGCGCTGTCAGGCACCGGCAAGGAATTGCAGGGCAACGAGGATGTGCGCCGCATCTATCTGGGTCTGAGTTCATCGGAGGAGGAGCACAAATGACCATAAACAGACGGACTTTCACCAAGTATGCCCTGACGGCGGCGGGTGCCGCGGCCGTGCCCGCGCCCTTCATCCGCCCCGCATTCGCGGCGGGCGACGGCCTGCGACTTGGGGTGTTGCTGCCGCTTTCGGGGCCGCTCGCCTCGCTGGGCAACGACGTGATGCGCGGCTTCGAACTGGCCCGGCAATTCGCCAACGAAGACGGCGGCGTCTTCGGCCAGCAGGTCGAGCTTGTCGTGGCCGATGTTCCCTCCTCGACCGAGGCGACGTCGCAGGCCACCCGGCTGATCACGACCGACCGGGTCAAGGTCATCATGGGGTCCTATGCCTCCTCGATTTCCTTCGCGGCGAGCCAGGTGGCCGAACGCAACAAGGTCATCTACTTCGAGCAGGGCGCGGTTGCCGACGACATCACGCAGCGCGGCTTCAAGCACCTGTTCCGCTTCATCTATCCCGCCTCCGGTCTGGGCGGCGGCGCGGCGCAGTTCATGATCGACCAGGTTGTTCCCCGCCTGGGCATCCCGCTGGGGGATCTCAAGGTGGCGCTGCTCTACGAGGACAGTTCCTATGGCTCCGCCGTAGGCGAAAGCGCGCGGAAGGTTCTGGCAGCAGCGGGCGTCAACGTCGTCGATGCCACTTCCTACAGCTACAAGACCACCGACCTGTCCTCCATGGTCCAGCGCTACAAGCAGTTGCAACCCGACGTGCTGATAGTGTGCCAGTACACCCCCGACGGCATCCTTTTCTGGCGTCAGGCCCGGGAGGCGGGGCTTGAGGTCAAGGCGATGATCGGCAACGGCGGCGCGCATAATGTCAACGAATTCGCCGATGCGCTGGGGGACGACGTCAACGGCATCCTGAATGCCGGAACCTCGGTCTATATCAACAAGGGCGGTCTCACCCCGGAAGCGGCCACGCTTTTCGACCGCTTCCATGCCGAACATCCCGCCCGTTTCGAGGGACGCGCCCCTTCGGCCCATACCGGTATGGGCTTCAATGCCATGTGGACGGTGCTGAAGGACATTCTGCCGGCGGCGGGCGAACTCGACACGGCAAAGATCCGCGAGGCGGCGCTGGCGCTCGACAAGCCGATCGGGTCAACCATCGTCGGCTGGGGTGTGAAGTTCGATCCGCAGACGCAGAACAACACCCGCGCCTTCCCGACCTTCGATCAATGGCAGGGCAAGCGTATCCACACCGTCGCACCCGATCCCTTTGGCATTTCCACGATCGAAGGTATCCCGCTGCCCAGCTGGGGCCAACGCGGCAACATCTGAATCATGGCACAGGGACGGCGGAAGTCTTCGCCGTCCTTCGCCCGGCAACGGAGACAAATATGCTCGCCCTTCAGAAAACATCTCCCTCTCCGGGGCTCGATCTTCTCGACGTTCCCGAACCACGGCCGCCCGTCGGGGCGGAAGTGCTCGTGCGGGTGGAAGCCGCAGGCATCTGCGGCTCCGACCTGCATGTCGAAGAGTTCTCGGCCGGATACGACTTCATGCGGCCACATCTGCCGGTAACCCTTGGGCATGAATTTGCAGGCGTGGTCCAGGCGGTCGGACCTGAAGTGACGGGCGTCACGCCCGGCGATCGCGTAACGATCTGGCCGTCCAGCCCTTGCGGCAACTGCGCCGCCTGCCAGGACGGTCAACCGCAGAACTGCAGCGACAAGAGAACGCTCGGCTTGATGCGGAACGGCGCGTTCGCGCCCTGGGTGCTCGCGCGGGCGGCGGGCATATTTCCCCTTCCCGATACCGTCGATTTTGAACTGGGCGCGTTGACGGAGCCGCTCTGCGTCGCCGCGCGTGCTGTCGCGACCGGCGGTGTACGCCAGGACGACCGGGTGATTGTGCTGGGTCCGGGCACCATCGGGCAAGGCATTGCGGCCATGGCACGGCTCGCGGGTGCGAAAGAGGTCATCATCGCGGGTTTCGATGATGCGGCGCGTCTGGAGACTTGCCGTGCGCTCGGCTTTGAACACGTGATTGATCTGGCAGACTCCGAAGGCGCGGCGGAACTCAAACGTCTGGGCGGATATGCCGACGTGGTGTTCGAAGCGACGGGAAAAGCCGCGTCGATCACCGATGGCCTGTCGCTTCTCCGTATCGAAGGGATACTGGTGCTGACCGGCATCCATTCCGCCGAAGCGGCTTTCGATCCCACAACACTCGTGCGCCGCAAGCTCCAGATCAGGGGCAGCCATGGCTCCCGGCGCGAAGACTGGACCCGTGTCGTCACTCTTCTGGAGCGGCATGGAGAAAGCCTCCGCCCCATGATCAGCCACCGACTTCCGCTCACCGAAGTGCTCGCGGGTTTTGCGTTGGCCCATGGGCGTGCCGCGTCGAAGGTCATGATATTTCCCCAGATGGAAGGACTGCCGAGATGAGCCAGACCCCAGTCAAGCAGGTTTCGACCGGCCATGTCGCACTGGTTACCGGGGCCGCCCGTGGGATCGGCGAAGCGATTGCCGAACGGCTTGCGATGGATGGACATCGCGTGGTGCTGGTTGACCGTCTGGAGACGACCGAGGAGATAGCGGCCCGTCTGCGGTCCCGCGGCCTCGATGTGGTGGCCGTGAGTTTCGACTTGGGAGATCTGCAGGCGGTCGAGGGCTTCTTCTCCGAGCTCTCCCGGCGCGAGGGGATCGACATCGTCGTCAACAATGCCGGTATCTCGCCCAAACATGACGGCAAGAGCGCCCCAGCCGCCGAAACTGCCCTGCCTGAATGGCAGCAGGTTCTCGACATTAACCTCACCGCCCCGTTCCTGATCAGCAAGGCAACGCTGCCCGTCATGCGGGCGAAGGGCTGGGGCCGCTTCATCAACATGTCCTCGCAGGCCGCGCGTACGGGATCGCGCGTTGCAGGCGCGCATTACGCCGCCTCCAAGGCGGGGCTGATCGCCTTCTCCCGCTCGCTCGCCATCCAGGTCGGGGGCGAAGGGATCACGGTCAACTGCATTGCGCCGGGCCGAATTGACACGCCGATGGCGCGCGAAGCCGGGGCGGCTGTGAACACGGCCTATGTGGCGACCATCCCTGCGGGCCGGATCGGTACGCCCGAAGAGGTCGCCGATGCCGTTTCATTCTATGCGGGCGAGGGCGCGGGCTTCGTGACCGGGACGGTCATGGATGTCAACGGCGGCCATTACATGGGGTAATGATATGACAGATCGGATGGAGCACATCACGCTCGACGGCTACGGTGAAGCGGAGGTGATGCGCCTGGTCACCGGGCCAAGACCCGTTGCCGGTCCCGGCGAAGTGCTGATCGAGGTGGCATTCGCAGGCGTCAACCGCCCGGATATCGTGCAGCGGCAGGGAAGTTACCCTCCGCCTCCCGGCGTAACGGAGGTGCTCGGGCTGGAAGTGTCGGGCCGCATCGCCGCCGTCGGGCCGGACGTTGCACGGTTTCATGCGGGCGAGGAGGTCTGCGCGCTGGTCGCCGGAGGCGGCTACGCGGGATATGTCGTCGCGCCCGAGCCGCAGGTGCTGCCGTTGCCAAAGGGTTTCGACCTTGCCACGGCGGCGGCTATACCGGAGACGTTCTTCACCGTCTGGACCAATCTCTACGACTCCGGGAAACTGGCCCCCGGGGAAACTGTGCTGATCCACGCGGGTTCGTCTGGCATTGGAACAACCGCGATACAGCTTGCGAGTGCCCTTGACGCCCGGGTCTTTACGACCGTCTCCGCTGACGATCGGATTGCACCCTGTCTCGAACTCGGAGCCGACATCGCGGTAAACTATCGCACGGAGGATTACGTTGCCCGCCTGACTGAAGCGACCGGCGGCGCAGGTGTCGATGTCATCCTCGACATGCGGGCAGGTGAGTTTTTCCCGAAGAACATGCAACTGCTCGCGACCGGGGGGCGGATGGTGCACATCGCTTCGCTCGCCGGACGAGAGGTGACGCTGGACATCGGCCTGATGATGCGCAAGCGCGCTATCATTACCGGCACCACTCTGAGAGCGCGCCCAGTTGCTGAGAAAGGTCGGATCGCCGCGGCTTTGGAGGCGGTGGTCTGGCCGCTTTTCGAAGCAGGGAGGATCCGGCCCCGGGTTGACCGCATCTATCGCCTGGAGGATGCCGTATCAGCTCATCGGGCGCTGGAGTCTGGTGAAATTGTCGGCAAGGCAGTGCTGGCGGTGCGGTAACTCGTCAGTCAAGGGCCCGTTAGCCGGCCGGTTGGCACCGCTTTGACTTGCCGCTGAACCGTTCTACGGTCGAGCGTTCTGAGGCTCAGTCGCCGAGGAAGTCGGGCATGTCTGCATGGGATAGCGCGGTGGAAAGGACAATGCCGTAATCCTTCGGCGTGATAATGGCTTCGTCGCTGCCGGGATGACCGATATCGCGCCGTGGGCCATGTCATCATCGTCGCGCGAGCGGCCGCAAGCAGGTGGCACCCTTCGGCGAGGAACTTGGCAACGAGGCGGACCGCTAGGGTCAGGATTCATAGCCAAAAGATGACGAGAGCCGCGAGCGCAATGGCGGAGAGGAACACCTTGGTGCAGCGATCATAACGGGTCGCGATGCGCCTCCAGTCCTTGAGCCTGCCGAACATGATCTCGATGCGGTTGCGCCGCTTGTATCTGCGCTTGTCGTATTTGACCGGTGTCTTGCGCTGATTTCGGCCGGGGATACAGGCGCGTATCCCCTTGTCCTGCAAGGCTTCTCTGAACTAGTCGGCGTCATATCCACGATCCCCGAGTAGCCATTTGACGTTTGGTAGGCCGCTGAGCAATGCGCGTGCGCCGATGTAATCGCTGACCTATCCGGCGGTGACGAACAGGTCGATCGGTCTTCCTTGACTGTCACAGATGGCGTTCAGCTTGGTGTTCATGCCGCCTTTGGTTCGACCAATCAGGCGACCGCTCTGAACCGCGCCGGGTTTGCCGGAGGCTCCCACTCGTGAGCAGGGGTGCGGCTGGTCTTCGACAACGAGGGTCAGCATGGGTCGCGCTGGCAGGCAATC